>JAJYOT010000021.1 GCA_021796015.1 bacterium
ATTTGGGCCGTGCGGGCGAAGTTAAGCAGGTTTCGATTGGTTACGCCCGCAATTATCTTTTTCCTCGGGGTTTGGCGGTTGAAGCGACGGAATCCGCTTTGAAAGGGTGGGAAAAGGGCCGCGCCAAACGCGAGAAGATTTTTGCCGAAAAGCTTGAAGAGTCCAAATCCTTGGCTCAAAAATTAGCGGAAGTCAGCTTGTCTTTTTCTCAACCGGCCAGCCCGGAAGGCCGCCTTTTCGGTTCCGTCGGGAAAACTGAAATCGTTAAAAGCCTTAAAACTTGCGGCTATTCCGTTAAAAAAGAATCCGTGATGATTGATTCCCCGTTTAAGGCGACCGGTTCTTATGAAGTGCCCTTGAGACTTTTGTCCGATGTGACGGCCAAAATTAAGGTCACTGTCACCGCGCGAGAATAAGACCCACCTCGCAAAGTCTTTTTGACGTAGCCAATTGGCTGGAGTTTTTTTTATGGCGCAACTTGACGTGAATCTCCCGCCTCAAAATATCGAAGCCGAAGGGGCGGTGTTGGGCTCGATGCTCATCGAGCGCAATGCCGTTGAAAAAGCTCTCGATATCCTTTCGGAAAGAGATTTTTACCAAGAGGCCCATCGGCGCATTTTTTCCGCGATGGCGGCGATTTATGAACGCGGGGAAGCAGTGGATTTGGTGACTGTGGCCGCGGAATTAAAAAAGTCTAAGTCCTTAGATGACATTGGCGGAATGGCGGGGTTGACTGCCTTAGTCCACAAGGTTGCGACCGCCGCTCATGTTGATTATTATGCCCGTATCGTCAAAAATAAATCTATTTTAAGAGAATTAATTTCGGTCGCGACTCAAATCGTGGCTGAGTGCCACCAAGAAGCCAAGGAGCCGTCTGGAATATTGGACGAGGCCCAAGAAGCGGTCTTGAGAGTGTCGGAAAAACAAGTTTCCCGCGGAATTGCCTCCGTTGAAGAGTTGACGCACGAGGTAATTGCGACCATTGAGGCGGCGCATAAGAGAAAGGCGGCTGTGACTGGAATTTCTTCGGGGTTGAGGGATTTTGACCGTTTGACGACCGGTTTTCAAAAATCGGATTTGATTCTTATTGCCGCTCGCCCTAGCCAGGGAAAAACCGCCTTGGCTTTGAACATCGCCTCTTCCGTTGTACTGGCAAAGGAACCGAAGACCGTTCTTTTCTTTTCGATGGAAATGTCCAAGCACGCGATTATGGAGCGCATGATCGCGGCCGAGGCGGGGGTGGATCTCCAAAAAGTAAAAACTGGGTTTTTCCCAAGGGAAAAATGGACGGATTTGACCAATGCCGCCGCCCGGTTTTCCGAATCGCCTCTTTATGTCGTGGACACTCCGGGTCTTTCTGTTTTAAACGTGCGCTCAATCGCGAGACAATTGACGGTTGATTTGCGCCGAAAAGGGAAATCCTTGGATTTGGTCATTCTTGACTACCTTCAGCTCATGCGCGGCAGTTCTTCAAGAATGGAGAGCCGCCAACAGGAAGTGTCGGAAATTTCTCGCGGTCTTAAATATTTAGCTCGCGACTTAAATATTCCGGTCATTGCCTTGTCGCAGTTGTCCCGCCGTCCGGAGGAAAAAGGTCGTTCCGACAGTCGTCCGCAGCTTTCGGATTTAAGAGAAAGCGGCGCCTTGGAGCAAGATGCCGATCTGGTTGCCTTTATTTACCGAGAGGCTTACTATAAGCAAAATGACCCTTCCGTAGACGATAAAAAAGCGGAAATTATCATTTCAAAGCAGCGCCAAGGTCCCACGGGAATTGTCAATGTCATGTTCTTGCGGCAATATACCCGGTTTGTGGATGTTGATTCTCGTCCAGAAATGGAAGAACCCGCGCCTTTTCAGGCCCAATTTGATTGACCCCCTCGGCACTTCTCTTACCGAAGCGTTTTTTTAGGCCTACCTGGGCCGAAGTTAATCTTTCTTATCTCCACGAAAATTTTAGAATTTTACGCAGCAGGCTTCCTGCGAAAGTTAAAATTTTATTTGTGGTAAAAGCTGATGCGTATGGACATGGCGCGGTTTTTTTGGCGAAAGAGACTGAGCGGTTGCGTTTAAAAGGAAATCCAGCGGCTGATTTTTTCGGAGTTTCCTCGGTCGAAGAGGGGGCGGCGCTGAGGCAAGTCGGAATTAAAACGCCCATCTTGATCTTGGGGAGCTTGTATCCTTTTAAGAGTTTCTTGGAAGCGGCTCGTCTCAGCTTGATTCCCACGGTTTCAAGCTTGGAGGGGGCGCGTCAGTTAAATGCCATGGGACTCAAACTTAAGAAACGCTTGGCGGCCCATCTTAAAATAGACACGGGCATGGGGCGGGTCGGCGTCAGCCCTCAAAATGCCTCTGAGATCATTGATTTTCTATCGAAGAGCCGCGGAGCCGTTCTTGCGGGAATTTATACGCATTTTTCTTCAGCCGAAAGTGATTCTGGATTCACACGGCTTCAAATTCAAAGATTGAGCCAGGTTCTTAAAAACAAAGGCCTTAAAAATGGCAAAATATTGGTCCATGCTTCTAATTCCGCTGGGGTTTTAAATCACCCAGAGGCGAATTACGACATGGTGCGTGTGGGCGGCGCCTTATACGGGTTGTGGCCGGGGTTTAAGCCGCTTCTGAGTTTTAAGGCGAGAATTGTGTTTATTAAAAAAATTGAGAAAGGCGCCTCGGTGGGTTACGGAAGAACCTTTCGCGCATCGAGACCCTTAAGGATTGCGACGGTATGCGCGGGTTACGCTGACGGCGTTTCGCGAACTCTCTCAAATAAAGGAGAAGTCTTGGTTGAAGGTCGCCGTTGTAAAATTATAGGAACCGTGACGATGGATATGCTGATGATTGATGTAACCGACGTTTTTGAAGCGCGTATAGGAAGCGAGGTTGTTTTGATCGGCGAACAAGGAAAAGAACAAATTTCGGCCATGGAAATCGCAAATTTCTCCAACACTATCCCCTATGAAGTTGTTTGCGCTATCTCACGGCGGGTCCCGCGGGTGTATCAGCGATGAACGAGCTTTTTGAACGGTTGGGAAAAAAAATCCTTGTTTCCTTTGAGTCCTTGGGGCGTTTCGCTGTTTTTGTTCGCTCGCTTATCCACTGGGTTGTCTCGGGTTATTTTGAGTGGAAGCAGATTCTGATTCAGATGCTGAGAATCGGGGTTGAATCCATGCCGGTCAGCGTCATGACGGCTTTTTTTACTGGGATGGTCCTGGCCCTTCAATCCGGCGAATCCTCCAAACATTTCCTTAACGAACCCCTTTTTATCGGTACCTTGGTCAGTTTTGCCATGGTGATGGAGCTGGCTCCGGTGATGACCGCCTTGGTGGTGAGCGGACGCGCGGGCGCGGCGATAGCAGCGGAACTTGGCACCATGAAGGTCACCGAGCAAATTGACGCTTTGTACACCTTGGGGACCGATCCCATTCGCTATCTAGTAATCCCCAGGGTCGCGGCTTTTTTGATTGTTTTGCCTTTGCTCACGGTGATGTCTGATTTTTCGGGCATCGCGGGCGGATATTTGGTCGCCAAGATAAAATTTGGCATTGCGCCCAATGTCTATTGGCACGATATTATCGACAATATGCGCATTCGTCATTTTGTGCATGGCTATATTAAAACCTACGTTTTTGCTTTTGCCATTGCCTTGATTTGTTGCTTTAAGGGAATTGAAACCAGAGGCGGGGCGGAGGGAGTCGGCAAATCAACGACGGCGGCGGTCGTCATCAGCATGGTTTCCGTTTTGATCTTGGACTATTTCGTAACGGCGATTTTGGTTGCTTTGGGAATTACATGATTGAGGCTAAAGGCGTTAAAAAAAGCTACGGGTATCGCCATATTCTTCGCGGTATTGACTTGGCGGTCGAGACCGGGGAAACCTTGATTATTATCGGCGGCTCCGGAATGGGCAAAAGCACCTTCTTAAAATGCGTCATTGGCCTGACCGCGCCTGATGATGGAACCATTGCCGTTGATGGAATAGAAATCGGGCGTTTAAAAAATGATAGAGATTGGGCGCGCTATCGCCAAAAAATTGGGTATTTGTTTCAGGAAGGCGCTTTGTTTGATTCTTTAAGCGTTTGGGAAAACGTTTCTTTCGGACTTCGCTATTTGACCGAGATCCCGCCATACCGTTATCGAAAAATTGCTTCCGAAAAACTGGAACTGGTGGGGCTTAAGGATGTCGAAGATCTTAAGCCCTCGGAGTTATCGGGAGGAATGAAAAAGCGCGTTGCTTTAGCTCGTGCGATAGCCTCAGACCCCTCTTATATTTTGTATGATGAACCAACCACGGGTCTTGACCCGATTATGTCGGATGTAATTAGCGATTTAATGCTGGATTTACAAAAGAAATTAAATGTGACTTCTATCGCGGTGACGCACGACATGAAATTGGCCTATAAGGCCGCCAGTCGTATTGCGATGCTTCATGAGGGGAAATTCCTAGCGGTAGGAACTCCGGAAGAAATTAAATCAAGCAAAAACCCTTATGTGCGCCAGTTTATTGATGGAAAAAGCGTCGGTCCCATCCACATGAAGTTGCGAGATTTCGACCCGGCAGAGGAAACTGAAGAACAAGGACGAACTCGTGTCTCTTGAGGCAAAAGTTGGGGCCTTTGTCGCTCTGGGGCTTTCCCTCGTTGCCGCTTCCATTCTTTTGTTGGGAAACTATCATTTTGGAAAGCGCTATTTTATTTACGTCACCTTTCATGATGTTTCCAATTTGAACCGGAACGCGGCGGTTAAGCTTTCGGGCGTGGACGTGGGGCAGGTCGAGGATATTCGTCTTGAGAATGACCATGTCGTTCTTAAGCTTTCAATTAAAGAGGGCGTTCCCATTTATCAAGATTCGGTGTTTACGATTGGTTCGACCGGAATCATTGGGTCTAAATACCTGGAAATCGATCAGGGCCACGCGTCCTCAAGCCCCGTTGTTCCCAATGCGACGGTCGCTGGAACCGAAGCAACCGACATTCAGGCTTCTATCGCGCATGCCTTGGGGAGCATTCAGAAGATGCTTGATGACTTAAACGGCCCGGGGCCGAACGGATCCTTGGTTCAAAACTTGCGCGGGTCGGTCGCCAATATGCGAAAACTAACGGCCAACCTTAACGATTTGATCGCGACCATCAAGCCCTCGGCGGAACAGACGATGGCCAAAACCGGAGCTGTCACCGACAAATTAGACACCTTGCTGTCAAAATCTAACGAAATGATGACGAGTCTCACGACCAGTGAGGGAACGGTAGGGGCTCTTCTTCACGATCCAAAAATGAAACAGAACGTTGAGAACACCTTGGCCAGTGTTAAAGAGGCGGCTTCAACCGCTAATGATATGCTCAGCCGCATTAATCAATTTCGCGTTTTTTGGAATTTAGACGAACGCTATGAACCCGCGATTGCCGGAGGACTCGCGGATGCGGGGGTCAAAATAGTTCCCCGGGACGGCCACTATTACTACGGCGGCATTGAGAATATGGGGAACCCGACCAACGCGACGGTCAAGGGCTATAACTATGAAAGGCTCAATACCATTGACGCTTTGCTCGGCTTTACCGGGAAATGGTATGACCTGGGCTTTGGAGTTGTTCGCTCGGCCGGCGGCGGACGCCTGACCCTGACTCCCTTTTACAATAATCCGATTGGCAAGCATTTTAGCCTATTTACTCAGGCGTATGATTTTGGTCAAAACCGAATCGTCAACGGCGTGCATTTTGACAAGCCTTCTTACGATGCTGGAATTTTAGCGTGGATTAACAAATACTGGGCCGTGGGAGCCCGGGTGGATGATATCGCTCAAGAACCGGTTTTTCAGGGCTGGGTGCACCTAAACTTCGAGGATAAAGATATTTCGTATCTCTTTGGTCTTATGGCTTATGGCGCCGCTGGAACTAAAGGGAGAAGTCCCAATCATGATCCGGGACAGTAGGTTATGCCACGCTTAAAAACCGTTTATCGCTGTCAAAGTTGCGGTTTTGGGGCGGCTAAGTTTTTGGGGCAATGTCCTTCCTGCCAGGCCTGGAATTCCTTGGTTGAGGAAGTAGTGGAGGAAATCTCTTCTTCGTCCGTCAAAAATCATTCGCGCCTCTTGACTGATTTCTCATCTGAAGTCATTCCCTTGGCGGATATTCAGCCCGAGCCTTCGGTTCGTCTCCCTACGGGAATTTTGGAGCTCGACCGTTTGCTTGGAGGGGGGTTAGTCAAAGGGCAAATTGCTTTGCTTGCGGGACCGCCGGGAATTGGAAAATCAACCCTAGCGCTTCAAGCGGCGGCGCTTTTGTCCGAAGCCGGACGCAAGGTTCTTTACGTTTCCGGAGAAGAGTCTTTGGAACAGATTTCAAGTCGGGCCAAGCGTTTAAACTTCGCTCAAAGCCGACTCTCTCTTTTATCGGAAACTGATTTGACCAAAATTATCACGGCTCTTGGGAGTTTTGAACCGGAGGTTTTAGTTCTCGATTCCATTCAGACCGTTTATCATCCTGATCTCGATTCCAGCCCCGGAACCGTCGCCCAAGTCAGGGAGTGCGCCGCTCAAATTTTGCGCTTTTCCAAAAATAAAGGGATTTCAGCTTGCCTCTTGGGTCATGTAACGAAAGATGGAAGCGTCGCGGGTCCCCGAGTATTAGAGCATTTGGTAGACACCGTTCTCTATTTTGATTCGGAACGCCAAGACGTCTTTCGGGTTTTGCGGGCGCAGAAAAACCGTTTTGGGCCGACGGATGAGGCGGGGTTTTTTGAGATGAGCGCCTTGGGTCTCAAAGAAGTTAAAAGCGTTTCCTCATTATTTTACGATGGAAATAAAATAAATGAAAAACCAGGCCGGGCGATTTCAGTTGCGATGGAAGGGTCTCGCCCCGTTCTCATTGAGGTTCAAGCCTTGGTTGTCTCAACCAAATACCCTCTTCCCCGGCGCATGGCGACCGGGCTTGATCTCAATCGTGTTCTCGTCTTATTGGCTGCGATGGAGAAACATTTGCGCTTAAGGCTTGAGGATAAAGACGTGTTTTTAAATCTTGCCGGCGGCGTTAAAATCAGCGATCCGGCCTTGGACTTGGCGGTGTGCGCTTCGGTTTTAAGCTCCGCGTATGACGCCCCGGTTCCCAAAGACATGGCCGTTATGGGGGAGGTCAGTTTGTTAGGAGACATCGGCAACGTTTCCCGGATGGATCAGAGACTGAAGGAAGCGGGGAAGATGGGGTTTAAAAAAGTATTAACGCCGGGCGGTAAGGGAAAGGGAGATGGGTTGACTTCGGTTCAAGCGCTTTCAGTCTTGGATTTGAAGCAAGCCTCTTCAGCGCTTTTTGGAGGGAAATAAAATGATGCTATGGATGTTTAGAGCTTTAATTGTGTTGGCTTGTCCCGCGATTGTGTATTTTGAGATTACGAAAGATTGGCGCGGTCTTATGGTAGGGCTGGTCGTGGGTCTTGTCATTGTCGGTTTTGAAATGTTGGTCGCTGGAATTAGTTTGCTGACGATGATTTCCGGAATCTTGGGAGCTTCCGGCGGTATCATTGTCGCCAAGCTTGTGGATTATACGGTCTTTCAAATCGGCAATAATGCGCTTTATGCCGCTTGGGCCCATTATGCCGCTCTCCGTTATTTTGCGTTTGCGGTCCTCGGTATGATTTTGGCGATTCGCAAATTGCCCGAGTTTGACGATTTAGACAAAGATATTCTAAAAATGGGAAAAAAACGCGGCGCTGATCTCAAAATATTGGATACCAGCGCCGTGATTGACGGGCGGCTCGTGGACATTGCCGAAACGCATTTCCTTTCTGGAACCTTTATCGTCCCGCGCTTTGTTTTGTCCGAGCTTAATTTGTTGGCGGATTCCTCAGATTCCATGAAACGCGCGAAAGGCCGCCGGGGTTTGGATATTTTGTCGCGTCTTCAGGAGAATTCAGAACTGCCGGTTAAAATCATTGATACTGATTTTGCTGATATTAAATCCGTGGATGGTAAAATTGTGCGCTTGGCCAGCGATCTGGGAGCGAAAGTTCTCACTACTGATTTTAACCTTAATAAGGTGGCGTCTCTTCAAGGGGTCGTTTGTCTCAATGTCAACGATTTAGGGCTTGCGCTTAAGCCTGTGGCTTTGCCGGGAGAGAACATGGCGGTTTTCGTGATGAAAGAAGGAAAAGAAAAAGAACAAGGGGTTGGTTATTTGGATGACGGGACCATGGTGGTTGTTGATGACGGCCGTCGGCATATCGGTAAGCGCGTGGAAGCCGTCGTTATGTCCATTCTTCAAACCTCGGCCGGGCGCATGATTTTCACGAAAGCGCGCGCCGCCCAAGCCGAAGAGAAGGCCGTTTAATGCGTTCGTTTGCCGTCATTGTCGCCGCCGGTTCTGGATCCCGGATGGGAAAGCCCAAGCAGTTTTTGCCTTTAGCGGGGAAAACCGTGGTTGAATGGTCGCTCAAGGCTTTTTTGGACACGCCTGAAATTGAAGGCGTCATTTTAGTGACGACGGCAGAAAACATCAAAGAACATTCAAAAAGGCTTTCTTCCGATAAGGTTAAGCTGGTCGAAGGCGGCGCGACTCGGATGGAATCGGTGCGGCGCGGTTTTAAAGCGGTTCCCGAGGATGTTGATTTAATTGCTGTTCATGACGGAGCCAGGCCCTTGATTACCCCGCAGGTGATTCATGAGGTTTTGGAAGAAGCCTACGAATCGGGGGCGGCGGTAGCGGCGGTAGCGGTGAAAGATACCCTCAAAAAAGTAACCAATAAACAGCTTTGGGTTTCGGCGACCCCGGTGCGCAGTTCCTTTTGGATGGCGCAAACCCCCCAATGCTACCGTCGGGAGATTTTAGAAGAAGCCCTTCAGAAGTTCGCGGATGAAAAAAACGCGACCGATGAAAGCCAATTGGTCGAAAAATCCGGCCACCGGGTGAAGGTGGTGACGGCGTCTTATGAAAATATTAAGATAACTACTCCAGAGGACTTGGTTATGGCGGAAAGCTTGATGGAAAAGCGAATGGGAGGGCAAAAGAAAATCTCCGTGGGAATTGGCTATGACGTTCACAAATTGGTGGCGGGTCGAGATTTGTGGCTGGGGGGAATTAAGATTAGTCACTCCAAGGGGCTCTTAGGGCATTCGGACGGAGATGTTGTTTTGCACGCGGTTGGAGACGCTATTTTAGGCGCCTTGGGGGAAGGGGAAATTGGAATAATGTTCCCGCCGGACAACCCAAAAATCAAGGGAATCGCAAGCAAGGAAATTATCGCGGCCATCATGGATAAAGTCGCGCAAAAAAAGGCTCAAATTTCCCATGTCGATATCAATGTTTTGGCGGAAGAGCCGAAACTGAAACCCCATTATGGAGCGATAAAAACTTCGCTGGCTTCCCTCTTAGGTCTTCCCGAACAATCCATCAACGTCAAAGCCAAAACCCATGAAGGTCTTGATTCCATCGGAGAAGGCAAGGCCATGGCCTGCCAAGCGGTCGCTTCCGTTTTAATGCCCTTGCCATGAGCCGCACACGCCTTCCTTTTTTGTGGGGCTTACTATTAGTCTTGACCTCGATAGGGTTTCTCCTTTCCGCTTCCTCGCAAGAGGGTTCCTCTAAAACCATTGATTACTTGGTTTCCGTCAAAGGTCATCATTACCGTTTCCAGCAAATCGGTACTTTTACTTATTTTGTTTGCGTCAAAAAAGATTCTTCCAACGATTGTCAGAAAATTCAAGCGCTCAATCTACAGGCTAACGTGGATTGGGACGGCTTAAAAGCCAAGGCAAAAAAGAAAAGCCTTAAAAACCCAGATGCTATTTTGGCGAAAGAGACTTTTGTCGATCAATACGGCGGGCCTTGGGAAATTGACTTGCGAATAGCTCACGCTTCTGATGCCCCGCAAAATTTCTTGAAACCTTTTCATGCCAAGGTCCTAGCCCCTTTCTGGGGATACAAGGTCTCTCAATCGCCCTCCGGCGATATTTTGTCGGCCCAAGTGCTTCTCAAAAAATCAGAATGGGAGGCGGCAAAGAAAGACCTGGGGCTTATTCCTTCCAAGAAGAAAAAATTCAGCTTCGGCAGCTTGTTTCAGTAAGCTTTGTCCGTCTCCCTGTTAAACATCCGGCGGCTCGAAGCTTTTTAAAATTTCCAACAGGTTTATTTCCATTAGATTTAGATTTCCCGTAGTGTCCAGATTTTGACGGCGGAAACAGCCTTTCACGGCCTTTAATTGCGCGATTGTCCTGGGTCCTTTGCCGTCCGCCGTCTAGGACTTTTGACCCATGTGGGTTTTCCCAGGCGGTTGCTAGAATAGATATGATGCGCTGTCAGGCGCTGAAATCGTATGAAGAGGTAAAAACAGAAATGAAAAACGTGAAAGCTCAAGTCGTTGCCGCTCTTTTTGGGGTGGGAGTGATTTTTCCGCTTCGAGCGCGAGCGGACCAGTGGGCTCCGACGAATATCCCAGCGACGGTCGCGGGGCTTAAGACGGCAGCCTCCAAGGCGGCCAGATCGAATCAAGCCAAACCGGTCTTGGTTTCGGCCGCAGGCGGCGGTTCCTGCATTATTTCTAATCCCGGTGTCATGAAGGTATATGGAGTCTGGTATTTTGGCGGGAAGGATTGGCAGGAGGATGAGACAGCGCACTATTCGATTCCCATGGAAGCATGGAACAAGGCGCATAAATCAATGCTGGAAGCGATTCGACGTCTTAAAGCTACCGGTTATTCCATTGTTGAGGCCCACATTCTTGGCGACGAAGAAAACAGCTCTGGTGGTAGTGGTTCTATTGTGACTAAAAACCAGGTGGGTAGCCTAGATCCGAACGGTGAGTGCTACCAGTACGTCATTTACTATACCGTCTCTTTAAAAACATTATCCCAATTATGCAGTAAGTAACGCGGTTTAAGACCCAGATGGGCGCGTGAGGGAGTTTTCTCGTGTTCCGCCGCTCGTTTATTTTGATCCGACGAACGGCGCCTTGAGGCTGTCGTCCTCGGCGAAGTTTTTAAGGGCGCGAGAAAGCTATAATTTATTAGGTGAAAGCGTTTTTTAAGACCTATGGTTGCCGGGTCAATCAATACGAGACCGAAGCCCTCAGGGAAAAATTAACCAAGAACCGCTTCGCGGAGGTTTCGGATAATTTCGCCTCGGCGGATATTTGCGTTATCAACACCTGCACGGTGACTGAAGAGGCTGATCAGGATGCTTTGCGTCTCATTCGGAAAATTTCCCGCAGAAACCCATTGGCTCGGTTGGTAGTCACTGGATGCTTGGCTTCCCGCAGTCCGGAAATGATTCAAAACGCCGCTCCCCAGGCCTTGATTGTCGGCAATAAGGATAAGGAAAATATTCCCGCCTTAATTGGTTGCGGCCTTGCCCCGGCGCCGTCTTCCATCAGCGGGTTTTGGGGACACTCCCGCGCTTTTATCAAGATTCAAGACGGCTGCGACATGGGATGTTCTTTTTGCATTATTCCCTCGATTCGCCCGCGATTATTCTCTCGTCCTTTTCAAGAGCTTAAGATGGAAATTGAAGGCTTGATTCAAAATCGTTGTCCTGAAGTGGTCTTGTGCGGGATTCGACTGGGACGATACCTTTCTCAAGATTTAGAGGGAAGGCGAATTGATTTTGTGGGGCTTTTAGAACGTTTGATTCAAATTCCAGGAGATTTTCGCATTCGACTTTCTTCTCTTGAAATTACCGACGTGACGGATCGCTTTATCAATTTATTCGCGAGTTCTGAGGGAAAAATAGCGCCGTCGCTTCACCTTCCTCTTCAAGCGGGATCAGATAAAACCTTGAAAGAAATGAAGCGCTGGTATACGAGCGATTTTTTCCGAAAACGCCTGAAAGCTTTGCGTGAAAAAATTCCTCATTGCGCGGTTTTTAGCGACGTGATGTCGGGTTTTCCCGGGGAATCTGAAGCGGATTTCGAGGAAAGCTTGAATTTCATTCGCGAAATGAAGTTCGCCGGCCTTCACCCATTTAGATATTCCGCGCGTCCTGGAACCGAAGCGGAAAAAAGGTCCGATCAGCTCACGGAAAAAACAATTCTTGCGCGCGGGCAAGAATTACGTTTATTGGATCGCCGCTTACGGACTCAATTTGCGGCTCATTCGCTAGGAAGCAAGCGTCGGGTGGTCGTCGAAGGGCGTCCGGGAAAACCTGAGGGCCTTTGCGAAGATTTTCTGAGCGTATCTTTAGATCGCTATCCCGGCCCCGGTTTTGCCTGGGTTCGGGTTCATTCGTTAAAAGACGAGATGGCCTTCGCCGAAGTTTTAAAATGATCGTTTCTTATGGCCCGTTTCACCCGGCCCTTGAAGAAGCCTTTGCTTCTCACCTTCAGGAATTAATTTCTTCCGGCGAAGTTCCGGTTTGCGTGGTTGTTCCTTCCAGGCGCATGGCGTCTCGTCTTGAACGCCTCTTAGCCGTTGAGAAAGAGCTCTCTCTTCTCAATGTGCATTTTCATACTTTTTACAGTTTGGCGTGGTCGCTCGCTCGGGAGGAGGATCCCTTGGAAGGCATTTTTCTTTCAGAGCCAGTTTTCTTTAACCGCTTGGTGGATGCTTTAGCGGAAACCGAAATACCGGCTTCTCTCTGGCCGAGGAAATCAAAAAAGCCCAAGGCTTTTTCAGACAGCGTGCGCGCAAGCTTGCGGGACCTCATTGATGCCAACCTTGTTTTTGAGGACCTTGATAGTCACTGGGAAGAAATTCGCGAATTTGAAGGGGGAAATATTCTTGAGCCTTTGTGCCGCTTTGCCCAGGCTTACCGGGCTAAATTAAAAACCCTGGGAATTTTCTCCCTGGCGGAATTGGTTCGTTTTTCTGCCCAAAAATCAGAAGGGTCGCATTTTCTAGGGCAGTTTCGGGAAATCATTTATTACGGGTTTTATGATTTGACCGGGCTTCAGCTTGATTTTTTTGAGAGCGTGACGAGAACTCATCCCTGTCATTTGTTTTTTCCCTATATAAAATCCCATCCCGCTTTTGCTTTTGCGAAAGATTTTTTTGAACAAAAATTGGCGGTCCATGAATTGAGAGAATTAAACCCTGGGTTTGAGCGGAAAGCCCTGGGGCCTGTTTTAAAAAATCTTTTCTCGCCCGCGGAAAAAGCACTTTCTTTAAGCCAGCCAATTCGCTTTGTGTCAGCTTCCGGATTGGAGGACGAAATTTGGTTTTCGGCCAAGGAAATATTGCGACTGGTTGAAGAGGAAAAAATCAGGTTTGATGAAATTGGAGTTGTCGCTCGTTCGCTTGAGAGCGCCCGAAGTTTGATTGACCGTATTTTTGAAGAAAATCAAATTCCCCTGGACATGAAGGCCAAAGAGCCACTTCTGCGCCATCCTTTGGCCAAAACGCTTTTAAATTTTTTGAGTTTAGTTCGCCGGGATTTTCCTAGCTATTTGGTCGAGGATATTATTTCTTCTCCCTATTTTAATCCTGAAAATATCGAGAGTCAGAATTGGAAATGGAGCATTCGGCGCATCACTAAAGACTTAAAGCTGAGCGGCGGCTGGCTTCAATGGAATGGGCGTCTGGGGGAAATAATCTCAAGGAAAGCCGATATCATGGAGAATTTTCCATTGAAACCTGCAAAGGAGCTTTGGAATTTTTTAATTCTTTGGCGGGAAGTTTTAAGCGCTCATCCTGCTTCCTGGTCTGGTTTTGCCAAAGCCTGTGCGGATTTAATTGAGCGCTTCTTTAAATTGCCCGAGGGTTTTTCCGTTCAGGAAAAAGAGGCTTTGGAATTATTTTTAGACGCGCTAAAAACGTTATCTTTGCTTGACCGAATATCACGTCCCAGGGATTTTGCCGATGGCCTAGACGCTCTTGAGGAAAAACTTAGGCGTTCGTCTTTTGAGACTTCATCGGGGATTAAGGGGGTTAGAGCGCTGGATGCGATGGCCGCTCGAGGCGAATCTTTTCGGGTTTTGTTTGTTTTTGGGCTTAATGAGAGCGTCTTTCCGCGAACAATCTCAGAAGACCCTATTTTAAGAGATCAGGCGCGCGCTTTTTTGCGGCATCCCCTTGGATATTGGATTCGTCCGAAAAAGGAAGGCTATGAAGAAGAAAAACTTTTATTTTATCTTTTAGTTTCTTCCGTTCAGGAACAACTCTACTGCGTTTATTCCCGTTCCGATGAGGAAGGACGCGAACAAGCGCCGTCTTTTTACCTTTATGAGTTGGCGCGGGCCGCGAATAAAACTTTGACGGAGACCGATATTTTAAGGGTCCCGAGAAATATCGAAGAAAAACTAAATATGGTTGATCCGCGGTATCTTTCTCCGAATGAAATGGGGCTTTACGCGTCTTTCCGGAATCAAAGCGCCGTCCTCTATCTCAAGGCTCTTCATCTTCCCCAGGCGGAGATTTTGGAAGTGGGGCTTAAAGCGGCTTTGGAACTCAATGAGTATTCATCTAGTGGAGAAAGAGATGGAATAGTTGAGACGCCTAAAGATTTTCTTCAAAAATGGAAACATAACGTTTCTTCCAGCGGTCTTGAGCTTTACGCCCAGTGCCCGTTTCGTTTTTTTGCCGCGCGCGTCTTAAAACTTACGGAAGAAGAAAAAAATGCCAAAGACGAGCTTTCGCCTAAAATTGTGGGAATTATCTATCATGACATTCTGAAGCGTTTTTACTCCTCTCTTTCGTCTTTAGTTTTTGAAGGTAAAAAATCTTATGATGGTTTTTTTGAGCGCGCCGTTGAGGACTCTTTTGCTGAATACGACTCAAATAAGCTTGGGGTCTATCCTCTTTTGTGGTTGTCGGCCAAAAATAACATGAGCGCGCATTTACGAAGATTAGTCGAATGGGACATCCGTCGTCTCCAAGAAAAAAATATGCGTCCCTTGGAATTTGAAAAAGAATTTCGTGCGAATATTTCCGGTCCGTTTGTTTGCGGCTTTCGCGGAGTTTTTGATCGAATTGACGGGAGTTTGGACGAGCAAAAGCTTGAGATTATTGATTATAAGACGAGTTGGAAGAAAGGCAATCCCAAAAAATTGATTGAAGATGGGAGTTATTTTCAACTTCCGCTTTATTTTGAGCTCCTCTCTAAAAATGATCCCGCGAGGGAAATCGAGGGGGGGGTTCTTTATGAAATCGAAGGAAAATCTCAAGACCTGCTTCCTTCCACTTACCCTTACTCTTTTTCGGATTGGCAAGCGCAACGAGAGAGTTTTTTTAAAAACGTGTCACGTCTTTTAAGCTCCATCGAGCTCGGTTATTTTCCGATAAAACCCGATGACCAGAGTGAATACGGCCATTGTAGTTATTGCCGGTTTCAAAACCTTTGCCGAAAGAACCACTCTCATTCAAGATACCGCGCCAAGACATTCCTCGAAAAAATATTTACGGAGAAAGCGAATTGAATTTCCTTGAATATCAAAAAAAAGAGCTCCATATCGAGGGGCTTCGGGCTGCATCCGTGGCTCTGGAATTTAAGACCCCGCTTTACGTCTATTCTCAATCAAAGATTGTCGAGCGATACCGGAAACTGTCCCATTTTTTTTCTTTGCGACCGACTTTAATCGCTTATGCACTTAAAGCTAATTCTAACCTCCATCTTTGCCGGATTCTTCAAAGAGAGGGGGCGGGGGCGGAAACGGTTTCAGGCGGCGAACTTCTTTTGGCCTATCGAGCGGGTTTTAAATCTTCTCAAATTCTGTTTTCCGGAGTCGGTAAAACTCGGGAAGAAATTAGGCTTGGAATCAAACTCGGAATTTTATCTTTTAACGTCGAGTCTTTTGAGGAGTTGAAAGTTATATCCCAAGAAGCTTCTAAAATGCGGCGGGTCGCTCCGATTTCGGTTCGAATTAATTTCCCTATCGAAGCTAAAACCCATCCTCACACGATGACTTCCGGCCGCTCCTCTAAGTTTGGGGTCGAGGAAAAAGAAGCCTTTGAGATATACCGGTGGTCTCAAAAACAGCGTTTCTTAAAGATTGTGGGCCTTCATTCTCATGGCGGGTCTCAGCTGTTTTCCGCGACGCCGTATATTCAGACGGTAAAACTTGCCGGAAAATTTATTCGCTGTTTAAAAGAGCAAAATATTTCTTTATCTTTTGTGGATATGGGAGGCGGGTTTGGAGTTGGCGCGGTCCAGGCCAAAGGCCGAGCGTCCTCGTCGTGCTTTGGGGAATGCGTCAGCGACAGGGAGGGAAAAGAGGCGGAGGAAGATTCTCGGTTGTCTCAAATCGCCCGCGCCTACGCCCGTGAATTTAAGGACTTTCCTTCCCTTAAGCTCATCATCGAGCCGGGGCGTTTTTTAGTCGCAGAAAGCGGGATACTTTTGACCCGGATTGTTTACGTCAAAGGCGTGGGCAAACGTCAGTTTCTCATCGTAGATGCGGGAATGAATGATTTTTTGCGTCCGGCTCTTTATGGGGCGCGCCATCCGGTTATTCCAGTCGTTAAGAAAAAAGGGAAATCCGGATTTTTCGACGTGGCGGGCCCTGTTTGCGAATCTGCTGATTTTTTTGTCCGAGGGAGAAAATTCATTTCTCCCCAAGCCGGGGATCTCTTGGCGGTTCTTGATGTCGGAGCTTACGGATTTTCGATGAGCTCTCATTACAATTTTCGCCCTAGAGCGGCGGAGGTCTTGGTCAGGGGAAAAACCGCGCGCCTGATCCGCCGCCGTGAGTCTTTCGGGGATTTGAGTAAGACGGAATCGCGATAAAAAATGGTGCGCTCGCCGGGAATCGAACCTGGATATCAAGCTTCGCAGGCTTGCACACTATCCGTTGTGTTACGAGCGCCTAAAAACCGCAACATTTATATTCTAGCTATTTTAGACCTTTAAATGCTCGCCCATTATTCCCGTCTTATTCTTGAGCGCCCAATAAACCACGGCGGTGGTCGCAATTGAGATGATGACGCTTCCCGCTATATCGATTGGATGATGAACGCCGACATAGACTCTTGAAAAACCGACTAGGAAAGTCAGAACCCAAGCGGCGGACGATAGTTTTTTTGAGAAAGGGAACGCCCAGGACGAGATCGCGGCGCACAATAGGGCGTGATCGGATGGAAAGCCGTTGTCGGGATCGTGCGGGATCATGGGCGGAAAATGACCTACGACGAAGGGCCTTGGGTCGTAATAAAAAATCCCGATGAGGCGGGCGATGATCAAAATGAGCGGGCAGGCGAAGGCGGCGAGGAGTAGCATTTTTTTCCTGACGGAGTTCGCTTGCCTCAAAAAGTAAATGAACGCGATGATGATAATCGCGATGAATAGATATTTCGCTCCAAAAATGGCGAGAACTTTTGCGGGAGTCGTCATCGCGCCGCCATCCGGCGCTCCCAGTAAAGGAGGGCGACAATCGTCAGGTCCAAGAAAAAAAAACACGCCAGCGCCAAGGAGCGCGTGTAGCTTAGCTGGTAAGCTTCATAGGCCATGAAGAGGCTAAAGAAGACCATCGCCCAGGGATAAACCCATTCCCGTCCTCTCAACAAGTTGACGGCGAGCGCTATTTTCAAAACGCCATGAATCAAAAGGTAGACGATCGCGAATAACTTGACGTTGCTGGTGAGATGGGCGGCAAGCGAGCGAAGATGGGTAGCCACGAAGTCCTTTGGATCCTCGGTCAACTCGTGCTGGGTCAAGACGATGACCATGCGGTTGAGGGCTCTTCGATTGAAAATTGATAGGAGAACTCCTCCCGCCATCTCAAGAACCCCGTCCACCGTCTTAAACGCCAAGCTGACGCGAAACAGGCGGTGGGGGAAATTCGACGTGTTTAGGAATGGCATGTGAAATAAGACGTCTTTTGATTTAACATTTTAACGGGGCGGGGGCGCAACGCTTGCTTGGCTTGGCAACGTTTTTAATGGCGGAGTTTTCCCAGAATGCTATAATAAATCCCTAACGCTATGTTGACTTTACTTAATCTTGAAGATTCGGTCGAGCGGGTTCGGCTCGGCATGGAAAACCGCTCAAAGCGCTTGTCCGGCCGCGTGGGAGAAACCCTGGCCGGATACGTCGGTCGCCCGGGGAAAATGCTGCGGGCGCGCTTTTGCCTGCTATTGGCCAAGGCCTTGGGCGTGGACGAGAAAAAAGCGGAGGCGGCCTCCCGCGCGATGGAATTTGTTCATAACGCTTCTCTTTTGCATGATGACTGCGTCGATAAAGCCGACACCAGGCGGGGACAGGCGACCCCGAACGCTCTTTATGGAAACACAGTCGCTCTCCTTTTGGGCGATCTCGCTTTTTCCCAAGGACTTGAGGAAGCCATCGACATCTCTCCGCGCGCGCCGGAACATTTGGTAACGACGGTTCGGGAAATGGCGGCCGGGGAACTGCAGGAAGAGTTTTTGAAGGGAAGCACCGAGGTTTCGGTTGAGGCGTATTTAGGAATTGCCGCCCGGAAGACCGGCGCTTTGTTTGAGTGGTGCGGAAAAGTTCTCTCCGAGATAAGCCCCTTTCCCCATGAGTCGGCCGATCCTCCGAGGCTTTCCTTATCGGCTGGAATCTTGCTTCAGATCGTGGATGATATTCATGATTTTCTCCTGACCGAGGAAGTTTCGGGGAAGCCGGCGGCCCAGGATTTAATGAACCGCCGTTTGACCTTGCCTTGTATTCTCGCGCTTCAAAATCCGAAAACCCGAGGAAGTTTTCTGGACTTATGGGAACGCGGCGAAACCGACTCAGACGCGATCAAAAAGGCGATTTCCTTTGTTAAGGCGGAAGGATTCTTGGATGAGGCTAGAACTAAGGGCCGAGAAATCGTCGATTCCATGAAAACTCTCTGCCAGGGCCTGCCTTTGAAAAACGAAGCGAAGGATTTGTCCTTTTTTATCGAAGTGATGGCCAAGCGAGAATTTTAATGTCGTACCAATCTCTTCTTAAGAAAGCTTGGAAGTCGGGGGATTTTGCCGTATCGGAAGAAGACGCAAATTCTAAAGACGCATTCAACGTTCAAAACCGCGAAAACGTGCGGCGCGAACTTGAGGAAATCATCGAAAGAGAAGCGGCGGACGCGTCCGCGTGCTTGGCCGCATCAAAGGGAGGAGTTATGAAATTAGCGCCGTTTGTGAAATTTAGAGAAGAGAAATTTGGAGCGGTTCTTTTTGAAACGCGTTCCGAGAAAGTTTACACCTTAAGCCCGACAGGCGCGGCGGTCGTTCGCGAGATCATCGCCGGAGCCGATTCCTCGTCATTAATTGGAAAACTTAAGGAAAAATACGAGGATGCGGGGGGGAACATGGAGAAAGAAGCCGTGGGCTTTTTGACCGATCTCAAAGGCAAGGGCCTCATCGTCGAATAATGGCCTCCATAGCCCAAGTTAAGGAAACGGGCGAGTCCGTTTCTTCCGAGGATTTAGGCGCGCCCCTTTACGTCGCCTGGCAGATTACCAATGAGTGCAATCTTGCTTGCCTTCACTGCATCGAGGAATCCGGCCCGGGAAAAGCCTTTAAAGACGAGTTGAGTAAAGACGAGGCTTTTTCCATCATCGATCAATTGATTGCCGGACAGGTGCCCTACGTTTCTTTTTCCGGCGGAGAGCCGATGGTCCACCCGCATTTTTTCGAGATGGTCGAAAGAATCATTAAGGGTGGGGTAGGTCTTAAAATCGAGACCAACGGTCACTACCTGACTCCGGAAAATTGCAAACGCCTTAAGGCTCTCGGGGTTAAGGCCGTCCAGGTGTCTTTAGACGGGGCCAATCCCGCGTCTTTTAATAAGATGCGGATTCACGGGCGCTTTGAATCAGCTACCGAGGGAATTAAAAATCTAGGCATTGCGGGCGTGCCGATTGAGATTAATTTTGTTCCGGCGAAATTTAACATCAAGGAAATTTCCGAGGTCGTGGACTTGGCATATAAACTTGGAGCTTACAGTTTCTATACCGGAAAAATCATGTATACCGGCAACGCCGTCAGGACTTGGAAAATAACCGCGCCCGACGACGCCGATTACCCGGCGTTTTTTGACGCCTTGCGCGCCAAATCCAAGGAGTATGAAGGCCGAATGAGGGTTTACTTTCACGAGATGGGACTTTTGGAAGAGCTCAAGTATCGCCTGGAAAATCCGGCGGCTCTCTTCATCATTTTGCCCAACGGAAAGGTCAAGCTCATCAACGCCCTTCCTTTTGTCTGCGGAAATTTGCGAAGCCAGTCCCTGGGCCGGGTGTGGAAGCATTTTCAAGAAGCCTGGAAAAACCCGAAGGTTTATGGTTTTGTTCAAGAACTGGAAAAAGATCCGACCGTGGTGTCGAAACTTCATAAATGGGTCGAGGTTTGAGTGTCTGAAGCGGCTACGGCTCAGCGCGCGGGCGTTTTAAGTGCGCCGCTCCGCGTTTTTTCCCTGATTCGCTATCGTTTCTTTCTCTATGCGGGGCTTCTTCCCTATCTTTTGGGTTCCGCCTGGGCCTACGGCATGGAGAAAACATTCTCGCTTCATTTGTTTTCTCTGGGGCTTTTCGGGATTTTTCTTTCTGTCGTTGGAGTCGAGTCTTTTAATGAATACTTCGACGCCCGCATGGGGACTGATCGCGTCTTTAATCCTTCCGATGATGAATATATTCCGGAGTGGATGTTGTGGTTGGGAATTGCGGCCTTTGCGGTCGCGGCCACGGTGGGGTTTTATCTGTCGAAATTCGGAGGACTCCCCGTCATCGTTTACACCCTACTCGGGGGTCTTGCCGCGCTTTTTTATGTGGGTCCGCCCATTCGTTGGGTTTACCGGGGAATGGGAGAACTCATGATCGGCCTTTCCTACGGACCCTGGATGACCTTGGGAAGTTTAGCGCTCTACACCCATCATTTTTCCCGAGGGGCTTTGGCGGCATCGTTAGTGCCCGGGCTCTTAATCATGTCCTTGGCCGTCGTCAACGCCATTCCGGATTTTTATCAAGATCGCTTGGTTGGGAAACGGAACCTCGTCGTAAGATTGGGAAGAAAAAACGGCGTATTTCTGTATTTAGGCCTTTCCGCCTTGGGACTTGCGGTTTCAGTTGGAGGAGCGGTTTTAGGCGTTTTTCCCAAAGGCGCTTTCTTTGCGGCCTTGGCCGGGTTTCCATTTTGGATGCTCAGCGCCAAAACGGCTTTAAACGCCTGGGATAGCCCGCGCCTGTTTATTCCGGCTATTAAAAACATCGTTTTGTGTTATTTGGTCGCGACTTCGGTCTTTACGCTGAGCTTGATTGTTAAATAAAAAGTGAAAATTTTTGAACTATCGGCTCCGAGTTTTGTCGCCTGGCAAATGACCCGGGATTGCAACCTCGCATGCCTCCATTGCTGTACTGATTCCGCGCCCCATAAGCCTTTTCCTAACGAACTAAATCGCGAGGAGGCTTTGTCGATCGCTTCCCAAATAATCCAAGCCCAGGTTCCCTATGTTTTATTGGCTGGGGGAGAGCCCTTAACCGTCCCACATTTTTTTGAAGTCGCGGAGGCTTTGGGCCGAGGTGGAGTTTACCTTAAAGTCGAAACCAACGGACAAATTTTCGGAGAAAATGAGGCGGAGAGGCTTTCGCATTGGCCGATTCGATCCCTTCAAATTTCAATTGATGGAATGACCCAGGCAGTTTATTCGAAAATGCGGCCCGGGGGAGTTTTGGATAAAACCCTTTCCGCCTGCCGCGCGGCGCGAAAATTCAATCTCCCGCTTGAAATTACCTTTGCCCCGACTCAAATCAATATCGCGGAGGCGGAAGCGGTCATTGACTTGGCTGCGAGTCTCGGGGCTTTTCGTTTTAACAGCGGAAGCTTGATGAGAATCGGGACCGCCGCAAAACTTTGGGACAGGCTCAATCTCTCTTTTTCGGAATACGAAAAATTTTATAATCTGCTTGAGAGAAAAGAAAAAGAATTGGCCGGAAAGATGGAAGTTACATTTAGGCCGTTTTCCATCGAGGAAGATTTAAAGACAAAAAAAGGGGCTATGCCCGCGACTCTTTTAATTTTACCGGATGGGCGCGTTCGAGTGTCGGGTTTTTTACCGTATACCTGCGCCGATTTGAGAAAAGAAAATTTGATTCAATCTTGGAGGATGTGCCAAAGGGCCTATCAAAATCCTAAGATATCTTCAGGTTTTGATGAGATTCTCAAAGACAATTCGGTTTTGGCTTTGGCGAATCACTTGAAGCCTTTGGAAGAAAGCGATTTGCCGGCAATGGTCTGACCGAACATGGTTGAGGGAATGCCGCTTCCAGTGTTCGTAGGATGGCGGCGAGCCGGCACGAAGGAGAAAGAATGAACGACCAAAAAAACGTGAGCGAGGGGGCGAAAGCCTCGAAAAAGCTCGTCTGGGAAACTCCCAAAATGGAAGAGGTTTCCGAGCGGGTGATGGCGCAGCCCTACATTCGGTTCACGTGACTCACGAGAGGGGGGCGCGGATTGCAGATTATAGCGCTCCCCTCTTTCTTGCTTGGCAGTTGACCAACCGTTGCACCTCTTTTTGCCTTCATTGTTGCGAGGAGTCCGGCCCGGACAAGGCCTGGAAAAAGGAGCTTTCCAAAGAAGAAGCGCTGAGCTTGTCTTGCCAGATCGTTGAATTAGGAATTCCCTATGTCGCTTTCGGAGGCGGAGAACCGCTTTTAGTTGAACATTCTTGGGATGTTTTTGAGATTTTAAGCCGCGGTGGAACTCAAATTAAAATCGAGACCAACGGGCTTTTCATCGACAAGGCGGCTATTGAACGCTTGAAACATCTTGGAATTTCCTCCATTCAAATCAGCGTCGACGGTTCAACTCCGGAAATTCATGAGCGCGTTCGCCCCAGCGGATCCTGGAAGAAAGCCGTCAATTCTCTAAAGGCCTTATCCGAGGCCGGGCTTGAGCCGGAATTTGTTTTCGTGCCGAACCGATTGAATGTGGAAGATGCCGTTTCGGCTTATGAGTTGTCCGCTGAACTAGGCGCTCGCCTTTTTGTGACCGGCCCCATGATGCGCTTGGGCCGGGCCGCGGCGGCCTGGGAGCGTTTGGGGGTTTCGGATAAAGAGTGGCAAGAAACGCTTCAAAAAATTAAAGAGCGGGCCGCTTCTATGGGAAATCCGGTCAGGATTTCGGCTTACCCTTGGGACATTCGGCGGGAAGCGATAGTGAGACTTCAAAATCCGCAGTCGATGGTCTTGGTCGTTCCCGATGGTAAGGTGAAACTTCTCAATGCTCTTCCTTTCTACGCGGCCGATTTAAAGAAAGATAAACTCGACCTCGCTTGGAAAAAAGCCGTTGAGGCTTGGCGTTCGCCTGTCGTCAAGAAGTTTGTAGAGGGGATGCAGGACAATCCCGCTCTTTTACTTCATGCCAATGAGTGTTGGGATTCTTGGGATGAATTAAAACAAGCCGATCAAAGATGAATCCTCGGACTTTTTCACTTTTACTTTTCATTTCTTTCTTCCTGTCGCGCGGGGCCTTAGCGGGCCTTAATTCTAATTTTTTAAGCGCTGTTTCAAATGGAGATTTGTCTGAAGCGCGGAGACTTGTTTCTCAAGGCGCTTCCGTTAATGCCGCTAACTCTTCGGGAGACACGGCCTTGATGGAAATAGCTTCCGGTGGACACACGGATATGCCGCAATTATGGAGAAATACCAACTTCATCGAACCTACATTTCAGTTTCCAAAGTTTCGCCCGATGAGCGTTTCGGTTGCTCCTTCTCAAGAGGGAATGCTCATCGCTGGTTTTCTAATCCGGCATGGGGCGGATGTCAATTTACAGAATAAGTATGGACATACCGCCTTAATGCTGGCCGCAAAATATGGACAAGCGGATTTAGTGAGAATTCTTTTGAAACATGGCGCGAGGGTGGGAATGCGCGATAACAACGGACATACGGCCTTGGATTATGCCTATCAGATGGAGCATCAGCAGGTTGCGGCTTTAATCGAGGATTACCGTCTTCATCCGCCCTCTTTTGGCGCCCGTCGTGATGTAGAACGCTTGTCGGGCCGGAATTTGTCAAAGGAAGAAATGACCCGCATCGCTTCTCGCGTCGCGGAAGAGGCTCAAAATTCAACTCAGAAAAATATCGCGCATCGCTTGGATGTTTTAGCCAAAGAAATTGAAAGCCTTAAAGAGTCAAAGAAGGCCAAGAACCCTCCCGAGATTAAAAGCGACGTGGACAGGCCCGATTATCATAGTTCGGTTAAGCCTGATGATTTTGCGATAGTCGTCGGCGTTCAAAAATATGCCGGAAGCGTTATGCCTTCTGAATTTTCTCAGCGAGACGCTATAGCCGTTCAAAAGCATTTTTTTGCTTTGGGTGTTCCCGAGGAGCATCTGCGTCTTTTGCTTAATGAGAGGGCGACTAAAAGCGATCTTGCGGCTTATCTGGAAGATTGGTTGCCTAAAAATGTCAAAAAAGATTCCCGCGTCTATTTTTATTTTTCTGGGCACGGCGCTCCCAACCCGGACACCGGAGAGGCTTATTTAGTTCCCTTTGACGGTAATCCAGAATTTTTGAGTAAGACCGCCTATCCCTTAAAAAAACTTTATCATGATCTTTTGAAAATTTCTGCCCATCGCGAGATCGTCATTTTAGACTCCTGTTTTTCCGGGGCGGGACCGCGTTCAATTATTCGTCCTGGTCTTCGCCCCCTTGCGACTCATCTTAACTCCGGCTTTGTTCCCGGAAACGGCAGAATTGTCGTCTTGACCGCCGCAGAGGACAATCAAACCGCCGAAGTAATTCAAAGGCAAGGCCACGGGCTTTTGACCTATTATTTTTTGCGCGGTCTTAATGGAAAAGCCCTTAATCAACTCAAACGCGTGACTATGGGTTCTCTTTATGATTATCTTTTGCCCGAGGTTGAGTCCCAGGCGGATTTAAAAAACCATTCCCAGAATCCCCAGCTTTTGCCAAGGTCTGTTCGCGCGAAGATTTTTCCTGTTGTTTTGCGGTAAGGTGGGCCAATTCTTATTTCGTCACGAGTTCCTAACGGTTAGTGAATACTTGCCTCGGGATGAGAGAAGATCCAGTTCTTGATTATGGCGGCGATTTTGGGAGACGAGGCCAGGTTTTCAGCGGTAAATCCATGTTTGTCCGTGGCATTGACATTGGCCCCTGCTTTTAAAAGAGGTTCAATCACTTTAGCTTCGCCTAGCATGGCAGCGGTCATGAGCGGTGTATTGCCAATATTATCCTTGGCATTGACGTTGGAACCTGCTTTAAGAAGAGGCGAAACCACATTGGCTTTGCCAAGAATGACGGCATCGATTAGGGCGGTATGGCCGTTTTTATCCGTGGCATTGACATTGGCCCCGGCTTTAACAAGAGGTGTAATCACGCTGGCCTGACCGAAGCCAGCCGCGATCATGAGCGCGGTATTGCCGTCTCTATCCATGGCGTTAATATCAGCGCGGGCCTTGGCCAAGATAGAGATTACGTTTGCATGACCATTCATGGCGGCGCTCATTAGTGCGGTCCTTCCAGTTCTATTTTTGACATTGACCTTGGCCCCGGCTTTGATAAGGGTTAAAACGACATTGGCGTGGCCTTTTTCAGAAGCATAAATGAGCGCGGTATTGCCCAGTTTGTCCTTAGAATTGAGCTTGGCCCCGGCTTTAATAAGACATAGAACTACATCGGATTTCCCGAGCATGGAGGCATACATGAGCGCGGAAAGTCCGTCTTTATTAGTTATGTTTACATTCGCCCCGGCCTTAAGAGCTTTCTTGACTTGAGCGATGTTTCCATTGTAAACCGCGGAGATCAGCCTATGATTTTTATCCGCTGCTCTGGTTTTCCCAACACAGAGAAGCGGAAAAGCCAAGACTAAGATTAAAAGTTTAATATTTGATTCAAGGTGGGCGCGTCCTTTTCTTAAGAATCTATTTTGCGATAAAGAAAATCTCATGGGAGTAGTGTAAGAGATTTCTGCTCTAAAAACAAGAGTTGGGTACATTGACAAAGGCCCAAACTCGGCGCATAATGATTTCATGAGAAAATTCGCCCTTATCCCAGCCTCGGCGGTTTTGATGGGAAGCGCTTTAGTTATCTTGTCCAGGGCCCAACAGTTCCCAACACTCAATGGGCAGGTTTCTGGATACCAAACCGATAACACCGAGGTTGATTTTTCGAGGCTGAAAAATAATTTCACCCATAATGATTCCGTAAAATCCGTTTCCGGCAATCAGTTCGAGGTTTCTCAGCCATCCGTGCGCGCGCCGACCGTGCGTTCGGCTTTTCATGGAGGCTTGTCCGGGGAATACGTTGCGGGAGACGTGATTTCCTCGCCCAACCCTCCATCGCCGCAAGACTCGGGGACGAATACTTCTTGTTCCATTGAGCGATGCGTTGAGTGGAACTCGAAAATTTGCGTGAGAAACGGGGTCATCCACTGCGAGGCCTCCTATTCCGCTCTTGCGGAAGAAGAACTCGAGAGTGTGTGTAAGCCAAAATGTAAAAGCCGGTGTCGAGAGAGCGAACACGCCGGCTTTTATCGGGGATCCTGCCAAAAAGACTGTTTGAATCATTGCCTTCAAAACGACGCCGCTTATCAAAAATCCCTGAATCTCGGTAAACAATGTGAAGCGAAGATTCAAAAAGACCAGGAACTTCAGCAGGAATGTTTTTATCAGGCGCGGTATGGTTGTAAGGAAGGAACAGATTCGTGCTCTTAAGAGCTCTTGGATGTGTCTTTTAACTGAAAAAGATAAAGAGCGTTCTTGTAGTTTAATTGTGGAAAAGCGGTTTCCGGTATGAATCGCGGAGGCGCGGCGTCCGGCAAAACTGGAACTTTCCCGATGACGGTATAGCGCGTTTTAAGAAATTCCTGGATTTGATTTCTAAAATAAATTCCTAAATCCGATCCGATGACTTGGGAACCCGCGATATCGCAATAGACGATCATCTTAGGTGGGGATTTTTTCAGACGAGACAACTCCTTAATGATTTGGGCTTGATCCTTTGGAAACAAGGTCAAGGGATAAGAGGTGATATAGGGCGTTGCGGAGTCTCTTCCGCTATAAATATAAATTTCAGGCTCCGATCCAAAAACATAAATTTTTCGCCCGGGACGGGTTCTTTTTTGGATTTCTTGAGCGATGAGTTTCGATTCAAAAAGAGGATTGGGATAGAGAAGGGTTTTTGAAAGTTTAAGAGGAGATTCCTCAAAATAGGCGCGGCTTTGAATGAGAACCGGGCAGAGGCAAACCGCGAGAATTAAAACCCCAAGAGAATGCGCGGACAACCGATATTTTTCGCGAAGGCATTCAAGGCCTTGCGCCGCGAGGACAGCCAGCGGCGGATAGACGGTGAAAAAGTAATGCGGGAATAAAAAAAGCCCGGTCATGGCGCCCATGAAGCTCGTTCCCAGCCAGAGGGTCGCCAAAACGCCGAAGCGGTTCTCCTCGCTGATTTTAAGAATGCTGAGAGCGTAAAGACAAAGCGCCCAAATCGTCAAGTTCGGGAGAACGACTTTCATTCCGTACCAGCCGCCCCACCAGATTAAAACGTGTCGGAGAATGGCCGCTCCTCCCAGTTTTGAAATAATTTCTATGTATCGCCCGTTATTGAGAAAGGCTTGTTCGATGAAGGGGCGCAGGTCCGAACGGACAAAAAAATAAAAAACAAAGGCCGTGGGAAATAAAAGAAGGCCGGCGCCAAAGAGGGCGGTTTGCTTGAGAGCCCGCACGCGGGCGGAGCCTAAAATTAGAAATGGAATAATCCCGAGGATAAACCAGAAGACGGTTTGTTTGGTCATGAGCGCCATTCCGCAAAAAAGGCCCGATACAAATGTCCAAAATAAAGGTCGCGGGCTTTTCCAAAACTTAACCAGCGCCCAAACGGAGACGGCGTTAAATAAAACTAAAAACATCTCGCAATTGGCCGAAAATAAATCAGCCAAGGGGGCTGAACTTAATATCGCGAAAATAGCCGGAGCGGCCAGGCGCGAAGCCGGATGCCAGGTTTGCGGAGTCAAGAGAAAAAGAAAGACCATTGTCAGACACGCGAAGATAAAACTGAGAATTCTAGGCGAAAGAGGGTTGGCTGAAAACCCATAAGCGAAGCGGTAGAGAAAGAAAATGAGCGGAGGTTTTTGGTTATAGGCGTCTTGATAAGGCAAGCCCCCGTTGGAGAGAAGGCGCGCTTCATAGGCGTATTCGCCCTCATCGCTGATGAGGGGAATTGAAAGTTGGTTTCTTCGCAATAAGAATAGAACCGAGGGCAGAACAATCAAAAGAAAAAGCGCGGAGAGCTTTTTTGAGGGCACTCGTTTTAAGCTTTCGATTGCTGGAAAATGCCGGTTTTCCTCGCGGCTCGTATGATGACAAACGCGATTAAAGAGCCCAGCACGGCTCCTCCAATCACGTCGAATGGATAATGGACGCCCACATAGACGCGGCTGTAAGAGACGATGACGGCGGCGGAGTAAAAAAACGGGGTTAAAGCCGGATAGGCGGCGCTGAGCACCGCCGCGGCCGCGAACATATTGGCCGCGTGATTGGAGGGAAAACTGAGCTTTCCGCCAAAAGGAGCTCTCAAGGTGACGGGAATTCCGGCGAGGGGGGGGCGCAGGCGGCCGACCAAGGGTTTGACGATTCGGTAGGCGATGAGGTCGGTCAATCCCGCGACAATCCCCAAAACTAAAATAACTCTCAGGGCTTCGCCTTTTCTTTTCCAAATCCAGAAAAGGATGATGGCGGGCAAAAGAACGAAGCGGACAAGAGAGATTTTGTGAAAGTCGGTGATTGTGGGCATCACGTAGTCCAGCGGGCGGCAAACAAGAACGCCGTTGATGATGTGGAATAAATAACGATCCAGGGATACGATTATTTCTCTCATGTTTTTTGCCTTGTGTTTTGATTGGATATCTTAAATGCGTGCGCTGAAAGCAGCAAGCATTGGCGGGTAAAAATCCCTAAAACAGTGATGATGTGGGTATCAACTTTAACGTCATAAATCCCTGAAATATCAGGGCGCGTCTTTAAAATGTTTTTAACCGCCTTGTTGTATCCGTTCTCGCCATAAGCCCCCGAAACCTTGGTCGCGTTCAAAGCCAAGGAAATCGGAATGCTTAAGGCATAGGCGCAACTTTTTCCAAGAACGTTTCCCATGTCCGTTATATTTTTAGGCAGTTCCCAATGCGTCGAGGGCTCAAAAGAAAGGGTTCCTTGAACGTCATAAATAATGAAATATCCGCTGGGAGCGACGATAGATGGTTGGGAGGTGTAGGTAGCGGAAAAAGCGTTGATGGGAAGAAAAGCGGCGATTAA
>JAJYOT010000022.1 GCA_021796015.1 bacterium
TAAGGGCTTGGAAAGGATTCGAAGCTGACGGCAAAAAGCCAACGATTTGGCTTTTTGGCCGCAGCGGGCTCCGAGGGAAGAGGAGCGACGGATGAGCGGGAATCCGACCGAGCTTAGGCGAGGAAGTGTCGCCTCCAAATTCCGTACGGAAAGCGGCCCCCCCTTCCGTTTTATAAGCCTGCTTCAATCATTGAGTGTATTGATTGATCAATTTCTGCGCGGCACTAATGTTCGAACTTTGCTGGCCTCCCTGCGAATTGTCGGTGTTAATTTGTTGTTTGTCCGCGTTGAGTTGATTCTGGGCATTGGTAATAGTTTGTTGGTCCGAGTTCACCGCTTGCTGGGCCGTGGATATATTGTTGACTTGTTTTTGCGCGGTGGCAAGGTTAGTCTGAAGGGTCGCGAGCTTTTGTTGATCCGATGTAAGTTGAGCAGGATCAGACCCCGATGCGTTGTCTTGGTGAATTTGCTGTTCCAGGGTCGCTATTTGAGACTGATCCGTAGCCACTGTTTGTTTGGCATTTTGATCAGTGGTAAGAGTTGCCTGGTCCGTCGCTAATTGCCCTCCTTGGCTGTTTTGTCCTTGATACTGAGTGAGAAGCGCTTGCTGGGTGCTTTCATCCGTTTTAAGTTGGCTAATCTGTTGGGTATTTTGCGTTGAATCTGTTTGCGTTTGCTTAACTTCTTGCTGAAGGTTTGGAATCAAGGTATTGCTGATTTGACCTTGATCGTTTGAGATTTGGCTGTTGTCGGAGCTAATTTGAGAGTTATCCTGGGAAATTTGAGCGTTGAGTTGTTCCGCTGTTTTCCCCGTCGCTCCCGATAGTTTGGATTGATCTTGGGCAATTTGAGCATTATCCGATGCGATTTGACTATTATCGGAACTAATCTGGGATTGCAGATTATTAATTTGATTTTCAGTATTTTGCATGTTTTGATTGTCTACTTGGAGATTGGATTGAACGGGGTTTGTGTGCGAAACCGAAGGTCCAATCATGGCAAATAGGGCTATGCCTATGGGGGCAAGAGCCGTCCACAGATATCCACCGCTAAAAACCCCAAAGAACCCAATCGCATCTCCAACAATGGTGGCTATACTCGCAATGCCAAGAGCGAGGGCTTCTTGGTGGCCGCCCATTTGTCCCGCAATTCTGGCCATATTCCCAACTGTCAATGCCATTCCTATGGAGACGACCAACGCGGCTGCTCCCATTGCATACTCGAAGCCTTGGAAGACCGGATCTGCAAGTGCTTGCGCGCAAAGGGCTGCACCCAGAGCCATTAGGCCTGCGGCGGCGGCAAGGAGTCCAATGGCCGCAGTGACTTCTCCTTTCCACGGAGTCACTTCCTGCGAGGGAGGAGATTGATAATTATCGCACGTGCATTGTCCGCCTGTCGTTGTGTCCGCGACTCCTCCGCCTTGAATTTGGGCGGCATTACAGGCTTGTGCGATGTCGCAAAGAGGCGTCGTTGTATTTGTTCCCGCTGTTCCCGCATTCCCGTTCTGCCCACCCCCGCCGCCCATCATGGACGGGGTATTTCCGCCCACGGAACTCGCGGAATCCGCGCTCCCAGTCGTGATGCCTCCTTGAGAAACGCCGCCGCCGGAGGTCATTTGATTGTCAAATTGATTGATGGCGTTCTGGGCGCTGTCTGAATAGCTCGAACCGTTCATCGCGCTGTTGTAGCCCACGGCGCTCCGTAAAGCCGCCAAACTGCGGCCGTTGTTAAAAGCCCGTCCGCCTCTAAAACCCATGCTCCCCATGTTAATCGGTGCGCTCCGAACCGACATGGCTGTCACCGTAGGATCGGGAGCCCAGGCAACCGCGTTTTTTGCCGCGGCCGCTTCTTGCGCGGCTTGAGCGGCGTATTGAGGCGCCGCCCCCGCTCCTCCAACGGGAGCGCCGCCTCCAAAAGAAGAGGCGGAAGGCATGGCTAAACTTCCCGGATTTGGGGCTTTGCCGCTTCCTGGAGTTGGAATATTGGGGGCTACAGTTTTCCCTAAATTAGCTGTTTTGGCGGATGCGGCTGTGGTCGTGTTATTTCCGGCCACGGTGTTGGCCCCCACCCCAATAGAACCGGTCGGATTATTGGCGATGCCATTAGGGCCCACGGGATGAGCGTTAATTCCGGAAGCGATGGGACCACCATAGGGCGTTTTAAAACTTCCAGTGGCGTTCATCAAGTGATGAGCGGCCAAAGAGCCTGCGGCTATAACCCCAGTAGTGGCCACCGCCAAAATTGCCTTTCCAACCCAAGGAGAGGCTTCCGCACCCACGCGGGCCGCGACTCTCGCGGCAAGTTCATCAAATTGTTGGCCTAAGCCTCCGGCTTCCTCCGCAAATTCCCCGGCTCCACGGGCCAAGCCTCCGGCTTCTTCCGCGGCGGAACTGCCGATTTCTTCCAACACTCCGCCCGCACGAGAGGCGGATGCAAGACCTCCGGCCGCGCCGTCGCCGCCGGTCGCACCGACAAAGGGGGCCTTGATTTTGCTCCAAAGCCAGGCCAGTCCCGCTCTTTTTTTATCTTTTTTCGCGGGAGAATTGATGATTCCGCCCGGCATTTCTTTTAAATTAATAGTGGCTTTTTTCATATTAGCCTCCGAGAAGCTTCGTGATCATTATACCTACGGATCCGACACCCAATATGGCGTATTCCCAAGCGGAAGACAAATCTCCCGCTTCATCTAGCCACATGGTGGCTCCCATAGCCGCGATAGCGCCACCCATGATCGCGGTTTCAAGACTCTGAGAATGACCGCCCTCGCTCCCAATTTTGAAACCCAAATAGGTCACGTAGGCACCCATGGCAAAGACTATTGCCGCCATTGTGTCTATTACCGTTTCCCATGCCAGCGCGTCCAACGTTCCGACGATGGGAATTGACAATTCCTGCCAATAAATGGCGATGAGAAGCAAAGCGATCGGCACCATGCCGCTGGCCGCTTCGATCAAGAGATTGGCCGTCGCAAGATCATTTTGCCACGGGCTGGCATTATTACCTGGTCCAGGCGTGAACCCTGGAACGCAAGCCCCGCCGTTTGAGACATATCCCTTTTGAATTTGATCGGCGGAACAAACGTTGGAAATATCTCCGGCCGCGTTGGCGTAATTTCCGCCAGTTCCGCCGCCGCCGCTTGAAGCGTTGGCCGGCGGCGGATTATCCGCAGTACCGGCATCGGCGCCGCCCATGGAAATTCCCTGACCGCTATTGACGATGGGAGCGTTTTGCCATTGATTGATGGCGTTTCCAGCTGCGGAATCGCAAGAAGAATCGCCCGAGGCGCAACCGGAGGCGGAAGCGTCCATGGGATGAACATATTCGGACATTCCGCGAAGGCCCCCGTAAGAACGGCTAAAACCCCGGCCCTTGGTTCCAATGGAAACGCCGGCGACAAGGTAGGGTGATAAAGCAGTGGCGACCATCGGGGTGACCGCGATTTTATTGTTGGCGCTAAAACCTCCGTTTTTAACCAAGGCCGCTTCTTGGGCCGCTTGACCGGCTTCTTTGAGAGATTGCGCGGCTACGGGGCCGCCGTCATTTAAGTCGGTACTTAATTTGGCGGAGGGAAGTCCGTTAAAAGCGGAAGGAAAAGCCGATGTTTTCCCGGAGTTTTTCGCGGAAGCGGCGTTTCCCGTCTTCCCGGAGTTGGGAGAAGCTGATTTTCCCGCGCTTGAGGATAAGGAAGAAGCGGAATTTCCAGATCCCAAGGAATTGTTGTTGGAATGAGAAGCTCCATATTGCGGCCTAAAAATATGAATCATGGACGCAATTGGGCCAAAATGCGGGCCGCCTTGCGCGGATGAATTTGAAAATGCGTGAGAAAGCCCGAGCGCCCCGGCGGCGAAAACCCCCATTCCTGCCGCCGCGAGAGCCGCGCGCGTCGCCCAAACTGAACTTTGAGAGGCGGGAATGGCGGCTTGAGGGCTGAGAACGGAAACTCGTCCAAGGCCTTGGCCTGCTTCAAGAGCTTCCGCCGCCGCCCGTGACGCGGCAGAGGTCGCCGCGCCGCTTTCCGTTCCAGCTCCTTCGGAAACAAGCCCCAAGGCGGAGCGGATTTTATTCCACAGAAGCCAAAAGCCGCCGCCTTTTTTGTCGCGCTTTTTTCGGCGCAACGCCCGCCTGGCCTCGATGATATCTGTTTTAGGCATAATTTCCTCTAGGCCGCGACTCCGGCCGTTTTTTCCAGTTCCGACATAAATTCCCGGGCGCTTTTAAAGCGCGAATTTGGATTTGGATCAAAGGCGCGGTTAAAAACAGGGTCAAGCCCTTGAGGCAAACCAAAACTTGAAATTGGAGGATAAACGCGTTTAATCTTATTGACCGTCCCAGAGGGGGTCGCCGTAAACGGCAGTTGGCCGGAAAGAGATTCATAGACGCAGACCGCCAGACCGTAAATATCCGATTCCCTGGAGACAAACCCGTCTTGCGTTTCCGGCGCCATATAAGCCGGAGTTCCGACGATGGTCCTGGTCATTTGTGAAGTCATTGACGGATCCTTGGCCTCTCGGGCGACGCCAAAATCCATGACATGAACAACGCCGTTATTTCCGATCATGATGTTGGAAGGCTTCATGTCGCGGTGGATAATGCCTTTGCTATGAGCATAGTCCAAGGCCTGGGCCACCGGTTTAAAAACCTGAAAAACTTGGGGAAGACTCAGCTTTCGCCTCTGGGTCCACTCCTCCAAGGTCTTTCCTTCGATAAACTCAAAGACGAGATAGACTTCTTCCTTTTCCTCGGCGATGGAATAAATGCGAAGAATGTTGGGGTGGTCTAAGGAAGCTACGAGGCGCGCTTCGGACAAGAAACGCGCTTTTTCCTGGGGGTTGCCCGCTAAATCTTCTCTTAAATGCTTGATAGCAACTTTGCGGCCTAAATTGACATCGGCGCCCTCATAGACGAGCCCCATTCCTCCGGAACCAATTCGGCGGGTGATTTGGTATTGTCCGGCGATACGATTGGCGGAAAGAATCCTGGTTTTTCCCTCGGACTCAGGCAATGGCATTTCGGGTTTGGCACGAGTCAAAGTTTTTTTGCCCCCCAAAAACATGAAGCCGGACAAGGACAAAAGAATAATTCCTAAAATCATTTTTCCACGCGTGTTTAACTCTGGAATCCAGGAAAGAGCTAAGAGGCTAAGTTTAGAATGTCCTTTTTTGCCGGGGCTATTAAACAAAAGCCTGAGATCGGAATTTGCGGGTAAATTCGCGGCCTTTTCAGCAAGTTTCTGATATTTTAAATCAAGTTCCGCGGCTCTTTTAAGAGAATCAATAACTCCGTTTCTGTCTCCCACTCCTGCTAAGGCCATGGCGCGGCTGTAATAGCCCTCCGCATTTTGGGGGTTTCCCTCAAGAGCGACATTGGAAGCGGCCAGAGCCTTGCGATAACGCCCTTGTCTTGAAAGATATTGCGAGCGCAAGTTTAAAAGTTGGGTATTTCTTGGAGAAACTTTAAGGCCCGCATTCACCCTACTTAAAGCGTTGCCGTAATCTCCCATTCCGGCGTAGGCTTGAGCGGCGAGAAGGTTCGCCGCAAGGTCTGAGGGATTAGCTTTAAGCGCTTCATCGGCCCCGGCCAAGGCGTCGCGGTAATTTCCCATGTGAAAAGCGAGATTAGCGTCCAAAGGGACGGATGAAGGCAGGGCGCTTGCGAGAGAAGGCGAAGAACTTGCTTTAGAACTTGCGCTTTGCGCGCCACTATAGCTGTTGGATTGAAAAAGCACGGAAGAGCTTGGCGCTGCGTTAGAGGGTAAAGACTCATCGACTCTTGGGTTTCTTCCTTGCGAAAGACCGTAAATCGCCAAAGCGGTCTTATCCTTAGGATGGTTTTGCAATACTTCTTGAGCGGCGGAGGCCGCTTCCGGATAGTTGCCGGTTTGAAAGGCCGCCTGGGCAAGTAAGGTTTGGGCGGAAGCGTTTTGAGGATCCATTTTGGTCGCCGCCTTGGCGTCTTTAAGAGCGGCTTTATTGTCCCCGGAAGAAGAGGCGATGCGCCCCTGAAGAAGATAATCCGCGGGTGTCGGCGCTACGGAACTGTAAGCGCCTCCAGGAGCGAAAGACTTAATAAAGGCTTTCCCATACCCGTCGGCTTTAATAATCGCCGAAAGAAAAGGGTCTCCTGTTTTTGGGTTTTGTTGGATGGCTTCTAAATTCCGCGCGCTTTCTCGACCAAAGACCATCATTTTTTGATAAAGATCAGGATGTTGTTGAGCGGCTTGCGCGATTTCGGGATGGTCTTGATTGGGATGGCTAAAATCAATGTTAGGAATATATTTTCGGATACTGTCTCGAATCGCTTCTCTGGAGGCGACATACTGATCAAAACTATGAAGTTGCCCGGGAGTGAGCGGACCGTGATAGTCATTTTTCACTTGAAGGACGATAGGAGCCATGTCGTCATTTTTGGCGGCGATTTTCATTTCTTCTTTTTGAACCACCAGCGGCGGAAGGTATTGGTTGCTATCAGAGCCTGAATCGGCGAAAGTAAAAGAAGAAAGCGTCGTCAGTTCAAGCGCCGTTAAAAGAAACGCCCCGAGCAAATATTTTGCTCTCATATCTTTAAGTGTAAAGCGCGAAGGCCTCGCTGTCAAGGGGTTTTTCCCGTTTTTACCAATTTTTTACTTTTCTAAGGAGATGAGGGCTGCGCCTCTTCTTCATAATTATCGCGGTCGGCGCTGTGAGGAAAGGGGACTGTCCCTAATTATTTTAGGTGGGTTTGATAGCGAGATACTCGTAAAGAGAGCGCTCTCCGTAATGGGTGACGGAACGGAAAGTGAGAGAATATCCGGCTTTCGAGAAAGGCTGTTTTTGAAGCGTGAGATCCTTGAGAGCGCGGTCATTTTCCAAAGCCGCGACTAAATCATTTTTTTCGCTTAGGGCAATCGCTTTATCGGCCATGACCAAAATGAGGGCTGTTACGATCGATAACGGTCTTCCTTCCGCAACGACCGGAGAAGCCGAAGCCAGGGCTTCGGCTTGCTTGGCCTCCAGACGAATCATGCGCGCTTTCGTGTCCGGAGCGCTTTGATCGATGGAATTTGAGACCCAGTCCAAAAGCCTTTCCCGGACGCTTGCGATATCGGCGGCATTGGCGATTTCTTGAATCCATCCTTCCCGGCGGACGGCGGCGACCAGAGAAGATACTTCCTTGAGATAATTGCCTTTTTGGGAAACCGGAATATAATACATCGCGACCAAGTGAACTTTTTTCCCATCGGAAGAGCCGTAGTCGATTCCTTGAGGGCTCCAGCCGAGAGAACACAAAAGCTCGCCTTCTCCCTCGGCTCGTACGTGCGGACAAGCCACCCCGAGCCCAATTCCCGTGTTTTGAGCTTTTTCCCGGGCCAGCATCATTTCCGCCAATTCCGGACGAACTCCTAAATCGGGAACCGCTTCGATTAAATGCGCGAGATATTCAAGGGCTTTGGCCTTATCGGTTTCCGGGAGCTCGACTAAGCGGCCTTCTTGCAAAGCGTTGAGAAGACTTTTCATGAGTGAGTCCAATCGGAGGAAAAAGATTTTTCCGTCACGATTTCAACCTCGAACTTTTGTTCATCTTGTTTTTGAGATTCAGTCCAAAAGAAAGTAAATGAAATTTTAGAGCCAACGGGAAGACCCTTGCTTTCAAGGTCGGCGCAATAAATGCCCAAGCCGCAGTCTTTAGCGGTGATTTCAGACCAAGTTTTCCCTTCATTAAAGGAATAGCGAATGACGGCGGGGTCAAAAAGACCAATTCTCAGTATTCTTCCAGTGGGAAGCCTTCTCAGACGATGGTTGAGTCTCCACATCCGTCCCCAGGGACGCATCGGCTTCTTTTGATAGCGTTCAACTGGCTGAGGCGGCATATCAAAAACTTTTCCATCTCTAAGAGACCGCATGAGTTTGATGTATTCCGCATGAGCCCAGACCAGCGGCATGGCAGAACCCGCCGGACGCCCATTAAGAAGTTCCCGTTCCGGAATGTCCTCTTGGTCCCATATTTGTTCAGGAATGAGCCCGCCGGCGCTGGTTTGGGCGGTTACGGATTTAACTATCTCTTGAACTACCTCTTTGCGTCCCAAGGCCAATTCATACATCGCGCGTTCTAAAGCTAAAAGCGGCCATGGACGTCCCACGCCGGTCCCATTAAACGGAGTTCCGTCTTCATGTTCGCCGTAACCATCTCCGTTGTATCTTCTCCAGGAAACTCCGGTTTTAGTCTCACTTTTAAGAAGAGCGTCAATGACTTTGACGGTGTCTAGGATTTTGGGATCATCAGGGGCTCTGAGCCCAAAACGCACCAAGGCGAGAGCATCCGGGCTGATGAGATCATGGGCCGCGATTTCGCTTTCGGTAAAACTGCGGTTGCGGAGAGACACCATCTCTCGATTTGGGAAACTTACGCGGTCTTCTTGCTCTGGTGTAATGCGGACATAATAGCCTTTAACTCCGTATTTTTGCGCCAAGGGAGTTTCCGAGGCAAAAGTCCAGCGCTCAATTTCAAAATTCCAAAGGTCCGCCGTTTCCCGCAAATGTTGGGCCATGTCTTTTTCGCCGTTTTCATCCGCGAAATCGGCCGCCGCGAGCAAGGCCGCAATTTCAACCGCCAAGGTATAGGGAGAATATCCGGAGTCCTCTTCCCAGCGGTCTTGAGCGGTGGCGGGCCCGTATCGACAAATATAGGCGGCGGCTTTTTTGACCATCGGCCAGGCCGCGACGCAAGAAACTTTTCCTTCTCTTTTTAAAAAATCGGCAAAGATAATAGGAAGAGCGGTTTCATCCATCTGGATTCCCGGCCAATAGGAACTTCCGTCCAGCCACATATTTTGCGGCCAATGTCCGTCGGCTTCTTGGGTTCCCGCGAGATATAAAAGAGAATGTTTGGCCCCTTGGACGTCCCCTGCCGCCAGAAGACCCATGGCGCTTTGAACCATGTCTCTCGGCCAAACCAAGTGATATCCGCCGATGTCTTCATCGCCTTTGGAAAACCCCCAAGGAATAGATAAACTCGCGATCAGACCCCCGGAAAAGCGTTTCGATGCGTGGGTTTTTAAAACCGCCGCGCTGACTCGGTAAATATCAAAACCAGATTCTCCCTCTGTTCCAAGATTCATGCAATGGCTTTGAAATTCGTTCCATCCCGCGATATACTCTTCTACTTTTTCCTTGAAATTTCCACAGAGAGACTGAATGGCTCGCAGGGCCGCCTCGTTTGCGTTTGCGCCAAAACCCAGGGCCAGAACTATTTTCTTGACTGATTTTTTGAGCGGAATTTCAGCCGAGAGAGCAATATTTCCATTGAGAGCCTTGGGATAACGCCATTCCATTTTTTTATGGGCGTGAAGGTCTTGCCAACCATCCGAAAAACCGACATATCCGCAACTTAGCGCCTTGAAAGGCAATGAACAAGCCAAGGCCACGGTGATGCTTTCTTTTTGAGAGAACAAAAGGGTGTGGCCTTTATATTCTCCAATCCAGCCGTCGTTTCCGCGCCCGGCGTTTTTGATATGAGGAGACCAAAGAGCAAACAGGGAATAATCATCCAAGTCTCCGATGAGCGCGTCAAATTGAATTTCCTGCAAAAGAACGTCCGCCGAGGGATCGGTGATAATGGTTTTGGAAATTCGGTAACGGCCCTGAACGCAAGTGTTTTTTAGATGGTAGCCTGGAACTCCTTGAGCGATAGGACGAATTTTGTGCAGGCAATCCCGTTTTTCTTCCGAGAAAAAATCGCGACCGTTGGAAACCAGAAAGCCAAAATCGCGGATATTAGCTAAATCAATTCGTGGGTAATAAACCTCATTGAGTATTCCGTGAGAGAGGGTAAACCACACCCGGCTTCTGTTATCGGCGGAGGTGCCGACGCCTTCTTTGGCGCTTGAAGTCCACCGCGGTTCTATTCCCGGAGCGCCTGGGGCGATTTCATCAACGCTCACGAATCTTTTTTTCCTTGAATAAAAAAATGAGTTTCTTCTTGGGCTTGAACGCGGGAAGCCGGCAAAGAACTTTTGGATTCTAAAATATCGAAAATGACTTTCTCCTTAGCGCTAAGTCCCGAGAGAAAAAGAATTTTCTTGGACAAGTTAATGATGGGAAACGTTAAGGTGATTCGCGGAACTCGGGGCAGAATGCCTTCCGGCGCTGGAACAAACATCACCCATCGCGTTTTTTCTCCTACCGCCGGACCGTTGGGGAAAATAGAGGCCGTATGCCCGTCCGGGCCGATACCCAAAAGCATGAGATCAAAGCCCGGCTTTTTCGTAAAAAAATTTTTGAGCAACTTCTCATATTCTTCCGCGGATTTCTCAGGGGCAATTCCCTCCGTTTCCAGAGGATGAATCTGGGACTTGGAGAGAGGTATTTTAGATAAAAGCGCGTCTTGGGCCATGAGAAAATTGCTATCGGGATTGTTTTTTGGCGTCCAACGCTCGTCTCCCCAGAAAATATGGGTTTTTTCCCAAGGAAATGATTGGCAAAATCTTGGTTGGGAAAGAAGTTGGTAGAGTTCCCGCGGCGTGGTGCCTCCGGAAAGAGCCAAGGAAAATCGTCCTTCTTTTTTAACCGCCTTTAAAGCTTCTTTAAGCACAAAATCGGCGGAGGCAAGACTCATCTCCGGCATCCGATCAAAAAAACGAACCAAGGGTTTCACAAAATTAAAAATGATCCCAGGTTCGGCCATCTCGAACCAAAAGTTCTCCCACCCCGTGAGGGCCCCAGTCGCCGGCGGTCGAGCCATAAGGACGGACGGGAATGACTTTAGATTTATTGCCGGCCTCTAATACCGGGGCTAAAATTCTCCAAGCTTCCTCGACGAAATCGCTGCGCGTAAAAAGCGTCCGGTCGCCGATAAAGGCGTCCAAAATCAAGCGCGCGTAGGCTTCCGGTTGGGAAATGCCGAAGGCTCTATAATAATCGAAATTCATGGTCACGGTGCTTAGGGATATTTTAGAGCCCGGGTGCTTGGTCTCAAAAGAAACTGAAACCCCCTCATCGGGTTGCAATCTTAACTTTAAAGTATTGGCGGCCAATTCTTCGGCGAGCAAAGGCTTAAATATTGAAACGGGAACATGCTTAAAATGGACGGCGATTTCAGTCATCCGCTTGGGAAGTCTTTTTCCGGAACGCAGATAGAAGGGAACTCCATGCCATCTCCAATTATCGACTTCCACTTTCGCTGCGGCGAAAGTGGGAGTTCTTGAATCGCTTGAAATTCCCGTTTCTTCCCGATATCCCGGAAAATATTTTCCATCGATATGGGCTCCGGCGTATTGACCCAGAACTAGGTTTTGAGCGTTCATATCGGGAATCGCGCGCAAAATGTTGATTTTCGCGTCGCTGATCGGATCGGCTTGAAAGCGCGCCGGCGGCTCCATGGCCACCAAGCTCAAAAGTTGAAGAAGGTGGTTCTGAAACATATCGCGCAGAATTCCCGACTGATCGTAGTACGGCCCCCGGCCCTCGATTCCGATGGATTCAGCCACGGTAATTTGAACGTGGTCAACATGATCCCGGTTCCAGGCCGGCTCAAAAAAAGTGTTGGCAAAGCGCAAAATTAAAATATTTTGCACCGTTTCTTTTCCCAAATAATGGTCTATGCGATAAACCTGATTTTCCGGAAGAATGGAATGGATTTCCTTGTTTAGAGAAATGGCCGATTGAAGGTCCGTCCCAAAAGGTTTCTCGATAATGACCCGGGGCCAAGTAGACAAGCCTTCTTGCTGGTTGAGCCCCGACTCCGCCATTTTTCTCAAAATAACGGGATAGAGAGTCGGAGCGGTCGCGAAATAAAACAAATGTCCGCTCAATTGCATATCCTTCGAGAGTTCTAGGAGCCTGGTTTTAAGGCGAGCGTAAAAATCTCGATCGGATAGGTCGCCATTGACAAAAAAGAGCCTTTCTAGAAATCCGGCTGGAATTTCCTTCATTCCTGATTTGGCGAGCGATTCTCCTATGTTTTGCCTTAAGCTCCCGTCATTCATGTCCCGGCGAGCGACGATGACCACGGCATAGTTTGAGGGTAAAAGATTTTGTTGGTGAAGATAAGCCAGGGTCGGATAAAGTTTTCGGTGCGCCAAGTCTCCCATGCCTCCAAAAATAACCAAGGCGCAGGGTTCCGGGCGCTCCTCCATTAAACTGAGTTCCGGCTGACTTAAAACCTTGGGAATGACAACTGTTTCGCTCATAAATTCCCTGGTCTATTTCAAATCCAAGGCTTTCATTTTATCCTCAAGATTCTTTAAAAGATGGGCGTAAGAATCGGCAAAAGCCTTGATTCCGGCATCTTCCAAATCCTTGCAGACCTTGTCCAAAGAAACTCCCGCCTTGGGCAACTTCTCAAGCAATGACTGGGCGTCGGATATGTTTTCCTTTAGAGAAGCGCGCAATTTCCCATGGTCTTTAAAGGCAGTCCAAGTTTCCATTGGAATAGTGTTGACCGTGGAATCTCCAATCAATTCTTCAATATACAAGACATCGCGATAGGCCGGGTTTTTAGTCGAAGTCGAGGCCCATAAAAGGCGTTGGGGTTTTGCCCCCGCTCTCAGGAGTTCCTGAAACTTAGGCGTTTGCGAAACTTCCTGGAAATGCTTGTAGGCCATTTTCGCGTTGGCGATAGCGGTTTTTCCCTTGAGAGAAGCGTCTTTGAGAATGCCATCCACCGCGGTATCAATGCGACTGACAAAAAAACTTGCGACCGAAGAAATTTCGGAAATTGGAAGACCTTTTTTCTTTCGATACTCCAAGGCGTTCATATAGGCTTCCAAAACCTCTTTATAGCGATCCACGGAAAAAAGAAGCGTGATATTGATATTAATGCCCTCCGCAAGAGATTTTTCTATTGCCGAAAGCCCTTCATAAGTTCCGGGAATTTTAATCATGACGTTGGGGCGAGCCAATTCCTTGAAAAGACGGCGAGCGGCTTCAAGAGTCTTGGCCGAATCTCGGGCCAGGCGCGGCGACACCTCAAGACTGACAAAGCCGTCTTTTCCGCCGGAGCTTTTGTAAACGGGATAGAGAATTTCGGCGGCATCCTTTATATCTTCAATAGCGATGGACTCAAACAAAGCCTCGGTATCAGTGATTTTTTGATCGCATTTTTTAAGGATGGCCGCGTCGTAATCGGAACCCTGGGAAACGGCCTTGTCAAAGATGGCAGGGTTGGAGGTAATCCCCTTGAGCCCGTCTTCCTTAACAAGTTTGGCCAAATCCCCACTTTCAATAAGTTTGCGGCTTAAAGAATCAAGCCATGGGCTTTGCCCAAAAGCCTCAAGGGCTTTTAAGGGATTAACTTTATTGTTCTCGGATGATTTGTGCATTTTATTCCACCTCGCATTCTCTTGTTTCCGCCTTGGTCCAAACCCCCGCGCCGTTTCGGGCTCGCGCATAAATTTTTTGAATTCCAGATTTCTCCGGACGCCAGTCATGCCAGAAAAACCCAACATCGCTTCGACAAGCGTTCCAAGAAGTTCCATTGAAAGAAACCTGCGCCTCGTTGGCCCAAGGCGCATGAACGCGAATGGCGTAATGACCTTTTAAAATTTTTTCACTCGGACGCGGATAATCAATGTTGACCCATTTTGGCGTTTGGGAGTTTTTGGCGATGGCAACATTCTTCATCTTTGCTGCAGAAGACAAACGAACTTCGCCTAGCTTTGCGGCGGACGCTGACTTTTTCATAACGACCTCCATCCAACCCTTCTTCCTCCATTGTGTAATAAAATTTTTATCGAGGTCAAGGCTTTCGGGCGGTAAGGGCTCGTGACAAAAAAAGCCGGAGATGGGATTCCCGCTCACCCGAACTCCGTTCTCCTTTGCGGCCTGCCGTGTCCCAAAGCCAAATCCTTGGCTTTGTTCCATCGGCTTCGAATCCTTTTCCAATAAAAAAAGCCGGAGATGGGATTCGAACCCACAACCTATCGCTTACGAAGCGATTGCTCTACCGTTGAGCTACCCCGGCGCGAGATTATTCTACAAAAATTCCAGCGTGGCATAAAAAAACCCCGCGCGAAGAAAATCCGCGCGGGGTTCGTCGTTCGTCGTTGGTTTAGGCCATGACGAGCGGTTTGACGTTGGCGGCCTTCGGACCTTTGTCCGATTTGGTCACCTCAAACTCGACTTGTTGGTTCTCGCTCAAGGTTTTGAACCCATCCATGACGATGGAGCTGTGATGGACAAATACGTCCGGCGTTCCATCCTCGGGCGTGATGAATCCATAGCCTTTTTGATCGTTGAACCACTTAACTGTTCCTTTCATTATGATTATTACCTCTTTTGTTATTAACGTCTTCGGTAAGTTTTCTTAACGAGAAACTAGCTCGTTAATTCCTTACTCGATTTATTATAGCACGGTTTTTTCAAATTCTACGAACAAAATTATAAAATAAGATTATAAAGTCATGGCCAATTACAGCGACGCGGTTAAAGAACATGCCCTCATCGTCTTGGAACTCTATAAAAGCAAGGTCAGCCAAATTCAATCCTCGTCGGGCCTAAGGATTTTTACGGACGGAACCATCCTCATTCGCGACTCCGAGGACGTCAAAAAATATCTTTCCGCTATAAAAACCGTTTGCGGGCCCATTCCCTATGTCAGCGCCAAGTTGATGATCACCAACGCTATACGAAAGCTGAATCTTCCCCCGTTAGATGACTTGTAATCCCGGAAAGAGATATAATAAGAAATGGCCGTAAACGAAATCACAAAATTTCTATCCTCGATAGACCCGTTTAAAACTCTCATTCCACAGGAATTATCGTCCTTGGTTTCAGTCTCCAAAATTAAGACCTTTAAAAAAGGCGATACCATTTATAATGAAGGCGAGCCTGCGGAAGGCGTCTGGGTGTTATATAAAGGAAGACTTCAAGTCTTTAAATTTACCTCGGACGGGAAATCTTTCGCGCTTGAGAGTTTGGCCCCCGGGGAGATTTTCGGCACCTTGTGCCGCTTGGGATCCAATAACAGAGCCTACCCTTGCACGGCTGTTTGCGCCGAGGAAAGTCAGGTGATTTTGATTCCGGAGAAAGTCTTTCTCGATTGTTATTCGCGAAACGGAGGGTTTGTTCGAGGACTTTGTTCTCTTTGCTCGGAACGCCTCAAGGATGTTCAAGGTCTTAGATGTTTGGGGCAAGAAGCCGTTCCCAAAAGGATCGCCTCTATTTTGACAAGGCTTTTTCAGGTTCATGGGTCGACGGTACCCTTTACTAAAAAAGAACTTTCCGAGCTTGTTGGGGCGACCCTGGAAACCACTTTCCGAACTTTAAAACAACTCGAGGACAAAGAAATTCTTTCCTCATCCCGCGGAAAAATCGTCATTCAGAAGCCGGAACTTCTCGTTGATCTGAGCCGCTAAAACTTCTTCCCAAAATTTATTTTTAAAAATATGACCCAGGTCATGGAACTGGATCATCCTTGAGCGCTATACTAACTCTATGGAAAGCGGAATCGCCGTAGAAAAGATGGGGCAACGCGGCAACGGTTATAAGATACTTCCTTCCTGGAAACGCCCCAGCGGAAAAGTTTTGAGCGCGATGGACGCTTGGATTCCCGGACTGGCCCCCAGCTATGTTTTACGCAAACGCCTAACCCTCGGACTTCTGACCCAAAAAGAATTTCAAGCGGCTTATGAAAAAGAGCTCCGCTCAAGCTACGCTCTTAACTTAATGAAACCCTTAGCTCTTCTCTCCTTGCGCCGAAAACTAGTTTTGCTCTGTGATTGCAATTCTAAAGTCCTTTCAACTTCAGGGTGTCCTTCTTACGTATTGGCCAAGGTCTTATCTTCTCTCCGAAAAAAAAGAGATTTCTCTCTACAAAACTTATTTCCGATTGAGAAGGTAAGTCATTTTGTTGCGATAGACGATATAGTCAAGGCTCCTCAATGAAACAAACCCGAAAAGACGATTTTCAACTTCATGCGGAAGACGTTATGGTTTCCCCTGTGATTACGATTTCTTCAAAAGATACCATGCAGCGCGCCGCTTCCGTTTTTCTGGATAAAAACATCAGCGGGGCCCCGGTTTTAAACGGCGGCGCTTTCCCTGTCGGGGTTCTGACCAAAACCGACATCACTCATTACGAGCGCGATCATGTTGCCTGTTTCTCTGGCGGAGAAGACCGCGGAGCCTTAAGAACTCTCGGGGCTCTTGAGACTATCGCCCAAGGCGTTGGGTTTCATACGGAGAGTGAAGAAGACAAGGTGACGGAATGGATGACCCCCAAGCTTTTTTCCGTTAAAAAGGAAACTCCTCTCCGCGAGATTGTTAAAGAAATGCTTAAAAAGCGCATTCACCGCGTTTTTGTAACGGAAAAAAATGAAGTTGTGGGCGTCATTACCGCCTTTGACCTTATCAGGGTGCTAGATAAAACGCTAGAATTTAAAAGCGGGACACTTGGGAAAACCCAGGTCCGCAAAAAATAAAAGGAGATGAGATCAATGACAGATGGAAGTGATGGGAACTTCAAGGCGTCTATTAATATCGGCCGAAAAATAGGGATTTCCGCTTTAATTTTGGCCTTTTTATGGCTTTTGCCGCCCTACTTCCATAGTCTAAGACATTTGTGTCCGGTCAGGCCCGACGGAATCAATCAAGCCTCGGCTCTTCCGGCCTTCGCGCGTAAATATCACATGAGCTGTTCTCAGTGTCACGCTGATTATCCTACCTTAAATGCTTACGGCCGACAGTTTAAAATGAACGGTTACGTGAGAACCCGCGGTTCAACCGACGGAGTCCTCCAAAGTCAAAATCAAGAGCTTTGGACGGAGGCCACCATGCCTTGGGCCGTCATTGTGCGCTCAAGGCCCTTGGATACCGGACATGGAACCGCAACCACAGGGACGCAAATGGGCGGCACGGGTCCTCTTAATGGGCCGGAGTTTCAACCCATTAATGATATTGATATGTTTATCGCCGGCGGAGACGCCGCCAAGCACGTTTCTTATTTTGGAGAAATGGACGCTAATCAAGCAGCGGGTTTTAATCCCAGCATGGGAGATTTGAGGTTCGGTTATCACCCGTCCCTTCTTTACAACGTCGTCATGATGCGCCGCGGGTTCTTTGTCGATGATCCTTATCAGACGATTACCTCGGCCGAAAGCCCCACCATCGCCAACCGTTCGACGGACTTCTTGATGGAAGGGCAAGCTTACCTCTCTGGCTTTCCCACTAACACCCAAACCCAGACGGGGGAAATCTACGGGCAGGTTCATATTTCCAGCACCAGTTCTTCTTTTGTCTATTATTCTCTTGGTTATTCCAAAGATCCTTCATCCAACAATACCGGTCAAGGCGGCGCGGGAAATGGCTATGCGCGTTTCGCTTATGATACGGGAAATGGTTTGATGGTTGGAACCTTCGGACAGTGGGGCCAATCCGGTGGAATTACTGATGCCGGCGCTCCGGGGTCGACCGGAAATTTACCAGGCGGCGGAACAACTCCGATCGCCAACCATTACGTCCAGAACGTTCGCGGAGGCTTTGACGTGCTATGGGAACATGATGATTTTTACGCTCGAGCGGTTTATGCCTACGCTCATGACTCGGACATGACGATGGGCGCGGCGGAAAGCGATCAGGCCGCTTACGCGGAAATCTTTTACACCTACAAACGGGATTACCATGACTACGCTTTCTTGGTTCCCCTCTTAAGAGAAAACTGGATGACTTTGTGGAATGGGACCGAACGCTTTAACTATGTGACGGCTCAAGTTGCTCACTATTTCGCGCCGAACTTCAAGGGGTTTCTTGAATATACGGTGGACACCAACCGCTTTGGTGGCGGCGGAACGGGTAATTACGGCGGCGTCTCGGACATTGCTGCCTTATTGCCGATGGGCAATCGCTTAAGCCTTCAGTTTGAAGTCGGATTTTGATGGAACAAATAAACAAGAGAGGAAATTAACATGAAGCTAAAGAAAGTTGTGCTTACCATCGTTGGAGCCGTCGCCATGAATTCGGCTCTTTTCTCAATGGGATACTCAGCGGATCAGTCCGGGGGCGTGTACCCGAATGATTTCGGGGCGACCTCAATTGACGTCTCTCAGTATCCGCCCAAAATGAAAATGTATTATCACTTGTTTCTCAACAAGTGCTCGGCTTGCCACACCATCGCGCGTCCGATAAACTCTCAATTCGTGGAGTTAAGCGCCGCGGAACAAGCGGTGGAGAAAAAAACCGACCCGGAAATCTTCAAAAATCCCAAGGTTTGGCAAATCGGCCAAAAAGTCTGGAGCCGATATGTCCACAAGATGATGTCCAAACCCGGGGCCAATATTCGGCCGGCCGAAGGCAAAAGAATTTTTGAATTCTTGGTTTACGATTCAAAAGTTCGCAAAATCGGGAAAAATGCCGAGGCCTGGGAAGCGAACCGCGAAAAGCTTTTAAAGAGCTTTAAGCAAAATTACCCGAAAGACTATGCGCGCATTTTTGGCGGGGCGTCTTCCACAAAGAAAACCGCTTCCGGAGGGGCTTCATCAACCCCGGCTTCCGCACCAGCCCAACATTCTTAATTACCCTGGAGCATAACCATGAACCCGCCTCTTGGACATTCCTTGAGGCGGGTTTATTGGGAAGCGACGGCAGGGTGCAATCTCCGTTGCATTCACTGCCGCCGCACCGACGTTCTGACCAAGGGCTCTCCTGATGAGATGACGACTCAAGAGGCGAAATCTTTTATTGATCAACTCGCCGACCTGGGGCGGCCCGTCCTTATTTTTTCTGGCGGAGAACCGCTTTTTAGAAAAGACATTTTCGAACTCATCGCCTATGCAAAAGAAAAGGGGCTTCCCTCGGGCCTTGCGACCAATGGAACGCTGGTCACTGATAAAATCGCGGAGCGTTTGGCCGAGGCCGGGGTTTACTACGCCTCGATTTCGCTTGACGGATCTTTAGCGGAAACCCATGACGCCTTTAGAGGCGCGGGAAATTTCGCCAAGGCTTTAAAAGGGTTCTTGGCGCTTAAAAACGCGGGGATAAAAGTTCAGATTAATTTTACGGTCACCAAAAAGAATGTTTCCGAGGTGGAATCCATTTATCACCTTTCAAAAGAATTAGGCGCTTTTGCGCTCTATCTTTTTCTTTTGGTTCCGGTCGGTTGCGGGGTTGAGATTGCCGATTCCGATATGTTGAGTTCCAATGAAGTCGAGGATTGGCTTCATTGGGTCGCGAAAAAAGACAACGAAGGCAATCTCCCTCTTAAGGCGATATGCGCCCCCCATTATTATCGTATTGAGGATGATCCCGCGCAAGAGCGAAAAGGGTGCCTGGCCGGAATTCATATGTGTTTTGTTTCCCATAAAGGAGACGTTTTCCCTTGCGGATATCTTCCTCTTTCATCCGGAAATGTGAAAGAAACTCCGCTTAAAAAAATCTGGAATGAATCTAAACTCTTTGACCAACTTCGCAAGCCTGATCTTCTTGAGGGGCGTTGCGGGATCTGCGATTTTAAAAACATCTGCGGAGGATGTCGCGCCCGCGCTTATTTCGCCTACAAGAATGTTCTCGCCCAAGAACCTGCTTGCGCCTATGACCGCAACCATGACCCAGCCACTGTCTGAAACCTTTGAGAGCTATGCCTTGGGGCTTCTTCGCAAGGAGTCTTTGCCTTCAGAACTTCATGCCGAAATGGCGGAGCGCCGAAAAGACAAGTTTTTGCGCCTCCTTAAAGCCCATGGAATCAAGGGGTGGCCGGAACGGGGAACCTTTTATACGCGTCAATTATCCGATGGATGCAAACCCTGCTTGTCTGGAGAAGCAAGCCATTTAAGCCTCACCACTCTCTGTAATCGCGACTGTTTTTTCTGCTTTAATCCCAAACCTCGCAAGGATGTTTTAAGCGTTCATGGCCGAAGCGTTGACTCATTAGATGAGGCCATTCTCACCCTAAAAAGCCTCGGCATTAAAAGCGTGGGAATCGGCGGCGGTGAACCGCTTCTTTTTCCCAAACGAGTTTTTGAAGTTATTGCGACTTTAAAGAAAAATCTGGGTTCTGAGCTTTGGATTGATCTCTATACGAATGCCGATCGCTTGACTCTTCCCATTCTTAAGGAACTGAAAGCCGCCGGGGTTTCTGGGCTTAGAATTGATTTGGCCGCTCGTAAATATGATGCCGAGCCCGTGAGACTGGCGCGGGAAGTTTTTAACGATGTCGAAATTGAGATGCCGGCGATTCCTGAGGATAAAAAAATCGTGCGCGATCTCATGCCCTACCTTGATGAATTGGGAGTCAAACAGCTTATTTTGCATGAGCTGTTCGCGAGCGCGGCCAATATTGATTCGCTCAAAAAACGCGGTTACCGCGCCTCTTCAAGCGGATCTCCCGATTTTAGGCTCACCTGGTCTCCGGTCGCTCAAAGCGAGGAGACTGTTTACGGACATCTTCTTTACGCCTTGATTCATAAGTTTAAGATGTCGGTTTATTATTGTTCTTGCCGGACGCAAGACTTAATTGCCGAGAACGCGCTTAAGAGACAAAAGTTAGGGACAGTCCCTAAATAATTCATGTCCGAGAGAGTCGATCTTAAACTCGGTTTTGCTTGTAATAATCGCTGTCATTTTTGCGTTCAGGGAGACAAACGGAGCAAGTTCGGGCCTAAAACCTCGGAACAAATCGTCAAAAGCCTTGAAGAGGGCCGTTTAAACGGCGCGACAAGCTTGGTTTTGACCGGTGGGGAGCCGACGGTCCATAAAAATCTTTTGGATACGATTCGCCTGGCTAGAAAGCTGGGATATGAGACCATTCAAATACAGTCAAACGGTCGGCGTTTTTTCTATGAGGATTTCTGCCGTGAATTAATTGATGCTGGAGCCAATGAGTTTTCCCCCGCTCTTCATGGTTCAAAACCTGAGATTCACGATGAACTGACCCGCGTTCCCGGGGCTTTTGTCCAAGTCGTCACCGGAATTAGAAATTTAAGGAAATTAGGCCAGCGAATTTTGACGAATACGGTCATCACCGAGCGCAATTACCAGGATCTCCCCCAGTTGGCGAAACTTCTTGTTTCTCTGGGAGTCAATCAATATCAATTCGCTTTTGTTCATATTCTGGGCGAAGCCGATAAAAACAAAAATAAAATCGTGCCGAAAAAATCTAAAATTATGCCCTTTGTTTTTCAAGGTCTTGAGGTGGGAATTAAAACCGGGGTTTCCTGCATGACGGAAGCCATTCCCTATTGTTTGATGAAGGGCTATGAAAAATACGTGGCCGAACAAATCATTCCCCATACCGCCGTTTATGATGCCGAGGCGGTCATCGCTGATTACACGGCTTATCGTCATGATGAAGGAAAATCTAAGACTCAAAAATGTCGCAATTGTCGTTATGACCTTGTCTGCGAAGGCCCCTGGAAGGAATATCCGGCCCTTTTCGGCTGGGATGAGTTTATCCCGGTGAGAAATTAATGGACGTCTTTGTTCATTGGCTGCATTTGATGGCCGCAATCCTATGGGTCGGCGGAACTTTTTCCATGTCTTTGGCGGTTCAGCCGATATTGCGAAAATTTTTGAAAGATTCCACGCGCTTTGAAATCTATCGAGAAATCGGCGCCCGCTTCAAATCAATTATGTGGGGATGCTGGGCGACCTTGCTCCTGACCGGACTCTACAAACTTTGGGAAATCCGAGAAACTCCCGAAATCTTTTGGGGTCCCTGGGGCCGGATTTTTGCCGTAAAAATGATTTTAGTTTCCCTCATGGTTGTCTTAAGTCTTCTTCATACCTATATTTGGGGTCCTCAAATGCTTCAATTAAAAGACCCCGCGCAATTACGAGCGGTTGCCTCTAAAATGAAGATTTGGGGAACGGTTAATCTTTTTATCTTGTCTGGAATCATCTTTTGCGCCGCAGCTTTAAGATTCTCCAGTTGGTAAGGATTGAACGCCTTTCTAATATGTTAGACTAAAATTAATTCATGGCCTATAATATTTTGCTCATTGAAGACGACGCCAACATCCGCTCTTTCGCGGCGACGGTTCTTCAATCGAACGGCTTTGCGGTCACGGCGTGCGAAACCGCCGCTCAAGGGCTTAAATTCTTTAGCGAAAAGCGCCCGGATTTAATCATCGTCGACATCGGTCTACCCGATGGAAGTGGGATTGACGTTTGCCGAATGACAAGAACCGGGGTCGGCCCGTTTGTCCCTGTTATTTTCCTGACGGCTAAAGGTGATCTTCAAACGCGGCTTGCCGCTTTTGAAGTTGGAGCCCAAGATTATATTCAAAAGCCCTTCGCTATTGAAGAGCTTTTGGCGCGCGTCAGGGTCCATTTAAAAATCAAGGAATCTCAAGACGAGCTCGCCCGGCGAAATTACGATCTTGAGATTCTTCACCGCGTTCAGCAAGATCTTTCCGATATGATTGTCCATGATCTCAAGGCGCCTCTAACCTCGATTAAAGGAACTTTAGACATCATCAAAAGCCGGGGGCTCATCAACGAGGAGACTTATAAGAATCTTCTTTCCAATGCCGGCGAGGCCGCCGATTTTATGCTCCTCATGGTCAATGATATTTTGGATATTGGACGCGCCGAACAGAGGGCATTGCCGGTTGAGTTCTCCTCTGTTTCGATTGACGCCCTGATGGAAAAATTAAAATCTTTGTTTAACCCGGCTTCTCAAAGAAAAAGCATCCGAATTATATCGACGCTTGACCCCCAAGCGAAAACCATAACGACCGACGCAAACTTGTTTTTTAGAATTCTAGTCAATCTAACCTCCAACGCCGTTAAATTCTCACCCAAGGGGCAGGATGTCGAAATATCGGTATTACGAGTAAACAATAAAACCCGTTTTTCCGTGTCCGACAGGGGCCCCGGCGTTCCGCCGCATCTTAAAAACCATATTTTTGACAAATACGCGGTGGGACACGCAAAGTCTACTTCGGAAGCATCGGGAACTGGAATTGGACTGGCTTTTTGTCGTCTCGCCGTCACGACTTTGGGAGGAACTATTTTCGTAGAAGACCGCCCTGGAGGTGGAAGTCGCTTTACGTTTGAACTGGAGGCAAAATGATTATCGGAGTCCCTAAAGAAATTAAAAACAGAGAACATCGGGTCGGGCTAGTTCCCGGCGGTGTCCGAGCGCTGATCGCTGATAAAAATAAGGTTTTAATTGAAAAAGGAGCTGGGCTTGGATCCGGCATTACCGATGAAGAATATAAAGCGGCCGGAGCCGCGATTTTAGACAAGAAAAAACTTTTCTCGGACTCCGACATGATCATCAAGGTTAAGGAACCTTTGGCGGAAGAATTTTCTTATTTTCATAAAGACCAGATTCTCTACACCTATCTCCATCTGGCCCCCGCTCCGGAACTGGTTCAATTTCTTAAAAAAATGAATTTGCGCGCGGTCGCCTACGAGACGATTCAGCTTGACGATGGAAGCCTTCCCCTTCTGACTCCCATGTCCGAAGTGGCTGGAAAAATGAGCGTTCAAATCGGAGCCCAGTTTCTGGAAAAACACTACGGCGGACGAGGCGTTCTCTTGGGCGGAGTTCCGGGCGTCCATCGGGGAACCGTCAGCATTATCGGAGGCGGAGTGGTCGGAATCAACGCGGCCAAAATCGCGGTGGGAATGGGCGCGCGCGTCAATATTTTGGATATTTCCGCTCAACGCCTGGCCTATCTTGATGATGTCTTTGGAAATTCCGTCACCACCTTAATGAGTCACGAGGAAAATATCCATAATGCCGTCGTCAACGCCGATCTCGTCATCGGAGCGGTCTTAATTGCTGGAGCCGTCGCCCCAAAACTTGTCACCGAAGCCTTGGTCAAAAAGATGCGCCCAGGATCTGTCATCGTGGACGTCGCGGTGGATCAAGGGGGATGCGTTGAAACCGCGGCAACGACCAGCCACGACAACCCCGTGGTCATTAAGCACGGCGTTCTTCATTACGCGGTTCCCAATATCCCAGGCGCTGTCGCCAATACTTCAACCTACGCCCTGACCAACGTCACCCTTAAATACGCGCGGGCCATTGCAAAATTTGGTCTTGAAGACGCAGCTCGGCGGGATCCCGCCCTCAAAAAAGGCATCAATGCCTACGGCGGAGAAATCACCTGCGAAGCCGTGGCCGAGGCCCTGGGGCAAAAATCAAGGAAAGTCGAGGAACTTCTCAGCGTTTAAGTTTCTTAAACTGAACAGTTTTGTAGGAATGACGCTTAATCTTTTGAAGCATCTTCCTTGCTGTTAAATGATATTCCGGGTTTCTGGAATCTAAAAGCCGTTGGTAGAGAGTAGTCGCTTGATCCATCTCCCCTAATCTAAAATAAATAAACGCGGAAATATTGAGAAGCATGCTGGGGGTGTCGGGATTTTTAAGATAAGGGCTGAGCGTATCGACAACTTTTTGAGGATCTCCTTTTTTTGAAAAAGCGATCGCTGCGATATAGGATTTATATTGTTTGTTCTCAGGTTCAAGGTTCAAACCTTCTTGCATTAAGCGCAATGCCTCATCGGAACGGTTTAAATTAAAAGCAAGAGCCCCCGCGGCATAAAGGCGCGCATAATTAAAATACGGATCGAGACTTAAAATTTCTTCCGCCCGGGGAAAAATTCCAGGGTAGAGAGGCGCGTTTTTAGGCGGGTTTAAATCATCGGCCATGGCCTCGCTCGCTCCATAATAAATGAAAAGGCGAATCATGTCTATATCGGCCGCGAAACGGTTGAGCCCCAAATTGACGAAAGCCAGGGTTTCAACCGGATGTTTTGATAACGAAAAATCAGGGAGAGAAATAGGACGTTCAAATGAAGCGAAAAGCCCGTTGAAGAGAAAATAAAATAAAAAAACAGGCCCCCAAAAGCGCATTAGAATTCTTTTCTTTGCAAAATAAGCCAGGATAAGACAAGGAAAACGGATGAATAGAGAAGGGCATAACTTGCGCCGCTTAAAATCATGGCGCGGTTAAAACGGGCCCCCCAATTTAAAAGTTCAAAATGGGGAAAGAGAAATAAAACGGCGCGGCCACAAATTGCGGCAAGGCCGGATGATTTTTGCGTCATAAAACGAATTTCAGGGGTAAAATTTCCGAGAACCCAGAGAGAACCTGAAAAAACAATGGCGGCGATGGAAGAAGTCGAGAAAAGAGAAAAAAATACCGCGGCGGCGGTCGCCATCAAGACTTTAAGGAAAATTCCCACGATAGAGAAAAGATACGAGTTGTTCCAACTCCAGTGATGAAGAAAAAGTAAAACAAGATGCAGCCCCGACATAAGAAGCATAATCAAAAGCAAGGAAAGAAGCAATCCCAAAACGCGTCCCAAAAGATATTGCAGGCGGTTTAGAGGGCGAGATAAAATCAAATAGATGGTCTTTGTCTCTATTTCTTTTAAAAATAGAGTCGCGGAAAAATAGAGCCCTGAAATAAGCGTGACGAGTTCAATCAGGGCTAATCCCGAGTCCATTAAAACGCGCAGTTCTTGATCGACGGCTAGCACTCCCAGAAGAAGACTCAGGTAAATCAAAATGCCGCCGAAGAGAGCGACTAAAATAAAAATCCTATTCCAAATATTTTCAAGGAGGCAATCAACAGCTAAGACCCATACTTGTTTCATTGGATGGAATTTCTAAGGAGGGCTTTAGAGGTTGGGTCATTTTGAATGATTTCGGCAAAACGGTTTTCAAGCCCGCCGGAAACCCCTTCCCAATCTTTTCTTTGAAGAACGCGAACTAAACGCCCTTCTTTAAGAATCCCCACTCGGTGGCACAATTTCTCGATTTCAAAGATACTATGGGAAGAAATAAAAATTGTTTTTCCTTCTTCCAAAAGCCTGGAGAGATAATCTCTGAGGTCTCTAATCGCCAGGGGATCAAGCCCGCTCATCGGTTCATCTAAAATGAGAAGATCCGGATTATGAATAGTCGCTTGCGCTAAGGCCACTCTTTGAGACAACCCCTTTGATAATTCTGAAATTTTTTTATTTTGATGGGCGACAAGACCGGTTTCCCATAGAACCCGCTCCAGATGAGCGGAGATATCAATTTGAGAAAGGCCGGAAAGCTTTGCGTAAAATTTCAGGCAGGCCTTAACCGTCAGAAAAGAATGAAAATAAGGAAGCTCTGGCACATACCCAATGCGCGAATAAAAGGATTTTGTTTTAGGAGAGAGATCAAAAACATTGACTGTTCCGGAGTCCGGCGTCAAAAGCCCCAAGGCGAGTTTAAAAGTCGTTGTTTTTCCGCTTCCGTTGAGGCCCAGAAGTCCAAAGGCCTCCCCTTTTTCTATATCGAGGGAGAAATCAATGAGCCCAATTTTTTTTGTGGTTCGGCCTAAATGAGATGAACGGTAAACTTTTGCCGTTTCGCGAAAAGAGATTACGGAAGACATGGAAAAAGAAAGCGTCTCATCATTTTTTCTCAAGAACCGGAGAAAGTCTTTTTTGAAGAGCCTTAAGGCCTGTAGTCAAGTCTTCTTGGGAGATATATCCCATGTGCGCGATTCTGATAATTTTTCCCTTCAAAGCCTCTTGCCCTCCGGCAATGGAAATTCCCTCTTCTTCGCGAAGAGAATTAACTAATTCATTTCCATCTATTCCAGATGGAAGATAAACCGCTGTCAAAATATGAGCGGGGTTGTGTGCCAGAGTTTTGAGACCCATTTCCTTGGCCCAAGCGCGCGCATAAGCGGCCATATCGGCGGTGCGCTTAAGAACCTGGGAAAGCCCTTCTTCTTTAATGAGTCTCAAGGCTTCCGCTTGAGCGACCACCAAGGGAACTGCCGGAGTGTAGGGAGTCTCTTTGTCTTTGAGAGAATTTCTCATCGTTCTCCAATCAAGATAAAAACGCGGAAGTTTAGCCTCTTCGCAAGCTTTCCATGCGCGGGGGCTAACGGCGGCAAAGGCAAGCCCCGGAGCGTTCATAAGGCCTTTTTGGGAAGCGGTTACGACCACATCTAAGCCCCAGGCGTCCATATTCATTTCTTCCGCGCCTAAGCTCGAAACCGCGTCAACGATAATCAAGGCTCCAGGCGCTCTTTGGCGTATCACCCGGCTTAAGACCGCTAAGTCATTGAGAATTCCCGTCGAGGTATCGGTATGTTGAATGTAAACGGCCTTAATGTCGGAGTTTTTTTTAAGAAAAGAATCCAGTTCATCGGGGGAAGCGGCAAAGCCCAAGGAAGAATTGAGAACCAGGGGAGTGAGGCCATAGGCTTTAAAAATATAGGCGAAGCGTTCTCCAAACACGCCGCAGTTAAGAACGAGGGCTTTATCCCCTGGGCTTAAAAGATTGACGACGGAAGACTCCATCGCGCCGGTACCTGAAGTCGTCATCATTAAAACGGAGTTTTGGGTATGAAGAATGGATTTGAGCTCACTTGCTACAAATTCAAAAACCGAACCAAATTCATGCGTGCGGTGGTGAAGAATCGGCTGGGATAAAGCCTTAAGAACCGACGGCGGTATCGGGGTCGGCCCGGGAGTGAGGAGAATGTATTTTTTGTTCATAAGGTTCCTTTTTAAGCGACGGCGCCGGGCGAAGAAGCGGATTTCCCTTGGGGCGGAAAATCCGGACGCGGCACGTTAAGCGCCGGCGTCCCTTTAATGGAGAGAAAAGCGGACTCAACCACTTCTTTAAAATGAGAGACCGGCACCATCTTTAAATCAGACAATATCTCAGACGGTATGTCTTCTAAATCTTTTTTATTTTGCTCCGGGAAAAGAACGGTTTTAACTCCTTCCCGGTGAGCGGCCAAAACTTTTTCCTTAAGCCCCCCAATGGGAAGCACCCGGCCTCTCAAAGTAATTTCTCCCGTCATGGCTAAATCCGGAGAAACGGGGCGATTACTCATCAAACTTAAAAGAGCGGTCGCAATCGCAATACCCGCCGAAGGGCCGTCCTTGGGAACAGCGCCTTCCGGAACGTGGATATGATAATCTTTTTCCTTAAAAACCTCATTGGAAATTCCCATTTCAGGCGCGATGGATTTAAGATATGAAAACCCGGCTTGGGCGGACTCAACCATCACGGTCCCAAGCTTTCCAGTCAGCTTAAGATCCCCTTTTCCAAAAGAGCTGACGACTTCAATGGGCATGGTCACGCCCCCCGCCTCGGTCCAGGCTAGTCCCGTCACAACCCCTACTGAGTTCTTTACATTTTTTTCGGGATGAAACTTTGGAATGCCTAAAAATTGCGGGATATTTTCATTGGTGATTTCAATTTTCTTTTTTCCCTCTTTGACCACCAGCATCGCGACTTTTCTGGATAAGGAAGCCATTTCCCGGTTAAGGTTTCTGACGCCGGCTTCTCGGGTATATTCTAAAATGGCCCTTTCAAGAGCCGGTTCGGAAATAGAGAGTAAGTCTGGGCCCACCCCGTGTTCTTTCAGCC
>JAJYOT010000062.1 GCA_021796015.1 bacterium
ATAAACCCCGATCCAGGTTTTAATTTTATTGATTTTACGCGCGGGCAAATTAAGGATTATGTTTCTTTAGCGTGCAAAGCGGGTCTTTCCTGGGCCGTCGAGTCGGAAAATCTTAAATCCGTTAAAAGCGTTTCATGAAAACAGAAAATTCTACCTTGAAATCTCAGGCTACCTTGCAGGAAGAGGAATTACGGGAAGAAGTGTTTAAGGCCGTTCGGCGGTTTTATGAGTTTAAACATGCGCCGAAGCCCTTTGAGCCCGGAGTCAGTTCGATTCCCGTGTCTGGAAAAATTTTTGACGAAAGAGATATGACCTCTTTGGCCGATTCCTGTCTTGATTTTTGGTTGACCACGGGGCGTTTCGCCGAGGGTTTTGAAAAAAAACTGGCTAAGAAGATCGGGGTCAGAAGCGCGACCTTGGTTAATTCCGGCTCTTCCGCTAATCTTTTGGCTGTTTCAGCCTTGACCGCCCCCGCCTTGGGCGAAAAGCGTTTAAAACCTGGAGATGAGGTGATTACGGTCGCCGCGTCTTTTCCCACGACGGTCAACCCGATGATTCAAAACCTGCTCGTTCCGGTTTTCTTGGACGTCGAACTGGGAACTTATGATGTTAAAACTGATTTGCTGGAAAAAGCCTTGTCTTCCAAAACGAAAGCCGTTATGTTCGCTCATACCTTGGGGAATCCCTTTAATTTAGACGTTGTTAAATCGTTCGCGGATAAACACAATCTGTGGCTAATTGAAGATTCCTGCGACGCTCTCGGTTCAACTTATAAGGGAAAAATGGTCGGCGGTTTCGGCGATTTGGCGACGTATTCATTTTACCCCGCCCACCATATTACCATGGGAGAAGGCGGTGCGGTGGCAACCCACAACCCGCGCCTTATTACGCAGCTTGAATCTTTTCGCGATTGGGGGCGGGATTGTTGGTGCGCGCCGGGAAAAGACAACACCTGCGGCAAGCGTTTTGACTGGCAATTAGGGGATTTGCCTTGCGGTTACGATCACAAATACACCTATTCCAATATCGGATACAACCTCAAGGCCACCGATATGCAGGCGGCGGTGGGTTTGTCTCAACTGGATAAATTGGACAGCTTCATCCAAGCCCGAAAACGCAATTTCAAGCTTCTGAAAGAGGGTCTGTCTCGGTGGCAAGAGTTCTTGATTCTTCCGGAAGCGACCCCAAATTCCGACCCGGCTTGGTTTGGTTTCCCAATCACCGTGCGTGAAAACGCCCCCTTTAAGCGCGAGAAGCTCACGCGCTTTTTGGAAGACCGTAAAATCGCGACAAGGCTTTTGTTCGCGGGCAATCTTTTGCGGCAGCCTTATTTTAAAAATGTCGAACACCGTGTGGTGGGAGATTTGACGAATACCGACCGCATCATGAACGGAACTTTCTGGATCGGGGTTTATCCGGGGATTAATGAAGAGATGACGACCTACATGGCCGAAAGATTTGAGGAGTTCTTTCAAAGTGTCTAACCCTATTCTTTATGTGATTGCGGGGCCCAATGGAGCCGGGAAAACCACGTTCGCCGGGGAATTCTTGCCCAAATTCGCTGATTGTCGAGAATTTATCAACGCGGATCTTATTGCCGCCGGACTTTCGCCTTTTTCACCGTCCTCCGTGGTCGTAGCGGCTGGACGAATATTGCTTCATAGAATGAATGAGCTTTCTCGCTATCGCCATACTTTCGCCCTTGAGACGACTCTCTCCGGCAGGAGTTATCTCTCTTTTTTTCAGCGCTTAAAAAAGACGGGATATAGAATCGAACTTTTCTATTTATGGATTCCGAATGCCGATTTCGCGGTGCGAAGAGTGAAAGATAGGGTCAAACAGGGCGGCCATTCCGTTCCAGAGGCGGATGTGCGCCGGAGGTTTAACCGGGGGCTTAGGAACCTGTTTTTCGATTATCTCCATTTGCTGGATGTCGTGAGCGTGTTTGATAATTCCAAGGAAAAGCCCGCTCTTATCGCCAATTACAAAGAAGGAGATTTTGAAATTATTGATGAGGTTTTATTCCAAGAAATCAGAAGAAACGCGGAGGCGTCATCGTGAAAAAGAAGAAGAATCATAAACCGACGACCATGACTTTAAAAGCATTGAAGGCTCTCCAAAATGCGGCGGCCAGAGTAGCCAAAGAGCATCGCCGCTTGGGACTTCCGCTCATCGTGGCCGATAAAAAAGCCGTTAAAGTGGCGTCTCGCTAAAACAATGAATGACGCTTTCTGGATTGGGGTTTATCCGGGGATTAACAAGGCCATGACCTCTTATATAATCGCGCAATTTGAGATGTTCTTTAAGGAACTTTGAAAGAAAAAGCCATTCTTGTGACTGGAGGGACAGGCTTTTTAGGAAGCCATCTTGTTCGCCATCTTGTAACTAAAACAAACGACCGCGTTTTGGTCGTCAAGAGGTCTTTCTCATCTACAGTCCGCCTTGAATCAATTCGCTCTAAATTACGCTTTTTTGATGCTGATAAAGAAAACCTGGGCTCGATGTTTGAGGAATATGACATAGACCTAGTGATTCATTGTGCCACCAATTATGGGCGGAAATCCGAACTTCCATCTGAAATAGCCGAGGCAAATACTATTTTTCCACTTAGGATTTTGGAATTGGTATCTCAGAATGGCACGAAGACGTTTATTAACTGTGACACGATCTTAGAGAGAAACGTAAGTCCTTATGCTCTTGCCAAGAAACAATTTTCGGAATGGTTGCAAAATTTTTCTTCAAAGTTGACCTGTGTGGATGTCGTTTTACAGCACTTTTTTGGCACGGATGACGACCCTTCCAAATTTATTTCCCATGTGACTCGCGAAATTATCCGCGGCGCGGATTTTATTAAATTAACAAAGGGCGATCAGAAACGGGATTTTATTTACATTGATGATGTGGTGAAAGCCATGGACTTTGTAATTAAGTTCACTCGCTCTTGTTACCGGGAATACCTAAAATATGAAGTAGGAAGCGGGAAAGAGGTGTCAGTGCGTGAGTTTGTAGAACTAATCAAGCGTTTGACTGGAAACGACAGGACGCGGCTTGATTTTGGAGCTCTTCCATACCGAGATCATGAAGCCATGAGATCGGTGGCGGATATTCGCGCGATTTCAGCGCTCGGATGGGAACCGAAGATAACCTTGGAGGAAGGACTTATGCGAATGATTCATTCCGTTCGTACGGAAAAGGCAAGTTCATGAAACTCTTGATTACGGGTGGATGCGGTTTTCTGGGATCGAACTTGGCAAAGACGGCTTTGGATAAGGGATATGAGTTGGCGGTGCTTGACAACTTGAGCCGCGTGGGTAGCCGGCAAAACCTTGAATGGCTTAAAACTTGCGGTTCTTTTAAATTTGTTGAGGGCGATACGCGCTCTCAAAGTATGGTAGAAGCGCTCGTTTCGGAATTTCGTCCGGAAGCTGTTTTTCATTTGGCCGGGCAGGTGGCGATGACAACTTCGCTGGCCGATCCGCGTTCTGATTTTGATACCAATGTAGTTGGAGGAATGAATATTTTGGACGCGGTTAGACGCAAGGCCCCAAATGCGGTGGTGATTTATTCTTCGACCAATAAGGTTTATGGCGATTTGGGGCACATTGATTTTTATGAAGAAGACACCCGCTATATCGCCCGAGGATATGAACGGGGTTTTGATGAGAGCCTGCCCTTGAATTTTCAGTCTCCCTATGGCTGTTCCAAGGGTGCGATGGACCAATACATGCTTGATTTTCACCGTATGTTCGGAGTCAACACCATTGTTTTTCGCCATTCCTCAATTTATGGGGGACGGCAGTTTAGCACCTTTGATCAAGGATGGATTGGTTGGTTTGTTTCCCAAGCTCTTCTTGTCGCTAAAAAAAACGAGGTGCCTTTTCCAATTTCGATCGCAGGGACTGGGAAACAGGTGCGGGACGTTCTTTTTGCTTCCGATATCGTCAACTGCTATTTTCAAGCGCTCAAAAATAGCACAAGAGCCGTAGGGCAGGCTTTTAACATCGGCGGTGGAATGGAAAACAGCCTTTCAATCCTAGAGTTATTTAAGATACTCGAGAACGCTTTGAACGTTCAATTGAGCGTTCAAACCAGTCCTTGGCGCTTAAGCGATCAAAAAGTATTCGTTGCAGATAACTCAAAAGCTGGGCGCCTTTTCGGATGGAAACCTCAAATAACGGCAAAAGAAGGCGTCAGTAAAATGATTGAGTGGATGAGGATAGTGGATTCTAATGCTCAGTCTTAGCGTTGTTTTGCCATCCTACTTAGAAGAGGAAAATCTTAGAATTCTTTTGCCGCGCCTTAAAAAAGTTTTGAAGGCGGAAAATGAGGCGGCTGAGATTATTATCATTGACACGCAAAAGCCCATGGACCAAACCGCTTCTGTATGTGCCGAACAAGGGGCGCGTTATGTCAATCGAATGGGTGGCAACTCTTATGGGGACGCGATTCGAACGGCATTGCGTGAGGCGCGTGGATACTGGATTTTGGTGATGGATGCTGATGGTTCTCACGCTCCCGAGTTTATTCCGAACTTGCTTAAGGAAAGGCCTCATGCCGATGTGATTATCGCCTCTCGTTATATGGCGGGAGGTCTTTCCGAAAACTCTTGGCTTTTGCGTTCTATGAGTTATATTCTTAATCTTTCATACGCGGTTATTTTAGGCCTTTCCTGTAAAGATATTTCCAACAGCTTTAAGCTTTACCGTGGAGATATGTTGAGAGAACTGACTCTGCGTTGTAGTAACTTTGATGTTGTTGAGGAAATTTTGTTTAAGCTGTATAAAAAAACCCCAAGTTTAAGAATTGTAGAAGTTCCGTTTGTGTTTAAAAAACGAATGTTTGGAGAAACTAAGCGAGATTTGTTGAGCTTTATGCTTACCTATGTTTATACTTTGATTAAACTAAGATTCATGCGCTGATGTGAGTATGAACCCTGAAAACTACCTTCTTTCCATCTGCATCCCTACCTACAACCGGGCGGGTTATATTGGAGAAACTCTCGAAAGCGTAATTTCTCAATATGAAAAATCCTGGGATGGGGTTGTTGAGATTTGCGTCAGCGATAACGCCTCGACCGATGATACTGGACGCGTGGTTTCGCGGGCGGCTGAAAAAAGCCCGGTTCCCATTCTTTATTCCCGAAACGAAACAAATATCGGCGCAGATAGGAATTATTTGAAAGTAATTTCCATCGCGCATGGGCGTTATTGCTGGTTTTTGGGCAGCGATGATATCATAGAGCCTGGCGGCATCAGGCAAGTTCTAGAGATTCTTGGAAAAGAAAAGAATCTTTCCGGTATCAGCGTCAACCGAAATGAGTATTCCCGTGATTTAAGCCGTTCGATATTTGTACCCGCGCCGCTTCCGCGGCAAGATTATTTCTATCAGGATTCGGAGGAATGCTTCAGAGCTTTGGTTCTTTACTTTGGCTATATTTCGGGACAGATCATTAATAAAAGCTCGTGGGATTTAGTGGTCGCTAATGAACCAGTTCAGAACTATTTCAATGCGTATGTTCATATCTATATAATTGGACAAATGTTGCGCAAAAATTCGCGTTGGATGTATTTATCCACTCCACTGGTGGGTTGGAGAAGCGGAAACGACAGCTTTCTTTCGGATTTGGGGCGTTACCGACGTCTTGAAATCGATGTGGTCGGGTATCGGGATGTCTCGAAGGGAGTGTTCGGGTGCGCTTCAGTGTTCCATTATGTCATGTCTCAGGTCGGTTCTCATCATGTTCGTTTTCATTTAATGACCGCGCGTTCGGAAAGCGCAAGCGCGGATTTTTTTATTCAGGCGTTCAAACTCTGCGTAAAAAATTACTGGCGTTATCCCGCTTTTTGGATCAAGACCTTTCCCCTTTTCCTGATGCCGTCTCCAGTTTATAAATTTGTTCGTTTCTTTTACCAACGAACATGGAAAAAACACTTGCGCAAAGAACAGGGGCTTATTTCGTGAAAATCGGCATCCATAACGGCTCGGGACTGGGGGACATCTTGATGTCCTTGCCGCTTTTATATGGTCTTAAGGCCCAAGGGCACGAGGTTTACGGGGTTGGAAACGAATCGACCCGGGGCCTTTATGATTTTTTGGTGGGCGAAAAAATTATCGCCGGAGCGAAAATCTACCAAACTCATTCCCCTGTTAGTTGGCGGCGAGAAATCAGAGATTTAGACCAGTTGATTTTAGTCGGTTACTTTGGGTTTGGGCTTAACCCCTTGGGGCTTTTTCGATTAACGTTGCCCTTTGCACGCCTATTTTTACACTTCTTTCAAAATATTAAGGACGTTCGTTTCATGGAAACCGTTTGGGTGGGGACTTCAAGTTCTAAATTTACTACGATGGTCAGCCGTCCTTTGTCTTATGTGGGTTGTCTTGAAAAATCATTTGGAATCGCTTTTAACCCCGAGCATATTTATTTTGAAGAGCGCGTTTTGGAAAAAGCGCGCGCTCGCGCGGAAAAGATTCTTTCAGAGCGGGGCTTGACGAGCCGTCAATACGCCGTTCTCTATCCGGCGACGAGCCGAGCCGAAAAAAATATGCCGCCCGTGTTATTTAAAAAAATTCTGGAATATTGTTTGAACCAAGGGCTTGGCATAATTCTTATTGGAGAACCCGCTCATGGCGATTCTCTATCGTTACCCGATTCCAGAGTGATTGACCTGCGAGGCCGAAGAGATTTTGAAGAACTCGTTGGTCTTTTAGCCTTGAGCCAAGTCGTTTTTTCGATTGACGGAGGTCTTTTGCATCTGGCTTTGGCGTCGCGAGCTAAAACGGTTTCTTTCTGGGGTGCGACTATTCCAGATTTCTTGGTCTTTCCCAATCACCCGTATCATCATCCCTTGTGCCGTTACCTGGCGTTTCAGCCGTATGAGGGAAAACCGGTTTCCGAGGCTCGGCGCGCGGAGGCTTTTGATTTCTCGGCGGATGAAATCGCCCGGGCGGCGAAATCGCTCGGAAGCTCTTCGGAGTCTTCCGCCAGTCGCGGAGTTGGAATCATCATCCTCAACTATTGCGGATGGGCCGACACCTTGGGATGTTTGGAGAGCTTGCGTGGAATGGATTATCCGAATTTTCAGATCGTCGTTTGTGATAATGGTTCAGTGGATGATTCTTGGGAACGGCTTATCGGTTGGGCCAAGGGAAAGAAGATAAATTTCATCTGTTTGAGTCAGCAGGAAGCGGAATTGGGCGGCCCCAAGAACGCGCGCGGGGCGGATTTTATTTTTGTGCGTATTCCCGAAAATAAAGGATACGCCGCCGGGTGCAATGCCGGGCTTCGTTATTTTCTGGGGCGTCCCGAGTTGAATTACGCGTGGCTTCTCAACAATGACGTGTGTGTGGACTCCCAGGCGCTGACGCATTTGGTTCGGCGTCTTGAGGAAAAACCCCGGGCCGGGCTTTGCGGGTCCACGGTCGTTTATCACCAATTTCCCGAGCTTGTTCAAGCCTATGGAGGAATGCGCCTCAATCGTTGGTGGGGAACGGGAATTCAGATTGGATTTGGAGAGAAAAAGACAGTCCCGTTGCCCTCTCC
>JAJYOT010000023.1 GCA_021796015.1 bacterium
ACAGTGTCGCCGAGACGGTGACATCGATGTTGAGGTAGGCGGTCGTCTGCTGAGAGGCGAAGGCCCGGCCTAAACCCAAGCTCATGGCGGTAAACGCCAGAACCAGGGTAGCGAGTCTTTGAGTCCATTTCTTCTTGCGAGTGTTTTGCGATGTCATTTCATTTCTCCTTTGCGCGTTTAAGCGAGCTTCGTTTCCAAGCCAGGCTTGGTTCGAACTCGCCTTTTCTTTTGCGGCGTTTTGTCTGTTCATGATTTATCTCCCATGCGTTGATTCATTACGGATTCGCGGCGGTAACGACGACTTGAACGATTTGGTTGTCGGCTGAGCTCACGGAACTGGGACCAAGAACTCTCCAGCAGAGAGCACGGTAGTCGTTGGAGAACATATCGCCGTTGGCGACGCAGGGACTGGTTCCGTTGATGCAGTCCGGATTGGAACTCGCTCCGCTGACATCGAGGCTAGGATCAGCAAACGTCGTGCTGGTGTAGTAGGCGAGGGAGGTCGTGACCGCCGGGGCGAAGCTTGCGTTCCAGTCCGTTGAACTGACCGAGGGACAAGCTCCACTGGCGCTGCCCGCCAATCCTCCGACCGTGTTCGTTGAACCAAAGACTGCTTGAAGCGCGAACTGATCTTGACCGATGGTTCCGGTGGTCGAGGTCTGAAGCGTCCAGCTGCCGTTGGTTCCCTGGTCGAGCGAGCTAGCGTTGGTCGAGAGTTCCCAGCGTTCGCTTAGTCCCGTCGAGTTGTTGGTGACGGTGGCCGATGAGGGACTGACCATGCTCGATGAAGTCACCGACCAGGTCACGGTTTGGCTGCTGGTTTCAAGGCTGTTGACCTCGACCGACAGTGTCGCCGAGACGGTGACATCGATGTTGAGGTAGGCGGTCGTCTGCTGAGAGGCGAAGGCCCGGCCTAAACCCAAGCTCATGGCGGTAAACGCCAGAACCAGGGTAGCGAGTCTTTGAGTCCACTTCTGAGCCCATCTATTTTCCGTCGTCATTCCTTGTCCTTTTTCTCTAATAAACTATCTTGAAGCCGTCTGCGCCTTAAGCTTCGCCTGGTATTGACGAACCAGTTCGGCAATTTCAGTTTTCATTCCGTCCTTAATGCGCTGGAGTTCGTCTTGCTTCATCTTATATTCGCTCAGTAAATCCTGACTTTGTTTCTTAAGATCCTCTTCTCGTTTATTGAAAATCTCTCGCTGTTGAAGAGTCTGAGATTCCCAGGTCATACGCTCCTGCATGAAACGTTCCTGGAAATCGCGAAGCTCTTTTTCCCGCTGGGCAAATTTCTCTTCAAGCGTTTTTTCTTTTTTCTGAAGAGATTCAATATGTTGGCGATGATCGTCCTCAAGAGATTTCTTTCGGCTTTCCCAGGTCTTTTCAAGTTCGGATTCTTTATTTTTAAGCTCCTGATAAAAAACTTCCATTTTCCGAGCCTGTATTTCATCGGACTGAGAAGCGGCTTTTAGGTATTCATCATGGAACTTGACATTTTCCGCCTCTTTATCGGCCAAGGCTTTGAGAAGATTGTCAATTTCCGCCTCCCGGCTGGCCAAGGTTTTTTCAAGAGCCGCAATGCGGACCGAGCCGCGGCTAATCTGAGATTTTAACTCCAGAATTTGATCGGAGAAAAATTCGTTAAACTCTTTGGAGAGCATGTATTTTTGCTCTGAAAGAGTTTTCTGGGACGCGGACAAGGCTTGTCCCAGGCGGCGAACCTCGCCTTTAAATTCCTCGGTAATGGCCTCAAGGCCTACCGCTGCTGGAGAATCTTCCTGCCAGAGCTTTCGACAAACATCGTTGAGCCGAGTCCAGATTTCATCAAGCCTCTGGTGAGGATTTTGAAAGCCCTCCGAATTCGCCATATTCTCCATTTCCATGTTTTTCCCCTTTTTTACTTTTAATGTAACCGCGAACGGCTTCAAGCAGTTCAGACCTGAGTTTTTCAACGCCTTCCGACTTTTCCTGCATCATCGACTGCCATTCTTCTATGCGATTATGCCAATTTTGATCGCGCCGGCGCATGAAATCTTCCCGGTCTTTCCAAACGCGGTCCCTGCGGGAGACCTCATCTTCTAAATCCTTAAATTTTTTAAGAAGAGATTCTTCAATCATATCTAAATCCGTTTGCCTCTTTGACCAACCCCGTTCATAAACTTGAAACCGCTCTTCTGCCGCCTTTCTTTTAGCCGCTTCTTCTGCTAAAAGACCCTGTGACTCCTTAAGCTGATTTTCAAGCTCAACACATTTTTTCTTAAGCTCCGCAACTAAAGACCATCCTTCTCCGGATTTAAGGCGCCATAAATTGGACTCGGCCTTAATCGTTTCTTTTTCTTTTTCAAAAACTTTTTGTTCTTCCTCTATATGCCGAAGCCGAATTTCCCCAGAACGTGAAATAGCAAGGGATTCCTCTCTCGCTTTATCTAAAGAAAGAGAAGTCTCATGTAATTTACGACGCAAATCTCCTTCTCTTTCTTTAAGCTGCGCAATTTCTTTGAGAAGACTTTCTTTTTCCACTGACCAGGATGCCGAGGCCTGTTCCATTCTCCAAGAAGCTACGCGCGCCGCTTCCGTTTCCACTTGCCGACTTTGCATTTCTAAAAGACTTCTCTGTTGCGTCATGAATTCATTAAAACGAATTTGACGCTCCGCTTCCGCCTTTTCCCATTGTTCGGCCTGGCTTTTAGCTTGAGAATCCAAGGAGGCCTTGAGACGTTCATATTCCGTTTGAGCAGCCCGCATCTTGGATGAGTATTCTTTCTCTAAGGCAAGCCGCCTTTGATGATTTTCCTCTTCAAGCCGGGCGAGTTCCAGCTCTCGGGAAGCCAGAGAAGCCGCTTCGGAGTTCCCCGAAAGCCTCTCAGAGACTAAACTCTGTATTCTTTGCCTAAGCCTTTGGTAATAATCATCTCGCCATTTTTCTTCTTCCTCGCGAACAGACAAAGCGCGTTTGAGAGCGCTTCTCTCTTCGTCTAGTTTTTCCTTAGTATCGCCAAATTCTTTTATTTTCTTTTCAAGAGCATTGTTTTTTTCCTCGATGACTCTGAGGCGTTCAAGAGCCCAGCGCAAGGTCATGCGAGCCGTATCCAGATTATTAATGGAATCGACTCCCGCTACTCTCATTTTATCCCAGTCTTGAGAATGTCCCATAAGGTTAGTAAAGTTATAACAGAAGCTCCCGCTTTTTGCAAGACTTCCCAAAGTTATGAGGGGAAAGCTTATGCTATCCTATACTTAATCGTCACAGATAGATATTTCTAATTTTTTACGAAAATCATGAAAACAATCGCGGTTTTACCCGCTTACAACGCGGAAAAGACCCTAGAAAAGACCGTGGGCGATATTCCTCACGGAAGCGTAGACGAAATTATTCTCGTGGATGATTGCTCCACCGACGGCACCGCTGCCCTGGCCAGGAAACTTGGACTCATCACCATTGTCCATGAAAGAAATAAAGGCTATGGCGGGAATCAGAAGACTTGTTATAAGGAAGCCCTCTCTCGCGGGGCCGATGTCGTCATTATGATTCATCCGGACTATCAATATGACGCGCGGCTAACCCCCGTCATGCTCTCTCTCATTAAAAACGGAATCTGCGATGTCGTTTTGGGAAATCGCATCCGGACTCGCTGGGAGGCCATCGAGGGCGGAATGCCTCTTTACAAATACATCTTTAACCGTTTTTTAACCATTCTTGAAAACACCTGTACGGGGCAAAATTTGGGCGAATGGCATTCGGGTTTAAGGGCTTATTCCCGTAAATGTCTTGAAACAATCCGCTGGCAGGACAATTCGGACGATTTTGTTTTTGATCAAGAGTTTTTGCTTCAGGCCGCGGCTTGCCATCTCAAAATTGGAGATATTCCCGTGGCCGCGAGGTATTTTCCCGAGGCATCCTCAATTAATTTCAAAAGAAGCGTCGTTTATGGTCTTTCCACGCTCAAAGTTCTTATCCAATACCTTCCTCATCGTTTAGGGCTTCTTCGCTTTCCTTGGCTCTCGCCCCAACCCCTCCATTTAGAAACAACCCCGAGATGACGCGCGATGGGAAATCTCTTTTTTTAGGCGCGGCTTTTCTGACTTTCTTTTTCACGGTCTACACCTTCTGCTCTTATTTTTTGCCCGCATTTTTGACTGGGTTTTTATCTTTTGCCGAGCTATTGATCATACTCTTGGCCGCATCTGGAGTCGGGCGCCTCATGGTCGCTGGGCTTGGCTTTTCAGATATCAGCTCCTCTCAAAAAACTCTTATCGGCGCGACTCTTGGGCTTGGCCTTTTAAGCCTCGGCGTTTTTTTTCTTGCCGTCTTTCATATCCTTAATTTTTTTGCCTTAGCTTTATTTCTCGCCTTTCTTTGGATTTTAGGGTTCACGGAATTAAAGGCGATTTTTTCTTCATTTAACTCCTCAAAAAAAATGCTTTTAAGCCGCCCGTCTGAGTCTTTGATTATTTTTTCTTCTCTTCTCTTAGTCCTTTGGTGTTGTTTAATTCCTCCGCACCAATACGATTCCTTGGTCTATCATTTGCCTTTGGCCGCGGCCTATGCCAAAGCCCATGGACTGGTTCAAGTTCCCTGGCTTCTCTACAGTCATTTCCCACAAAACGGCGAGATGCTGTTTACCTTAGCTCTTCTATTAAGATCGGACATTTTGGCTCAAATGTTTATGTGGGTTTCGCTTTTATTGAGCGCTTGGTGGATTTTCGAAATCGCCCGTCTTGAAATTCCGATGGAATCAGTCTTTCTTTCAATTCTTTTTCTGGTCACGCAGAGCTCGGTCATGCTTTTATCATCATCTTCTTATGTTGAGCCCCTGGTGATGCTGTGGACCACCGCTTCCGTGCTTGCTTTTCTTAGATGGGAGGAAATACGCTCATCTTCCTCGGATTCTCGATCTTGGCTAATTTTATCTGCCATATTTTCAGGTCTCGCATTGGGAACTAAATATTACGCAGGAATCACCTCTGGGATACTGGGAAGCGCCTTGTGGATTCGAGTCTTTTTTTCTTCTCCCCGAAAAAAAGCGTTTAAAGACGCCACCCTTTTTACCGTGATTGTTACGCTTCTTTTTTTTCCATGGATGATCAAAAACTATTTTTGGGGCGGCAATCCCTTTTTCCCATTTTTCAACGCTTTCTTTAGAACTTCAGGAAACGGGTGGAACGGCAATATTGCCCATAATTATTTTAATGCCCTTGCCGAATACCGAAGCGGACTTAATTACCAGCGCTGGATTGATTTCCCCATTATGCTTTTAACCAACAGCCTTCATTTCGGGCGCGGAATGGATGTTTTAGGCGGACTGGGTTGGGAAATTTTATTCTGGTCCTTCCCGCTGGCCGTTTGGTTCTCCAGGAAAAACCAATTTTTAAAACGCCTTACGGCGTTTTCGCTCCTCTATATTTTGATTTGGTTTTTAACTGGAGTAGTCTTAAGATTTCTAATCGTTCTTTGTCCCCTTCTTTGCCTGTTGGCTGGAAATGCGCTTGAAAGGCTCAAAGAACGCCTCAGCCCTCCAACTCAAATAATTTTGACTTCCGCTATTTTTATCATTATCCTGACCCATTTTCTTCTATTTCTTTTCGTCAATTTTGGCGTCTTTGACGCCGGAGAGGTATTATTGGGAATGAAAACCAGAACGGAATATTTATCCCAAAAACTCCTTTATTACCCCTGCGCTCATTACGCTGCTAAGCAGGCAAAGCGAAATGATAAGATTCTGATTATGGGAGATCAACGCAGTTATTACGCTCCAGCCGGTTCAGTCGCCTCTTCTATTTTCTCGCCCAACCTCTTCATCCTGGACTCTAATCTCGCAAAAAAAGAAAAAGAGCTGGCCTCTCAACTCAAGCGACAGAAAATTACGGAAATTATATGGGTTCCGCATGAAATGGCGAGGCTGGGAGATTCTTTGGGCCAATTATCTCCAGAAGGGGAAGCCCATCTTAAAGAACTTCTTCAAAACTCCTCCATTCTTTACCGCTCTGAAGGCTGCATTCTCTTTTCTCTTCAATGATCAAAATTGACAATTGGATTCTTTATGCCATCGCTATTTTTTCATCTTTTGCTCTATCCTTTTTTCTAACTCCTCTGGTCCGCCAAATCGCTTTAACCTTGGGTTGGGTTGATTCACCCTCTTCTCCCATCAAAACCCATAAAGTCGCGACTCCCGTTGCCGGAGGAATTGCGCTTTATTTTGCCTACGCCTTGACCTTGATTTTCCTTCGCCTCTGGACTCGCTTTCCCACCGGAACCCTTCATAGTCTCAGAGCCCTTCTTATTGGTGGAAGCTTGATTTTTGCGGGCGGAATTTTCGATGACATTCATAAGCCCAAGGGCCTTGATTACCGCGTTAAATTCTTAATTGAATTCGCGGCCGCAGCCATTGTCTTACTCAACGGCATTCGCATTCGCTTCATTTCTCCCAATTACGTCGCCGCATTTTTGACTCTTCTTTGGATTGTGGGAATCACCAATGCTTTAAACATTATCGACATTATGGACGGTCTTTGCGCAAGCCAGGCGGCCATTGCCGCGTTGGGGTTTCTTTTGATTTCGCTTCCTTCCGAAGAGCTTTACGTTAACTTTGCCTCCGCCGCATTAGCCGGCGCGGCCCTTGGGTTTTTACCCTGGAATTTTTCTAAAAAAAGAAAAATATTCATGGGAGATTCCGGAAGCCTTTTACTTGGTTTTTTACTTGCCTGCGTTTCCTTGGGAACCCGCTATTCCGATATCAACCCGGCTGGGGTGTACGCCCCGCTTCTAATTTTGCTCGTCCCGATGTATGACACGCTTTTTGTCATGATCCTTCGCCTCATGAAAGGGAAATCGCCCTTTATGGGTTCAAAGGACCATTTCGCCTTGCGCCTTGAAAAAATGGGATATTCTCGCCCTCAAATCGTTCTCATCGCAGCGGGCATCGCCGGTCTTCTTGGGTTTTGCGGTTTCCTCGCGACACAACTCCATCTTTTAGGGGCCGTTATCCTTTATGGAATATTGATTATTCCGATTTTTATGCTTAGTCGCGCTTTAACCCGCGTTGTCATCTACGATGACTAAAACTGATGTCTTGATTTTAGGCGGCGGGCTTGCCGGGCTTTCTACCGCTTACCATCTCAAAAAAATCTCCGACCTTTCAGCTTTGATTGTTGAAAAAGAAAAATATCCAGGCGGGACCGCCGCTTCTATATCCAGACAAGGCTTTACCTTTGATTTTACCGGACACCTTCTCCATCTTCATGATCCTTATGGAAAGAAACTCATTCAGAGCTTATTAAAAGGAAATTTGCGCGAAATTAAGAGGAGCGCCTGGATTTATTCGCATAAGGTTTTGACACGTTACCCTTTTCAGGCCAACACCTACGGCCTTCCTGATTCTGTCATTGATGACTGCCTCTGGGGGTTTCTCAAAACGATCCACTCTACGCCCATAAAAGTAAAAGCGCGAAATCCGCTCTCCTTTAAAGATTGGGCCCTTCAAACTTTTGGCGAGGGAATCTGCCGGCATTTTCTATTCCCCTATAATGAAAAACTCTGGCAAAGAAATCTTGCTGAAATGACGACCGAGTGGCAGGGCCGTTTTGTGCCAAAGCCCAAGGTCTCTGAAGTCCTTTACGGGGCCGTGATGGACCAAACCAAAGCCTTTGGATACAATGCTTCTTTTCTTTATCCTCAAAATGGCGGCATTCAAGCTTTACCCAATGCCCTCTCCTTGCGTCTCAAAAAAAACCAGCTCCTTTTAGGCCATGAGGTCCTCCAGATTGATTTAAAGACAAAAAGAGCATTTGTAAATGAATTAGGGATCGTTTCTTTTAAGCGTCTGGTCAACACTATTCCATTAAATGATTTTATTTCTCTTTTAAAGAACGCCCCCCCGCGCGTTTTAAATGCGGCCAACGATTTGTCTTCCAACTCCGTCTACTGCCTCAACCTTGGCGTTTCAGGGAAGGTCATGCCGGGCAAACATTGGATTTATTTCCCGGAAAAAAAATATCCCTTTTACCGTGTCGGCTTTTACCATCAATTCTCCCCTTCTAACGCTCCCGCGGGCTCAAGTTCTCTTTACGTCGAATTATCAAGAGATTCAAAGGCCCGGGTAAACCTATCTGATTTAGAACAGATCGCTTTTCAGGCCCTCAAGGATTGTAAAATACTAAAATCTAATCATAAGATACTCGTTAAGGAATGGCTCCCAATTAAATGTGGATATGTCGTTTATGACTTTAAAAGGACGAAAGTTTTAAAGACCTTGCTTCCTTATCTTGCTCAAAATGGGGTAGAATCAATCGGACGCTACGGCGCTTGGAAATATTCTTTCATGGAAGAAGCGATTATGGACGGAAAGAGATGCGCGGAGAAGTTAAAGGGAGACTTGTGCTAAAAAACCAGAAAAGACCCTTGGTTTTCATGGACATTGAGAGCACCGGACTTTCAACTTCAAATGACCGTATTATCGAAATATCCTTGATTAAAATGGAAACCAATGGCGTTGAGAAAACATTCTCTTCCTTTATAAATCCGGAAACTTTTATTCCAGAACCCGCTTTTCGCATCCATCATATCTCTAATGATATGGTTAAAAACGCGCCGACATTTAAGGAACTGGCTTCCCAAATACGCGATTTTATCGGAACGGGAGACATCGGCGGATACGGAGTCATTAAATTTGACATCCCCATTCTCCAAGCGGAATTTAATCGCGCGGGAATTCCATTTTTTATGGATGGAAGAAATATCATAGACGCCTTAATCATTTTTAGAAGAATGGAGCGCAGAAACCTCTCCGCTGCCTATCAATTTTATTGTGGAAAAAATTTAGAGGGAGCGCATCGAGCGGAAGACGATACTCGCGCAGCCTGGGAAGTTTTCTGGGCACAAATAAAGCGCTATGACAGCTTGCCCAAAGACCCCATTGAACTCGATCAGTTCTGCCGGGAGTTTAAAAATTCTTCCGAGTCCTCATGAAAAAAAAAGCTGTTGTTTTATTGTCTGGAGGCCTTGATTCTTCGACCGCCCTTTATTGGGCAAAGGCCAAAAATTACGATTGCGAGGGGCTTTCCATTTTTTACGGGCAAAGACATGAGCGAGAATTAGATTCTGCTCGCGCCGTAGCAAAAAAAGCAAGAATTAAAACCCATGAGATTCGACTCGATTTACCTTGGCTTAAAACAAGTTCGCTGGCCGACAAAAATAAAAAACTACCGAATTTACCTCTCTCCAAAATCGGCCATGGGCCGATTCCATCTACCTATGTGCCGGGCAGAAACACGGTTTTTTTATCCCTCGCTCTTTCTTTGGCGGACGCAACCAAAGCCCAGGCGATTGTTGTCGGCGCCAACGCTCTTGATTACAGCGGATATCCCGACTGCCGCCCCGATTACCTCAACGCCTTTGAGCGCGCAGCCCGCCTTGGAACCAAGATCGGGGCCATGGGACGCTCCATCAAAATCTTATCACCCCTTCTCCGGTTGGATAAAGAAAAGATTGTCCGTTTGGCTCTCAAACTCAAAGTTCCCTTGGAACTGACCTGGTCTTGTTACGCCGGGAAAAAACATCCCTGCGGAAAATGTGATTCTTGTAAACTGAGGGCCAAGGGTTTTTTGCTCGCCAAGGCCCACGATCCGGCCCTCAAGGCTTAAAATGTCCACGGAGATTAAACTTTCCGATTCTCGTTCGGCGCGCATTGTCGAAATTTTCTCATCCCTTCAAGGCGAAGGAATTTATTTGGGAGAACGACAAATTTTTGTACGTTTTGGCGGGTGCAATCTCCATTGCGATTACTGTGATGAACTAGAGACAATCCCCATTCCCTCGGGGAAAATCATGAAAATCAGCCAATTTCAATCGGAAATTTTGAGGCTAAAAAGCGAAAGAAAACATAAATCTCTTTCTTGGACGGGCGGGGAACCGCTCCTTCATGTTCCTTTTCTTTTAAGCGCCCTGCCCTGGGTCAGAAAAGAAGGCCTTCTCAATTATCTTGAAACTAATGGAACCCGCGTTGAGGCCTTTAAAAAAGTGAGAGACCTTTGCGATATTGTCGCCATGGATATTAAACTGCCTTCTGCAACCGGGAAAGAATTTTGGTCAGAACACTTAGAATTTTTACGCCTCCTTCCTAAGAAATCTTATGCGAAGGTTATTTTGACAGAAAAAACGACCGAAACAGAATGGAGGCAAGTGATCCGCATTTTACAAGAAAGTTCTCCCGACATTCCCCTCATTCTTCAACCGGCAACCCCCCTTCGGGATGTCAAAACAATTAAGCCTGCCCTGGCGATGAAATTCCTAAAACAGGCGCAAGCCCTCTTAAAAGAGGTGCGGCTCATCCCGCAGTGGCATCCCATTTGGGGCGTTCGGTAAACGGTAGATTTTGAGGATAGGGCCGGCCAATTTTCCTGGAAGTGGATCAAATTCCTTAAGCAAAACAGCTTTTGAATTAAGCTGATCGAAAAATTTTCTCAACTCAACGGCCCGTTTGAGGTTAACTCCCTGACTTGAAGTAATCACATATTGAACTCCGGCCACTTCGGCGGCTTTAAGCCCTTGAGAAACATCCAGCATTGGGGAATCTTCTTGCGACAAACGAACTTCGTCCGTAAAAAAGATATCCAAATCCCAGGAAGAACGTTTAATGCGGTAAACCCAATATCCCCCTCCAGGATGGGTTTTAGCCATCGCAAAATAAAGACGGCTTCGAGGAGATCTATTTTTTTGCGCGCGTTCGGCTAAAGCCGTGACTTCTTTTTGAATCATAAACAGCCGGGGCTCGGTATCGGGTTCATCAGCCAAAATAACGGATCCTTGCGGAATATTTTGAGATATCCAATTTTCCGCCTCCATTCGGGTATCTGGAAGTCGCATGAAATTATCGCGCCCCCAAGCCTTAAAAATCGCTGGAAAAAAAATAAACGAAGCGATCAGCCCTCCAAGAAACATATTCCGAGATTGGCTTTTTTTCTTAAGCAAGAAAAAAATTCCAGCGGAAGCCATAAAACTAAGCGCCGGGAAAATAGCGGTTAAATATCTTGGAACTCCACCATCTGGATTATTGACCAGGATAATAAAAGAAATCACGACTGGAAGCGTAAGAAATAAAGCCATCCTGAAATCGATGTAAAAAAATGAAAAGAGGCCTAAAAGCGCCAAAAAACCCGCTCCCCAATCAAATCCTTCAAAGCCCAGCAAATTACGCCCGATATGTTTGGCCACGCCTATTCTTGTCCAAAATTTAAGAGAGTTCATCGCTTCGGGATTGTGCATATGAATCCAAAACCAGAAATTATGGAAATCAAGAACCACGTAAGGGGATCCCAAGACAAACGCGAGAGAAAAAATCCCCATGGCCTCAAAAGCCCAAATACGTGGGATATTTTTCGGAGAAATAAAGTCCAAAACGACCAGCGCGCTTAAAGCCGGAAGGGCCGTATATTGACTGGAAAAGGCAAGCCCAAAAAAGAAAGCGGAAAAAAAATGTTCTTTTCTTTTTCCAGATTTAAAAAATTTGACAGCGTAATGCCAACCAAGACAAACCAAGAAAAACATAAGACTATCGGCTTTCGCCTCATGAGCAGAATAAATCAGAAGCGGCGAAAAAGCGGTGAAAGCCCAAGCCCAGGAAAATTCCGCTACTTCTTTTCCCGTCTGATAGAGAACCCAAACAGCCGCCATTGAAAAAAATCCAGCCGCAAGACGAGCGATGAGATAAAACCCCGTTGGATGCCATGCGTAAAGCCCGGCAAAAGCCGAAATTCCATGCCAGAGCCCAAAACCAGACCATAGAACAAAATAGAACCCAAAACACACGAATAAAAAATAAGGCCACAAAGTCGGATATTTAAAAGCAAAAGGTCTTAAAGAGCCCCGTCCAAAAGAAACCGCGAGATTCAGAAAATGCGGCTCGTCTCCATTAAAGGTATTGGGAAGCCCCCATCTTATGCCTAAAACGCGCAATCCTACGGCTAACAGCAAAGCAAAGGCAAAAAAAATTTTTTTAAGGTCAATAGGGCGGTTCTCATTCATAAATTCAAGCAGTATTATTCTATATAATGCTGATATACCAAATGCGATGAGAAGTCTTATTAAACGCCTCAATCAGTCTTCCCCTATTTTTTGGTTTTCTCTGGCTTTTCTATTGCGAGCTATCTTTGCCTTGAAGCTCGGGAATGGTTTTTATCAGCTGGATGAATCGGGATATCATACGGCCGCTCTCAATCTGGCGAAATTTAACGTCTTTGGTAATCAAACTCAGGCTTCGGCCGGAGCCCCTATTCCCGCGTTTTATTTTTCCATTTGCCTTCGCTTTTTTGGAGATCACCCCTTGGCAGTAAGATTAGGCCTGCTCATTCCCGACCTGATGCTTGTCTGGATTATGTGGAAGATGACAGAAAAACTTTGTCAATCCGAGCTTGCCGGTAAAATTGCTCTTGCTATTTCCTCCGTTTATCCTTTTTTCATTTACTACGGAGGCATGATGCTTTCTGAAACTCCGTATCTTGTTCTCATGACCTTTGGAATTTGGCAATTGTGCCAGACTTTGGCTGAGGAAGGAAAAAATCGCGCACGCGCGAGCGTCTCAGGAATCTCGTTGGCCTTGGCTGGCCTCTCAAGACCTGAAGGCGCGGTCATTATGCTGGGACTCTGGTTTATCGCGTTTATTTTTTCGCGTAGAAATTGGCGTCTCTTAAAAGGGCTTTTGATTTCTTTTTCTTGCTGGGCATTTATTTTAGGCTCATGGTCTCTGAGAAACCGTCTGGAAACAGGTTCTTTTGCGTTAGATACTCATGGAGGAGTCAATTTGCTTTATGGCACGCTTCTTTTTGACGTAAATGAACAAGACACCTTTGTCGCCAATCATGTCATTGAACAAATGCCTGAATTCGCAAATATTAAAAACTTACCGCAAAGCAAACAAGATCAAATTTATTGGAAAGCGGCTTTTCAGTTTATGCGAGAACATCCAAATCAAGTCATCCGGCAATGGGGGCAAAAAACTATCAATTTTTGGAGATTCTATCCCCGGAGTGACAAGCTTTACACGGAGAGTTTGACTAGTCACCCAAACATAGGTCTCAAAAGAAATGGGCTTATTTTAATTAGTCTCTTAACGGAGCCGTTCCTTATTATTTTTGGCCTTTGGGGCTTGGTCAAACTTTTAAAAATTAACCTAGCGATTTATCCGATGATTCTCTTTGTCTCAGCGACATTTTTCATTCACATGCTCAGTGTCAGCCAAATGCGCTACCGTTTGCCGGTGATGCCGTTTTTAGTTTTAGGGTCTAGCTACTTTTTGGCCAATCTCATGGCCAACATATAGAGAATATTTTCCAGACCCACCCTCCAGGGCATGAGTTTTGTTTCTCCCAAGCGGCTTCGATATGGAATTTGAATTTCTCTAAACTTATTTTTGAGAGACTGATAAGCCCGCAATTTAATTTCTTCAGAAAAATTCCAATTATCGCTTTCCAAAACGAATTCTTTAAGAATATTTCGTTTAAAAACCCACATTCCAGACAAAATATCGCGAAAAGAATGAAGCCATAAAGCTGAAGCCGCGCCCGTAATGACGAGGTTGCCAAATTGGTTGAGTTTATCCATGCTTTGAGTATCGATTAAAGGAAAACGCGAGCATGAAATAAAATCAAGATTGGAATTTAGAAGCTCTTGGACCAAGGGCTCGATATTTTCGACCGGATAGGTTCCGTCCGCATCAGCGGTTGCGATAATATCTCCTTCCGCCTGTTCAAAGCCTGTTTTGTAAGCACGGCCATAACCGCGTCTTTTTTCAACGATTACTTTCCAGCCGAAACCTTGGGCAATTTCGCGGGTTTGGTCATGGCTGTCGCCATCGATTATTAGAACCTCGTCGATTGTAGATGGAATCTTTTCTTTCAGATAACCCAGACCTTCCGCCTCGTTAATGGTCGGCAAAATCAAGCTGATTTTTTTCCCTGAAATCATGATTTGGAGTTCATGGACCACTCGGCGTAATCATGAATCGCTTTAAACACTGCGGCGGTTGAATCGAGCCGAGGCATCCATCCACATTTCTTAATTTTCGAGACGTCCAGGCTCGTTTTGGGAACATCTCCCACCCAACCGACAGAAGAATCCTGATAATTAATCTTGCAGTTTTTAAGGTTTAAAGCCCGGCACGTTTCTTCGGCAATTTGCCTGACCGAGGTAGTTCCTTCCGTGCTTAAATTAAAAATCTGGAACTTCTCCGCATGCGTATTCCCAGGCGGGCTTTTCTCAAAAGCCAGATGAATTCCGGAAACGCAATCTTCCACGTCAATATAGGTTTTAGTTTGAAACCCGTTTCCTAAAACCTTGAGTTCTTTGGGATTTTTACGCAAACGCGCAATGAAATCATAAATGACGCCATGGGTTAATTTTTCGCCGACGACATTGCCAAACCTAAAAACCCAGGCGTGGATCCCGTAATTTTCAACAAAAGCACTGATAAAAGCCTCGGAAGCAAGTTTCCCTGCCCCGTAAATGGAAACGGGATGAAGGTTGGCAGAAGACTCTGGAGTCGGCATCTTGGGATTTAAACCATAGACCGCGGAACTCGAACTAAAGATAAAATGAGGGATCTTCATATCCCGGGCCGCGCTTAAGGCTTGAAAAGTTGTGTCAAAGGTGCGACTTCTATCCATTTCAGGATGGGAGTTTCCCAAAGAAATATCGGAATTGGCCGCTAAATGCGCCAATAAATCGAACTTCCGGCCTTTGAGTTTTGTGTGCCAACCGGCATCGCTTACGTCCAGCTTTTCAAATTCAAAATCGGGATTATCTTGAAAATTTTCTATATGACGACGCGTTCCCAAGGAGAGATTATCTACACAAAAAACCTTCGCGCCTTGTTTCAGAAAAAGCCTTGTCAAAGCGTTTCCCACAAGGCCCGCACCACCTGTCACTAAAACGCGCATATTTTGGATTATCTCTGTTTTAAATAAAAGGTCAATATATGGCCGATTGCCATGTGCATATCCTCAATAACGCCGTATTGAGTCGAGGGAACGATAATCGGCAAATCAACCATTTTCTTTAGTTTTCCCCCATCAAAACCCAAGATACCAACAGTCTGAGCTTTTTTCTTCTTAGCCCAAAGGCAAGCCTTGATGAGATTTTTTGAATTTCCGCTCCCCGAAATTAAAATCACTAGATCGCCGAGAGTTAAAATATTTTCCAGCTGGCGGCTAAAAATATCGTCAAAAGAAAGATCGTTTCCAATCGCCGTCAAATAAGGGATGTTTTCAGATAAAGAGCGGCAACGAATCATGGGACGTCCCGCAACATACGCAGTTTTCGACAAATCAGTCGCCCAATGGGAGGCGGTCGCAGCTGATCCCCCGTTTCCCATGACAAAAATTTCGCGGCCTTTTTTCTCAGCGATGACAATTTGATCAGCTAATCGAGCAATAGCGTTTAAATCAAGATTTCCCCATTGCAAAAGAGATTCTTCACGATACCATTTTGCGAAATCTTGAGCGGATAATTTTCCGGGACCGACTAGGTGAAAAGATCCTGGACGGATTGAGTTTATTTTTTTAATCTTTTTTTCAGCGGCTGACATGGATTATTTTCGATCCCTCAGGCTCAAACTTAAACGGAATTTGACGCCAATTCTTAAGGCTCTCAACAACGGAAGATCGTTTGGAGAGCGGACAAAAAAGAAGCAAAAAACCTCCGCCGCCAGCGCCTAAGATTTTTCCGCCCACTGCTCCCGCTTTAAGCGCTCTGCGATAAATTTGGTCTATTTCGTCGTTGGTGACATCCCCAGTCAAAGATTTCTTGATTTCCCAACTTTCGCGTAAAACCGGACCCACGGAATCCACATCCCCTTTTTGAATTCGGTCTTTAGCCCAATAAGCCAGTTCCCTTAAACGCCTGAGACTCTCCATGTTTTGAGAAAAGTTTTTACGGGCTTGTTTGAGAATGGTTCCGGCCTTGCGACGCATTCCGGTATAAAATAAAATCATTCGGTTAAAAAGGGCTTCCCGTGTTTTCTCGCTGAGAATCACGGGATTAACTTTCACGCTTTCATCCGGTAAAAATTCGATAAATTGAAAACCTCCGTAAGCCGCGATGTATTGATCTTGTTTTCCTATGGGGTCTTTAAGGCGTTCAATTTCAATCCGGCAGGCTCCTCTAGCCAATTCCTCGGCGGTGCGAAACTCGCCCTTAAAAGCCGATAAAGCATGCAAAGTGCCAACCGTAAAGCTCGAAGAAGAACCCAGCCCCGTGCCGCCTGGGATATCGGCCATCGAAGTCATTTCAATGCCGCGATGAAGCCCGCTTTGAATCAAGCATTCTCGCCATAAAGGGTGCCGAATCCGAGAAGCCGAATCAACTAATTCGCTTTTTGAATATTTAAGGAAAACCTCCTGATCAAAATAATGATTGACGGTAATATACATATATTTATCAATCGCAAAAGACAAAACGGCGCCGTGTTCATGGCGATAAAATTCTTTGAGATCTGTGCCACCACCAGCAAGACTGATTCGAAAAGGCGTACGGGAGATAATCATCTTAAACGTTCCTGTTCAAAGGTGGAAAAACGCTCCGGAGTTCCCAAATCCGCTAAGGTTTCATGACTTACGTAACCTGAAAGGTTAAACCCATTTTTTAGCGCTTGAGGAAAAATATCTCGCCCAAAGTCCGAAGGCCGCTCTTTTGGAATTAACTCCAGAACTGATTTTCGAATCGCCCAAATGGCCGCGCAGGCTAAATGCGCCGGAGGCCGCGCATGGGCATCTCGATAAAAACCTAAAATTTTATCTCCCTTAAGCCGAACTAAATCCGAGTCATGAGGATGATCCGTTTCAAAGAGAACCAGAGTCGCAGCCGAGGAATTCTCAGCATGAAAGTCTAAAAACGGTTTTAAATTCATTTCAACAAACAAATCCCCATAAACCACTAAAATGTCTTCTTTGCAATCTTTGCACGCATCCCGCACGCAGCCAGCCGTACCCCGAGGCACAGTCTCAATATAATACTCAAGATGGACCCCCCATGTCTCGCCTTTTCGGAAATAATCGCGCACAATATCAGCTTTATGTCCCAAGCAAAAAGAAATTTCTTGAAACCCTGAAGACTTAAGCCACACAATCAAATGCTCTAAAATTGGTTTCCCAAAAATCTTAATCATCGGTTTGGGAATTTCTTGAGCGACTGCTCGCATCCGCGTTCCCAACCCACCCGCGACAATCACCACTTTCATTGTTTTAAAATCCACCGAGAAGCCTCTAAAAGATTTCTGAATACTTTTTTAGGTTTTGCTTTATATATCCCGTCTTTTCCTCCTTTCCCAGTCTTAACCAGTAAAGGCACGCATCCCGCACGGTGACCAGCCAAGATATCCGCGCTTGAGTCCCCAACAAAATAAGAGGATTTCAGATCGATATTAAATTTCTTTTGCGCCTTAAAGATGAGACCAATCTGGGGTTTCCGGCAAGCGCAGGGTTTGCCAAAATCCGGATGATGAGGGCAATAATAAACGGCGTCAAGACGCGCCTTAGAATTTTCCCTTTTAAGCTCCTTACGTAAAGCGCGGGTAATTTTTTGAAGTCCGGAGAAACTCAGACGTCCGCGCGCCACCGCCGATTGATTACTAATTACAATCACTTTAAAACCATGGGCGCGCAAACTGGCAATCCCATCGGCAACTCCAGAAATAAGCTTTAAATCTTCAATTCGAGATAAATAGTCTACTTCCTCGTTTAAAACCCCGTCCCGGTCGACAAAAACGGCGCGATTACGTTTTCTTTCCACCATGAACATTCATTTTACTACAATACCGCACTCATGAATTCCCTAAGCGCAATTCTCAGCATCTTTGCGCGGTTGTAGGTGGGAAGAATGATTGAAAAAATGGAGGCATAAACTCTTACCGAATAGAGGGCGGCGGCAGAATCGGCGGCTTGACCGGAGGTTCTTTCGAACGTTGAAGTTCGACCTGGGATAAAACCAAACTTGGCGCGACAACCGACATGGGCACCCAGCCGATTCGGTGATTAGCCGAGGTCATATCTTTCCCTTCTCCCAAAACATGATTGAGAAAGCCAAGAGGCGTGCCGACCAAATCCAAACCGCGTACCAAGGTCAATTTTCCCGTTTTGGCGTTCACCAGATAAACAAGTTCCGGCATAATTCGCAAAGATTCTTCTCCGGCCGCGCTGTTTTCTCTGGTCAAAGACCTCACCTTTCGAATCCAAAGACCATAAGGTTTTTTTTCTTTTCTCAACTCTTTGAGCAATATCTTCATAAGCTGCGCATGGGAATAGCCATGTTTAGTCTCTAAAAAAAGATTGCTCGGCATTGCTCGTGGATAAGCCCCGGCATCCCCACGGGCATGTCCATTGGAATGAGGAAAGCCAATAACCGGATAACGGGACAGAAGAAAATTTTTAAGGCGTCCGTTTTCGACTAAAATTACTTTTTGGGCTTTGACCCCTTCCGCATCATAAGAATAAAAACCGACCAAGGGAGCTTTCTTAAAATAATGGGCCAAGGGATCGTCAATTAAGGTCAATTCTCTTGAAAACACAATTTTTCCTACTTTGCCTCTTAGAATTTGCGCGCCGGCGGGATTGCGCAAAGATTCTCCCGAAAAATTGAGACCTAAAGAAGAAACAATGGCGGAAGTGACCGAAGGGTCAATTAAAGCCGGAGCGTTAAAGGGAGAAGTAGACGGCGCGACCAAAAGTTCATCTATTTCGGAAAGCATCTTCTTGGCTTCTTTCTTTATTAGAGAAGAAGACGGAAGAGTTGCGCTCGACAAAGAGATAAAACTGCGTCCGGCATAAAGCCGCATTCCATCATGGGAGACCGCCGCAATCTCAAGTTCGACATGAAAAATATCTTGCGATGAATGGATGCGGCTTCCCTCGGAATTATAGAGACGAGAAAGAACGCGCCTTCTCTCCACGGACGCGTTTCCTTGAATTAGCGAGGGCTTTTGGGTAAAAATAGAGCTCGCCCCCCGGCAAAGATGGTTCATCTGATGAAAGAAAGAATTACCATCGTCTGATGCTTTAAACGGCGCTGCGCTCACGACTGGTTTTTCATGGGAAAGATCATCGGTGTCGTATTCTCTTTTTCCATTTCTCAGCCGCTCGGCTTCTTTCCGCAAAAAACCGGCAGCGGCCGACTTATAAGATTCATCCAGACTCAACCAAAGATCGTGTTTGAGAGCGAACGCATTATCATCAACCGAAATCCACGATCCAAGAGACCCTTGTGGAACGGGATTTAAGTGATTATCCAAAGCGTAACTGCCGACCCGGATATCCGCGAAAAGGGAGCGCCCCCGCCAATGCTGGGCCCAATTCAGCGCCCCCATATCGCATTCCGAATCCCAGTTACCTACATCCGACACATTGATGGAAACAAAATAGGGGAGCGGATATCCCGGCTCCTGCAAATGAGCCATCGCATTGGTAATTTCGGAAGAGACAACGACATCAATAGTAGAATTCTGAGCAAAACAACGATAAGGAAAAACTAAAAGCCCGATGCAAAGTAATTTTTTCATGGTTTCCTTTCGTACAAGATTTTGAACCGACCATTTCCGACCGAATGCAAATGAGGGAATGCCGCTTCCGAATTCCGTTTAGAGCAGCGGCCGTGCTTAGGCTCGGTCATGATTCTTCTTTGAAAGAAGCGTATCTAAAGCATAGGCTGCTTGCGGGATAACCCCCACCATCAAGGTCGTGTGATAGCGCATCACCGCCCAAAAAAGCCCGTAAACCACCGACATCACTATTGGAAATAGAATTAAAAACCCGATGGGATAACCATTTCTTAAAGCCAAGATGCTCCCCAGAAATCCGAAAAGCATGATTCCACCGCCGGTCAATAACCCAACCAAAGAAAGAGCTGAAAATGAAAATAGCGAGTGCGGATATTTCCAACCCTGATTGGGATAAGGCCGCCAAAGTTTCATAACTTTATGAATAAAAGCGCCCCAAAAAGTCAGCGGGCGATGGATAAAAATCTCGAAACAAGCATGGTAAAAAATAGGTTCGGCCTCGGCCAAGGTCAAATGCCGAGCGTTGACTGCAGAAATAACAGGATCTTTTCCCGCGCCCAGAGGGTATTCGAGTGGAATATCCGGGCGCGAATAATCATAGAGAAGGGACAAATACATGACTGATCCCCCCATACTCGCTCCCGCCACCCATCGCTTTAAGATTCTTTCATTGCGGTACATCCAGATTCCTTCTAGGATAAACGCGCATAAAAGGAAAATTCCAATCGTGCGGGCCCAATACTTCGGTTTAATTTTGGAAGCGGAGAGTATGGCAAAAGCGCCCCCCATGGGAATAAAAGGAGAACGGGTGAGACACAAAAGTCCAAAAATCGTTCCCATGCCGGCATAAGGCCATACATTTTGTGAAGCCGAATATTTTTGCCAGAGAAAAATCCAAATCAAACTCAAAAGGGTGATGAGAGGCTCTCGAAACATGGTCGCGGAAAAATAAATCCATTCCGGGAAAAAAGCGGCAAACAAAAGAGCGAAAAATGCAGTCCGTTCATTTCTAAAAATAGAAAGAGTCACAAGATAAGTCATCCAACAGCAAAAAACGCCGATCAAGACATTGAGCCCTATTCCCACTAAAGGCGAAAGCCCGATAAAGAAATGAGCGGTCGCCAATAAGAGAGGATAAAAAGGTTCGCGAGAGGTTTCAAGATGACCCGGAGTCAGGGACAATTCTCCGCGCTCAACAAGGCCAAGAGCAAGACGATTGTATCCATCCGGGTCAAGAGCAGATGTTTGCTGAATCTCGGTCTTATATTCTTTGAAAGTATGAAAATAGGCGTAAAAAGCGTAGGATGCCCTTAAAATAAACGCAAAGAAAAGAAGAAAGACTATTTTAAAAGACTTTTGGACTACCTTTTTCTCGCGCATATTTCCATGGAATCGCGGGTATCAATATAGGCGAGTTTATTTTCAAGGCCAAGGGCCTTGATCGCCCCGCCGACCGTCAAAAAAACGGATTTGGGATAGTTTTTCAAGCGGCTCAGCCAATAAGAATAGGAGAAAATTCGTCCGAAGGATTTAACGGTCAATATTTCAAATCCGTTTTCAATGAGCATACGCGTCAGCGTCAGTCTTGAAAAATAATAAATATGGGCGGGACGAAGCCCCCACCAATAGCCGCGCATAATCTTGGCCGACAAGCTTCCGATATCAGGAGTCAAAATGTAGAGAATTCCCCCCGGCTTTAAGAAATTCCGACAAGAAGCAATCGCGGAGTTGGGATCCAAAAGATGCTCGATAACATCCGATAGAGCAACCACATCGAAATTCTTTCCCTGAATACTGGTTGAGTTTTCGAGAGATTCGGGATAACACTCGACTCTAAATCTTCTCCGCGCCTCTTCCACGGCCCAACGGGAAGGCTCAAGGCCCGTCACTTCAAAATCAGTTCGGGCCGCGTTAAGAAAATAACCGACATGAGAACCGATCTCAAGGAGCGAACCAGTGGAAACAAATCGCCGAATGGTATTTAAACTTAGGTGCGCGTTAATCGAACGGCTGGAGCTTTCCAGAAGATAACTTTCATCCACGCAGTTTCCGTAGCCGGAAAGAATGGCCGAGGCATTAGGACGAGGATTGGTATAGCACAAACCGCATTTTACGCAACGAACGATTCTCCCATAATTATGAAATTCATCGGTGGTCGCGGCAAAAGTCCCGGTTTCCTGATCATGCGGAGTCAAGTAAGGTCTTTGATATAGGACAGAGTTCTCTTTAGACCCGCACAAATTACAGAGAACTTCCTCCAAAGTTAAAGAAGCGGATTGCTCCATATCAGTTTCCTTCGCTGGTGAGAGGAGAGGGCGCGGTCAAGGCCCAAGGCCGAGCGTCCTCTTCGCGCTTGAGTAAATGCGTCAGCGGAGAGGGCGCGGTCAAGGCCCAAGGCCGAGCGTCCTCTTCGCGCTTGAGTAAATGCGTCAGCGGAGAGGGCGCGGTCAAGGCCCAAGGCCGAGCGTCCTCTTCGCGCTTGAGTAAATGCGTCAGCGGAGAGGGCAAAATAGGAGGCTTTAAACGATTTTCAGGCAGGCGCTCAAACTCAAGTTCCGAAACCAAAACGCTCGGCGCGATTTGATCGACCGGAACCCAACCCGATTCCGCCCCGCAAAAATAGGCATTGGAAAGCGTCTCATCATCGGAAGCCGCGAGAATACGATTTAAAACGACCAAGGGCGTGACCACAATTTTAACGCCTCTAACCAGGGTCTCTTTTCCGTCTTTGGCTGAAATTCGGTAAACCAAACGCGGCCGCAACTGCAAGGTCTGGGCCTGAGTTCGCTCGCTGGGATTGTCACCGCCGTAGGCCCCCACAATTCTAAAACCGTAAGGTTTGTGTTCCTGGCGCAGGAGTTTGAGCAATTTCTTCTTAAGCGCTTTGGGACTAATAGGATTTTGTGCCTCGATCATTAAATTGGCCATCCTCCCCAAGGGACGCAAGCTCGAAGAAGCCCGTCCATGCCCGTTTGAATGCGGGAAACCCTTAAGAGGCCAACGAGACATTAAAAAATTTTTTAAAATGCCGTTTTTAACCAAAATTACTCTTTGGGCAGGCACGCCCTCATCGTCAATCTGGTAATGTCCATGAAGCAAAATTCCCTTAAAGAAACTCATCGCTGGGTCGTCAATCACCGACAAAAAGATCGGAATAATTTTTTTTCCGACCATTCCTTTAAATATTTGTCCTTGCAAGGGATCTCTTTGCCTTTCTCCCTCTAGTTTATGCCCCAAGGCTTCATGAAACAAGACTCCCGTCATTTCCGGATCGAGAATGGCCGGCGCGGCGACCGGACTTTGGAGAGGAGCCTTTCGCAACTCTTTAAGTTCAAGAGCCAATTTTTCTACGGACTTGGCCAACTGCTTTCGCGAAGGAAGTTCCCTCATGTCTTTAAAAACCCATTCTCCGTAATTACTCACCTTAAGCCCGTCTTTGGCCCGTGAATTAATTTCAATGCTAAGAGAATTGGGTAAATTTTCATAAGGACCTGCGACTTTCGTTCCTTCGCTGGTCAAAAGATAGCGCCGCGCCCACCCCAAATGCAGAACAACAGTTCCATGATAGATGTAGGGATAAGAGCGCAAAATCTTACTTAAACTTTTAACCAAGGCCCTAGCCTTCTCTTCGTTGAAATCCGGCGGGATTTGGGGCTCATAAGAACGAGTCGCCGTCTCAACAGTAAAATCCGGCAAATTTTCCGCTCTATATTCCGTCACGCGCTTAGCTTTTTTATCCAAATATCCCGCCACCGCATCTTTATAAGCTTGATCAGTCAATATCCATAAATTCTCGCGCAATTCTTTCCCTGTCAGCGGGGATTCCGTACTCAAGCCCCTATACTGGATGGAGGTGTTGTCCATTTTTTTATTCCCATAGCGAACCTCCGTAAAAAGAGTCTGAGAATGGTATTGATTTTGAGACACAACCCCGCCAAAGGAGGCGGAAATATCCATTCCCTGCCTGGACACCATCCGGTAAGCGATAAAATACGGCGGTCCAAAATCGCCTTCCTTTAAATCTTTAAGCGAGCGCGACATTTCTTCTTGCATTGGAGAAAAAACAGTCTCATCCGTTGCGGGAAAAGTCACGGCTTTTATAGGAGAGCCCAAACAAATAAGACCAGCAATGAGAAGAGGTAAATTGCGGCTATTTTTTCTGAATAATCTCATAGCCGGAAGAATGCGCCGGAACTTCAGAAGGACTTTGAATAAGGGGCTTTCCTTTTGGATTTTTCAGTCTCTGTTCCACGGCCGCGAGGTTATGTTGAGCTTGGGCAAAATTGGGGTCAAACTGAAGAGCTTCTTGATAGGCGTTCTTAGCCTCTTCAAAATTATTCATCATAAAATAAGCGTTTCCCAGACTTGTGTAAATCTCCCCCCCCTCCGCATGCTTATCCAACTCAGGATGACGATGCACCGGATAAGGAATCCCGGGAACATGAACATAGGTTTGATAACTGAGAATCGTTTTTCTAAGAAAAGGTTTGACGATGAGAGACGGGTCTACCGCGCATTTTTGCGCCAAAATATATTCCTGATAAGCTTTGACCGCATTCGCGTAGCGATGTTCCATCATATAAATCTGCCCAATTCTCAAGAAATTGGGTTCGAAAACCGGATCAATCGTCTTATAAAGCTTAAAGCGAGTGAGCGCGCGATTTAAATACATCTGCGCATCTTCAGGATGGCCATGGTCAATGGCCCACTGAGCGCGCTTAAGATGAAGAACCCCCACTTGATAATGCATCTGAACATAATTAGGAGAAAGTTTTCGGACTTCATTGTAGGCATCTAGGGCGCGCTCATAATCATCCCGAGAAACATTATTTTTATCCCCCCAGGCGGGATTATAGGTTTTCTGCATATTAAAGCGATCGTTAAAAACATTTCCCATGAAATAAAGCGCCATTGCGAAATTGGGGTCGAGGCGATGCACCGTTTGATATTCAGATAAAGCCTTGTCCCAATCATGCTCTTTTGAAAAATAAATAGCGATATTGTGATGAATGTCGGCTTTAAAATAGCCCCAGAACGTATAAAGAATTGGGAGAACCGACAAAACCAGGGCCCCCACGAAAGGATTTTCAGATAAAAGAATAAGGCGAAAAAAAATGTAACCCAAACCAAAGACGCAGGCGAGCAAGGTTCCCCACGACAACCACCACTGGAGAATTTCTCCGCCCATGGTTAGGCGATCGATAGGCCCCTGTAAAATGTTAAATTGAGTCAAAATCAGAAAGATAACATAAAAAAGCCCACCCCAGGCGGCTAAGCGAACCGGCCAGATTAAAAATTCAGACAAGGTTTTCCAAAATGACTCGGGCTTTGCTTCTTCTGACTTGAGATTTTTTTCTTCGGCCAAGTGAGATTCATACAATCCTTTTCCTCTGGAAAGATTGACGATCATCCCGGGCAAAAGCCCCAAATAAACCCCCGAAGAAACAAAACGAAGACTCACATCGAAAAAATTGTGACACAACATGCCAATAAAGGCAATCATGTATCCCAAAAGATCAAAAACTCTAGGCGGAATTTTCTTATCTTTTGAGGAGTAAGAAGAGTCAAGCATCTGCTCCAAAGACTTAAAACCGACGACCAAGGTGCTGATAATAAGCCAAAGAAAAACCCCAAAGCCGAGTATTCCATTATCGAAAAGTTCTTCTAAATACTCATCCTCCGCATGATCGGTCTCGGTATTATGTTTGCCTTCAATATGGAAAATGGGAGGGCGCCGAAAAGCGGGATAAACCGGCGGGAAACTCCCCACACCGGTTCCAATAAAAGGTTGCGTCATAATCATTTCCCAAGTGGCCTCCCAGGTAAACAGGCGAAAGTTAACGGAAGCTAGGCGCGTTGTAAAATCTTTCATGAAGATATATGAAAACGGCAATAAGACCGCAAGCGCTCCTCCAATTAAATATTTCCGGTAGGGGCGAATAATTTCCTTGAAATAGATAAAGGCAATGACGCAGAAAACGACGATCACGATTCCAAACCCAACCCAAGCCCCCTTGGTCCCTGTAAAATAGAGATCCACCAAAAGCATGAGCATAAGTGGAATCAAAGACATCCGACGGCCTTTAAGGTAACGCAAGAGCAAAACGGGGAAAATAATAACAAGAAAGTCCGCAAAAAAGTTGGGGTTGCCGTAAGTCGAAAACACACGGTCGCCAAAAGCCATGCGCCAAATAAACGGATCAATTCCGTGACCAATTCCCGGTGGGAAGAAATGAGTGTCAATGACTTGGAGAAACCCATATCCCACCGCAACCCAAGCCGTCCAAATTAAAATTTTAGTCAGCCGCTCGGAAGCCTCGGCGTCAAACTCGTAAATAATAATGAGTGCCGCCGCCATAAAGAAAAAATGCCGGAGGAAAAAATCAACGCTGGCCATGTGATAAGGCGCATGGATAAAGGAAAGAATTCCAACTAAAAGATAAGCCAAAAACGGAGACAAGCACACCAAATCTTCTCGGCTAAGAGCGGCGCCGCCGGACTCAATCAGGCGACTAAGCCATAGGGTCAGAAGCGCTAAGCCCCCCATCTGCATGATGGATATTTTGACCTGGGCGGAGTCATAGGTTCTCAAATAAAATAAAGAAGAAATTAAGAAATAGAGAAGCGGAAGCCACCAAACAATGGATTTATGGAGAAAAGATTGAAGCTCTAAAGACTTCTTAAGCGAAGCGACTTTATCTTTAACTATGGCCGGCATCAAGAAATCCTAGCAAAAACGCGGGCAAATATCGTTAGATATCGTAAAGACTATGAAACCAAAGAAAATATTTGTGACAGGGTCCTCGGGGTTGATTGGTTCCGAGGTTTGCATTTATTTTGGAAAGCGAGGTTTTAAAGTCGAAGGCTTAGACAACAATCAACGCGCGGTGTTTTTTGGTCCTTTGGGCGACACGCGCTGGAACCAAAAGCGGCTTGAAAAAACTCTTCCGGATTTCGCCCATCATGAACTCGATATCCGCGACCGTGAAGGCGTTTTAAAATTGCTTGCCGAAATAAAACCCGATATTATTGTCCATACCGCCGCCCAGCCCTCTCATGACCGCGCCGCCGCCATTCCTTTTGACGATTTTGACACTAACGCCGTTGGAACTCTTAATTTGCTTGAAGCCGCGCGCCGCGCCTGCCCCGAATCTCCCTTTATTCATATGTCCACCAACAAGGTTTATGGAGATCTTCCCAACACCATCCAACTCAAGGAAATGAAAACGCGTTGGGATTACGATGATCCAAAATATGATAACGGAATTCCGGAAACCTTCTCTATTGATCAGTCTAAACACTCTATTTTCGGGGCCTCAAAAGTGGCCGGAGACGTGATGGTCCAGGAGTACGGACGCTATTTTAATATGCCGACCTGCGCTTTAAGAGGCGGATGTTTAACGGGCCCCAATCACTCGGGCGTCGAACTGCATGGTTTTTTAAGTTATCTCATCAAGTGCAATTTAGAAGAGCGCGAGTATAAGATTTACGGATATAAAGGAAAGCAGGTTCGAGACAACATTCATTCGGAAGACGTCGCGGCTTTCATCCATGAATTCTCGAAATCCCCCAGATGCGGAGAAGTTTATAACCTTGGCGGCGGGAAACCAAACGCCTGTTCCATACTTGAAGCCTTCGACAAAACCGAAGCCTTAAGCGGGAAAAAGCAAAAATATATCTATCTGGATGAGAATCGCATCGGGGATCATATCTGCTACTACAGCGATTTAAGAAAAATGAAAAAGCACTATCCCAATTGGGATGTTACGAAATCCCTGGATGATATTTTCCGCGAAATCGTGGAATCCTGGCGCAAGCGCTTAACGGAAACCCCAGCATGAGAATTCTCGTCACCGGAGCTTGCGGCTTTGTCGGAAGCTCACTCATTCAAACTTGGGTGGAATCCGGCGTGAAATATCAAATCACGGGAGTTGATAATTTAATCCGACCGGGAAGCGAAATAAATCGCGAACGTCTTAAGAATTGGGGCGTTAAACTTTATCACGGCGATATCCGAATTCCCAGCGATTTTGAGGCCTTGCCGTTGGTTGATTGGGTCATTGACGCCGCCGCCAACCCCAGCGTCTTGGCGGGAATTGACGGAAAAACTTCTAGCCGCCAGCTCATCGAGCACAATTTAGAGGGAACGCTCAATATGCTGGAATTTTGCAAA
>JAJYOT010000024.1:0-8001 GCA_021796015.1 bacterium
ATTAGCAAAAGCTATAAAGGGCTTGCCTCTTCTGTCATAACAGCGAGTTTGGTCGGCTCTTCCAATCGCCAAGAAAGAAAACGCCAAGCCGATCGCGCGGCCTCAAGAGCAGCCGCGCTTCTCGAAAAAAGGCTGAATTTTCTAGCAACGATCGCATCCACCGCCCCTTTTATCGGGCTTTTTGGAACCGTGGTCGGAGTTATTCGCGCCTTCCAAGATTTAGCCGGGGCCGCCGGGGCGGGGCCGGGAATTGTCGCTGTCGGAATATCGGAAGCCCTCGTCTGCACCGCCACCGGACTTTTAGTGGCCATTCCCGCCGTTTGGGCCTACAACTATTTCACCAATAAGATCGGACAATTTTTAGATGAAATGAACTGGATATCGGAAGAAATCATCGAACATCTGTCCGGAAAAGCCTCTTCATGAGGACCTCGCGAAGAAATCGTCGCGCGCTGTTTGCGGAACCCAACATGATTCCGCTCATTGACGTATCTTTAATTTTAGTCATTATCTTTATGGTCTTAACTCCTATGCTGGTTCGCTCGGAATTGAGCGTTAAACTCCCTAAATCAAAATCGGCCGTTCCCGTTTCCAATTCAGACGCGCTCACCCTTCAGATTACATCCTCGGGCGCTCTACTCATTGATGGAAACGCCGTCTCTTGGAACAATCTAAAAGAAGAATTGATTCTAAAACTGCCCCATGCCGCCCGGAAAACGATTTTAGTCGAGGCCGATCATTCGGTCCCGATAGAAAAAGTGGTCTATGTCATGGACGTCGCTAAACGCCTTGGAGTTGGCAAACTCGGCGTTGGAGTCGCGCAGACTCCACGCTAATTAGGAACCGGAGGATTCCCATTTCTAATCAATTGCGGCTTTGGAGTTCCGAGTTGTCGCCCTATATTGTCGGCTCTTTTCTGGCGCATTCGCTTCTTGCGATATTTTTTATCCTAATTGCCCGAAGATATTCTTCCGAAACGCCCCACTTTTACACTATTGATTTCGTCGGCCCCAGCGCGGTCAAAATCCAAGGCCCCGAGACGCCGTCCCAAAATTCCACCGCCAAAAGCGCCGCGACTTCAGCTAATCAAAACAAAGAGGTTTCGTTCTCTAAAAAACCTCGGCATTTTGTCTTGCCCAAACCCAGTCTTCTTTCTTCTGATTCAGAGCCTATCGCGCCGACAAAATCCCGTATTAAATCTAACGTGGTTTCGGTCAAACAAAACAATGCTACAGGCCCTTCGGCCAGCGCCAATATCTCGGCGGACTTGCCAAACTTCCCCTACCCTTGGTATATTAGCGAATTGCGCGCAGCGCTTTGGGATCAGTGGTCGAAAAATCTCCCTTCGTTTTCCGGGAAATGCCGAGGTGGTTTTTGAAATTATGCCAGACGGAAGAATTGTAGATCTAAAAACGGAGTCAAGCTCCGGCGACTCGGATTTTGACTTAACGGCGCTGTCTTCCGTTCAAGACGCTTCTCCGTTTCCGCCTCTACCGCGAGATTTTCACCAGCCCTTTTTAAAAATTCATCTAACGCTCACTTCCAATTAAAAAACTATGTTAACCCTTCTACGCCTAATCATATACGCCGTCGCCGGATACTTATTTTTCTTGTTCCATTTTCCCCAATGGCACGCCCATGGGTATCACCTCGCCCAGTTTTCCTTAATTCTGGTTTCGGCTATCGCGGTTTTTATCGCGATTAAACTCGTCGATATCGGCTCCAAGGTCGTCAAACTCGCCGTCGAAGCGGGGTTTGCGGTTTTAGTTTTTTTGTATCTAGGAGCGACGTTGCCAAAGATTCCTCAAGATAATCCTGAACAAGCTGCTCACAGTTGGATCAAAGACCACGCGCCTACTCGAAAGGATGTCTCGGAATATCTCGACAAAGCGGGAATCAAGCCGGATTCTTCCGCGGGAAAAGAGATTCTTTCCCACTGGCCGGAAAATTAAGCCTAAGCTTTTATTTATTTACCGCCACCACATCCAAACGCCCATGGCGATGCAGAGAACGGCGGCGGTTCTTCTCAAAACAAGCTCGGGAAGATAGCGGCCGGCGATGTCGGCGAAAACCACCGCTAAAAGAAGGGCCAAGGCCAAGCCCGCCAGGGCGCCGACAAAAACTGACCAGGGCTTATGCGTTGACGCCGCCAAGGCCAAGGCGGCAAACTGAGTTCTGTCTCCCATCTCGGCGAGAAAAAGAGTAAAAAAAGCGCTGAGCATCAGCTTCGTATCCATTATTTCCACAGCCCCAGCCAAATGCTCCCTCCGGTCACGATCGCCGTAACGATGGAAGCCGCGATCCCGGTCAACCAAAATGATTTTCTCTTAGACATTCCGTTTTGGCGTAAATTTTCCTGCCAAACGACCATCGCAAAATAAAAGGCAAGCCCGATTAAAAGCCAGACGAAAAAACGAACCCAGGTCACTTTCGGCAGATAAACCATCAGCAAAAAACACGAGATGATTCCGGCGGGCGCCGTCAGCCACACCCAAGGCGCGCGAAAATCCCGCGGGCGCTCGGGATCGGTGACGCGCAAAATCAAAACTCCACCGCAAACCAGGATAAAGGCAAAAAGAGTGCCGATATTGGTCAAATCCACGATTTCATCAATCGGAAAAAAGGCGGAGCAGACCGCGACGGCGACTCCCGTGAGGACAGTCGTCACGACCGGCGTCTTGTATTTGGGATGAATCTTCGCGCACCACGACGGCAAAAGCCCGTCACGAGACATCGAGAAGAAAATTCTCGGCTGGCCAATCTGATAGACCAAGAGGGCCGCCGTGTTGGCGACCACCGATCCCACCGAAACCAAAAAAGCGCAAAAAGTAATCCATAGCCCGCTTGAAGCGGACGCATGCCGCTCGATGGCCGAGGCCAAGGGCTCGGCGTTGTTTAAGCTCGCGTAGGGCGCCATGCCGGTCAAGGCCGCGGCGACGACGATATAGATGACGGTGCAGGCGATTAAAGATCCGATAATGCCGATGGGAATATCGCGCTTGGGGTTTTTGCTTTCCTCGGAAGCCGTTGAAACCGCGTCAAAGCCGATATAGGCGAAAAAGACGATCGCCGCGCCGGAAAAAATTCCGCCCCAGCCATTCGGCGCAAAACCTTTCCACGCCGACACCGATCCCACCGGAATCCAATGGTCCATCTTAAAAAGGCTCACTCCCACGGCGGTAAAAAATAAAAGAATCACCAATTTAATGAGGACCATGATCGCGTTAAAGCGGCTGGATTCCTTAATGCCGATGACCGTAATCCATGTAATCGCCGCCATGATGAGAACCGCGAACAAATTAAAGACGATGGGAATTCCGAACAGATGAGGAGCCGCCGCGAAGACCGCATCCGGAGTTCCCCGCGGACACATGCTCAACCAAGCCGGCACGCCCCAATTCCAGCCGGGGCGTCCTAAAGACGAGCCGATTAAAAGCCCGGCGTTATGAACCATCTCGTTGAAATAGCCCGCCCAGGAAATGGCGACGGCCACGTTCGAGGCGGCATATTCCAAAAGGAGATCCCAACCGATAATCCACGCGATCAATTCCCCCATCGTCGCATATGCGTAGGTATAGGCCGAGCCGGAAATAGGAATCATCGAGGCCATTTCGGCGTAGCAGATGGCGGCAAAGCCGCAGACAACGGCGGTGACGACAAAGGAAAGAATAATCGCGGGCCCCGCGGCCAAGCGCACAACGTGTCCCGATGCGTCGATTTGACCGGCGGCGGCCGTTCCGATCGTAGAAAAAATTCCCGCGCCGATCACGGCTCCGATTCCGAGGAAAATGAGATCGATAGGCCCTAGGGAACGCGAAAGACCGTGAGGGTCCTCCGCTTCGGACGACAACTCATTAAGCCCCTTTCGCTTCCAAAGCCTGGACAAATCCATCGGCAAAGTTATGCGGGATCCGGACGCTCGGCGATTCTACGCCTTTCCTCGGCCAAGACGCTATTGTGGCGGCTGTAGAAGAAATAGATCACTAGTCCAATGAGGAGCCAAATAATTAACCGCCACCAATTCTCCGCCGGGAGAGAAAACATCAGGAGAAGGCAAAAGGCGATTCCCAAAATAGGAACGGCGGGAACAAGGGGGCATAAAAACGGGCGCGCAGCGTGAGGATGGGTTTTTCGCATGATGAGGACTGCGGCGCAAACGATGACGAAAGCGAGCAACGTTCCGATATTGACGAGTTCGGCCAAAATGCGGAGCGGAATCAAGGCCGACATCACCGCCACGACGATGCCGGTCAAAATCGTCGCTTTATAAGGAGTGTGGAATTTGTCATGGATCGCCGCGAAAAACTTTCTCGGCAAAAGCCCGTCGCGAGCCATCGCCAAAAACACGCGCGGCTGGCTGAGCATCATGACAAGCAAAACGGAAGTGATCCCAGCCAAGGCGCCCAAGGCGATAATCCCCTGAGCCCAGGGAAGCCCCACCTGCTTAAAGGCTTCCGAAATCGGAGCGTCGATATTGATTTGTTTGTATGGGATCATTCCAGTCAAGACCGCCGTCACCGCGATGTAAAGAACCGTGCAGACGATCAAAGACGTGATGATTCCGAAGGGAACGCTTTTTTGCGGGTTGATCGCCTCCTCGGCTTGGGTTGAGACCGCGTCAAAGCCGATATAAGCGAAAAAAATCATCGCGGCCCCGGCAAAAACTCCCAAGGGCTCTCCACTCGCGCCCGTTTGTCCCAGAATCGTTTTTCCAAAAAAGCTGATCCCCGTGTATCCATAGGGGGCAAAGGGAATCCAATTGTGAGGCTTGACATAAAGAGCCCCCACGCAGATGACAAAAAGGACCACCACAAGTTTCGTAAACACCATCGAGGCGTTAAAAGAGGCGCTTTCCTTGACGCCGACGATCAAAATCCCCATGATGATGAAGGTGATGACGATGGCGGGAAAATCGCAGACCGTGCCCGTCGGCAAAAGGCGGCCCAAGGTCGGGCTAAAATCGAACGGCGCGTTTGTCAAAGCATGCGGAATCGAGAGCCCAAAAATACTGATGAAGTCCTGGAAATAATGAGACCATCCATGAGCGACGGCGGCGGAGGCCACGGTGTATTCCAAAATCAAATCCCAGCCGATAATCCAGGCGAACAGCTCGCCTAGTGTCGCGTAAGCGTAGGTGTAGGCCGAACCCGCAACGGGGACCATCGCCGCAAACTCCGCGTAGCAAAGGGCGGCGAAAATGCAGGCGATTCCGGCAAAAACAAAGGAGAGAATAAGAGCCGGCCCCGCCTTGTCATGCGCCGCGACTCCGGTCAAGACAAAAATTCCGGTGCCGATGATTCCGCCGATTCCGATCCCGGCCAATTGCCAAGGCCCCAACACCCGGCTCAAGCGCTTACCCGTGTTCATTTCCTCCATAATCAGGGAAAGAGGCTTTGCGGCGAAAAGATTTTTCCACATAATGAACCTATTATACCTAAATGTCTCAAAGCAATGCCCTAAAACGCCTCCCGCGATGTGCTAAAATGGATAAAGGCGGGTCTCAATTGACTCCGCTGAAATTTCTCTGGAGGCTTTATGGGCGGACACTCTCACTGGGCGGGAATTAAACACAAAAAGGCGCTCATCGACGCCAAGCGCGGAAAAGTTTGGACTAAAATCAGCCGCGAAATCACGATTGCGGCAAAGATGGGAGGCGGGGATCCGGCCGGAAACCCCAGGCTGCGCAAGGCGATTGACGATGGACGCGCGGCCAATATGCCTTTAGACACCATCAAACGCGCCATTCAAAAAGGGACCGGCGAAATTCCCGGAGCGACATATGAAGAGTTAACCTATGAGGGCTACGGCCCCGGCGGCATCGCAATTCTAGTTGAAGTGACGACCGACAACCGCAACCGCACCGGTTCGGAGATTGCGACGATTTTCACTAAAAATGGCGGGAACAAGGGCGAGGCGGGCTGCGTCGCCTGGATGTTCAAGCCCCAAGGCCTTATCCGCGTCAAAAAAAGCTCGGTCAAAGACGAGGACGCTTTCATGTCTCAGGCCCTTGACGCGGGCGCTGAGGATATCGCGACCGATGATTCCGAATTTTTCGAAGTGATCACGACACCTCTCAATACCGATAAAGCGAAAGAAGCCTTGCTCAAGGCGGGATATGAAGTCGAATCGGCGTCTTCCATCATGAAGCCAGACAACACCATCACCTTGGACCAGGCGACGGCCGAAAAAGTTTTGGCTCTCATTGACGCTTTAGAAGAGCATGATGACGTCAAAAATGTCCACGCTAATTTCGACATCCCGGATGAGATATTAGCGAAACTTGAAGCCTGATGATCACCTTAGGGATAGATCCCGGCGTTTCCGAGACCGGATGGGCGGTCTTAAATGAAGGCGGAGCCCCTGTCCCCCAACTCATCGCCTCCGGTCTTATCCGGACATTTCCCACGCAGGTATTAACGGAACGCCTCGTTTACATCCACAATGAAGTCAAACGCGTCATTAGAGAACACGCGCCGGATGCCGTCGCCATCGAAGAGATGTTTTTTTTAAAGGCGGCCCCGACCGTGAGGGCGACTCTTCAGGCCCGCGGGGTCATTTTACTGGCCGCGGCTTTAGCCAAAAAACCAATCAAAGAATACAATCCGCGCGCGGTTAAATTGACTCTGACCGGTAGCGGAACAGCGATTAAATCTCAAATGCAATGGGCCGTTCAGCGGGCGCTAGGCCTCAAAGAAACCCTTCACCCCGCCGATGTCGCCGATGCCGCCGCAATAGCCCTTTGCCATCTTAAATCAAGCCGGAATTCGCGCTTAAAGATCGTTGAAAAATTTGGAAATTCAAACAAGATTCGCAGCAATAAGGAGAATTTAAATGCCGCTTCACATTGACACGCCTCTTCTTGAGTCTCTTCCCATCAGCCGCATCGTCAATAAGCCGGTCTATCTCAAGATGGACGCGCTGCAGCCTTCGGGTTCCTTTAAAATTCGCGGAATTGGACACCTTTGCGAAGAACTCGCGAAAATGGGAAAAACGCGCTTTGTCTCATCCTCCGGTGGAAACGCGGGCCTTGCCGCCGCATATGCCGGACGAAGGTTGGGAATCAAGACGACCGTCATCGTCCCGGAAACAACTCCGGCCATGATGAGAGAGAGAATCGCGCTGGAAGGAGCCGAGGTTCGAGTTTTCGGAAAGGTTTGGGATGACGCGCATCAAGAGGCCTCGCGTTTGGCGCAAGACCCCAAGGTAGGCTATGTTCATCCCTTTGATAATCCTCTCATCTGGGAAGGCCACGCAAGTCTCATCGATGAAATCGTTAAAGAAGGAATTAAACCGGGAGCGATCGCGGTTGCGGTCGGCGGAGGCGGGCTTCTCTGCGGAATTCTCCAAGGTCTTCACAAACATGGAATGAAAGATATTCCCGTCATCGCCTGCGAGGTCAAAGGAGCGGCCACGCTCAAGGCTTCGCTGGAAGCCGGGAAACTGGTCTCGCTAGATAAAGTTCAAACCATCGCCACCAGCCTTGGAACCAAAATCATAACTCCCGAGGCTTTAAACTGGACACACAAACACCGCGTCATCGACGAGGTCGTCTCCGATGGCGACACGGTGGAGGCCTGTCTTAAATTCGCCGATGATCACCGCGTCCTCGTTGAGCCCGCCTGCGGGGCGGCGCTGGCGCCTCTTTATCACAACGCGCCCATTCTTAAGGAATTTTCATCTCTTCTCGCCATCGTCTGTGGCGGCGTCGGAGTCAGCCTCAATCAACTTGAGATATGGAGAAAGCAATTCAACAAGGTTCCAGCCTGAGTTCGCCCGAGCCTGCTATAATAACTAATTGAATTTGGAGAGGTGGCCGAGCGGTTTAAGGCGCCGGTCTTGAAAACCGGTAGGGGTTCACGCCCCTCGTGGGTTCGAATCCCACCCTCTCCGTTTTTATAGGAAAGATTCGAAGCTGACAGACACAAACCAACGATTTGGTTTGCGGATGCAGCAGGCTCCGAGGGAGGCCAAAGCGAAGCGTAGGCCGGATGAGGAGGAATC
>JAJYOT010000024.1:8011-27647 GCA_021796015.1 bacterium
AATCCCACCCTCTCCGTTTTTATAGGAAAGATTCGAAGCTGACAGACACAAACCAACGATTTGGTTTGCGGATGCAGCAGGCTCCGAGGGAGGCCAAAGCGAAGCGTAGGCCGGATGAGGAGGAATCCCACCCTCTCCGTTTTTATAGGAAAGATTCGAAGCTGACAGACACAAACCAACGATTTGGTTTGCGGATGCAGCAGGCTCCGAGGGAGGCCAAAGCGAAGCGTAGGCCGGATGAGGAGGAATCTCACCCTCTCCGTTTTTTCCCTTGCAAATTTTTCGGCGGCCTGCTATAATTTAAGAGATGGCTTTTATGAAAACTCGGCTTTGGCAAGGCGTTTTGCGCGGCTTAAGCGCTTTTTTTCTCATCGCGGCCCTTATCCCTCGCGCATTACCCCGCTGTGACGTAATGCCCTGTTGCGCGGCCAAATCCTGCCCCTCAAAACCCTGCCACAACGCCAAAACCTGCCATATTCAGAAGACCTCTCTCTTTCGCATTTCCGCGCAGTCTCCGCGCCCGCACAAAATGAATCCGATTTTGATCTCTCCGATTACAACACCCCCCCAATCTTTTGTTTTTTTAACCTTGTCTCGGCGTCCCTTGACACATTCCCCGCCTGGACATTTCCTCTCTCTCGGACGTTCCCCGCCCCTGGCCTAGAAGTCGGCCGCCTGTCGTTTGTCTGATTCGTATTTTTAATTCTTAACTAGGAGAAAAATGTTTAAAATTTTAATTTTGCTGTTTTCAGTCTCTTCGGCCCGCGCAAGCCAGATTCCGCGGCGGGATCTTAATTCTCTCATTGAGATCGCGCTCAAAAATAATCCCGCCATACTTAAGGCCAAGGAACATTGGAAATCATTGATGGCCCAGGTGCCGGCGGCGGCGACATGGGAAGACCCCCTGATTGGTTTTCAGCGCATGAATTTCCAAGGCGGCCAAAGCGCGGACTACTGGTCTATTGAGCAAAACGTGCCGTTTCCGGGAAAGCTCTCTCAAAGCGCCAAAATGAAACATCATGAGGCGATGATCGCTTACCAACAATATCGCGCCATGGGTCTTGATATTGCGTCAAGAGTCGCAATTGAGTATTACCGGGTTTCTTTCTTGAAAGAAACAAGCTCCGTCCTTAGAAAAGACGCCGATATTTTGCGAGAAATCGCCCAAGTCGCCCAAGCATCGGTCGCCTCCGGACGCGCGACGACAGATGAAGCCCTCTCCGCTCAAGCCTCAGAAATCCAAATTAAAAATGCCGCTTTTGAACGCGAACAGGAATCATTAGTTGAGGAAGAATCTTTAAACGCGCTTTTGGCCAAACCCGCAGGAACTCAATGGGATCTTTTAAATCCCTCTGACCCCAACGCCATTGACTACACCCCCCAAGAACTGGACGCGATCGCGGAGAAGATAAGCCCCGATTATCTATTGGCTCTTCATGAAATCATGCACGCAAAAGCGATGGTGGCATTCAATCGCCTCGGCTTTGCGCCGGATTTCCAGTTTTCGGCGACACAAGAAGCGCGGCCCTACGTCGCGACGATGCAGGAAAGCGTTTACGGGGTCAATCTCACGATCCCGCTCTGGTTTTGGAAGCAGGAATCTTTGCTTAAAGCCGCCAAGGCCCATAAACAAGAGGCTGAAGCGGCTTCAGAAGATGCGCAAAATGAGATCCTTCGTCAAATCCATTCGGAGTTCATCGAAGTCAACTTGCACCGAGATTTAGCGCTCAGTTATGAACACGAGATTATCCCTCTGGCAAACGGCGCCCTCAAAATCGCGGAGAAAGGCTATGAAACGGGCCGAACGGATTTCGCAAAACTTTCCGAAGACGTGAGGTCTCTTTTAGACGCCCAACTCAAATATCCAGAGGAAGTAGAGCTTTACGGCGAGCATTTAGCGAAACTGGAGCGCGCCATCGGCGGCCCGCTCCCCGTTTTCAAAAAAGGAGCGACAAACCCATGAAACAAAAAAAATTATTCTTTTTCGCGATATCTCTTTTCCTCGCCGTTATCGCCGGCATTTACTTCAAAAGCCGCAACGCTTCAATTGAGATTGCCGCCTCTTCAAAAAAGGCCGCCCCAAAAACTCTCTACCAATGCCCGATGCACCATCAGATTATTCGAAATCATCCGGGCCAGTGCCCCATCTGCGGCATGAATTTACGACCGATGGAGAAAATGAAAAAAGGCAACAGCAATGTGCCCGAGAGAGCCCCCATCTTAATCTCCTCTCAAAGGCGGCAATTAATCGGCGTCACCTATGGAAAGTCCGAAATGCGGGCGCTCACAAAAAATATCCGCGCTCCCGGCCGCATCGCTTATGACCCGCAACTCTATGAGGCAATCGAAGAATACCGCCAAGCCCTTGAAGCCTTGAACTCAGTCAAAAAAAGCTCTCAAAATTCCGAAGCGAATTGGGCGCGCTCCATGGAAAAAGCATCGGCCTTCAAACTCAAACTCTTAGGTTTGTCTCCCGCTCAGGTTTCCGCCTGGGTCAAGAATCCGAGTCTCGCTCAAGGGCTTTTAGTGGGAAAACGCGGACAGGCGGTATGGGTCTATGCGGATGTTTATGAATATGACCTGCAATTCATTCATCCGGGAATTCCCGTGAAGATTAAATCCCAAACTCTCCCGGGAAAAGTCTGGACGACAAATGTCCTTTCAATAGATCCAGTGATCAACCCCACCACTCGAACCGCGCGCGTCAGAGCCCGGCTGGATGATGCCTTGGGACTGCTCAAACCCGGAACCTATGTGGATGTCACAATTCAATCTCCGCTGGGAGAGCATTTGAGCGTGCCGGAAGGCGCGGTTTTAAACACCGGGGAGAAACAATACGTTTTTGTGGCTAGGGAAGACGGGACTCTTGATCCGAGATCAATCCAGTTAGGAACAAAAGCCGGGGGCTATTACGAAATTTTATCGGGTTTAAGTCCCGGAGAAACGGTAACGACTTCGGCTAATTTTTTAATCGACGCGGAATCTCAATTTCAATCCGCGATCCAATCATTCGCTCAACCGGGCAAAGACTCCAAAAACGCCGCTCCCTCGGATTCAATGGGCTCCATGCCCGGGATGAAGATGTGATAAAAATCAACCGCACCCCTGGAAAAAAAGAAAGCGGCGCCTTTGTGGACGCCGCTTTGACTACGGGGAAGACTCCGCTAACTCGGAGCACACCGCCTACGCTTTATTGTAAGCCCTCTTATGCATGTTTGTCAAGGGGATGGACAACGACCGCTGACTTTGGAGGGAAAGTCGCTATCCGCCGGAAACCGGCATATGCCCCGCTCGGGATTCGAACCCGAATCTCCCCCGTAGTCAGCGGTGCGCTCTATCCAGTTGAGCTAGCGAGGCCTACACCTTTGATACGGCAAAAGCCGCAAGAATGTTCCGACCGAGCATGGGCGAGGAAGTGCCGCTTCCAAGTCTGTTGGAGAGCGGCCACAGAGGAATCAAACTATGATCTCTAAAATCATTTCGTTTTCGGCGCGCAATAAATTTCTCGTTATTCTTTTGACTCTCGTGGCCTTGGCCTACGCCTTTTACACGGTCAAAAGAATGCCGCTCGACGCGATACCGGATTTATCGGACACTCAGGTAATCGTCTCCTCAAACTGGGATCAATCGCCCGAAGTATTGGAAGACCAGGTGACTTATCCGATCGTCTCGGCTCTTTTGGGCGCGCCTAAAGTTAAGGCGATTCGCGCGATCAATGAATTCGGGGTGTCTTTAGTTTACGTAATTTTTGAGGACGGAACCGACCTCTATTGGGCGCGTTCGCGCGTTTTAGAGTACCTATCCAAAATCATTCCGGAGCTTCCCAAAGGAGTGAAAACCGCAATGGGACCGGACGCGACCAGTCTTGGTTGGGTCTATCAGTACGTGCTGGTGGATGATTCAAAAGCGCTGGATTTATCTCAACTCCGCGCCCTTCAAGACTGGCACATTCGCTATCAGCTTCAAGCCGTTCCTGGCGTCTCTGAAGTGGCGTCCATCGGCGGATATGAAAAAGAGTATCAGGTCAAAATAAATCCCAGCGCTCTCTGGAGCTATCACATTTCGCTGACCAAGGTTCTCAAAGCCGTTTCAGAATCCAACAGCGAAGCGGGCGGCGGCACGATCGAGTTTTCGGGAAGAGAATTCATGATTTTAGGGCGCGGTTATCTCAAAGGAATCAAAGACATCGAGCAAACTTCTGTCGGACGAGACCCTGAAACGGGAACGCCTGTTTTGGTTCAAGATATCGCCACAGTCAGCCTGGGACCCGCTCGAAGGCGAGGCGTCGGGGAATTCAACGGCCTTGGCGACGCCGTCAGCGGAATCGTCATCATTCGCAGCGGAGAAAATGCGCTCAATGTGATCAACCGCGTCAAAGAAAAAATAAAAGAGATTTCTCCCTCTTTGCCGCCCGGAGTTCGCATCATCCCGGTCTATGACCGATCGGGTCTTATCAAACGAGCCGTCGGAACGCTCAAAGAAACGCTCTTTGAAGAAATGCTCATCGTCAGTCTCGTGATCCTTCTTTTTTTATGGCACCCGCCGTCGGCCATGGTTCCGATTCTGACAATTCCGGTTTCCGTTTTTTTGGCTTTTATCCCGATGGCGGCTTTGGGCCTGACCACCAACATCATGTCTCTTTCCGGCATCGCGATCTCAATTGGAATTCTCGTTGACGGCGCGATTGTCGAGGTCGAAAATGCCTACAAGCGTCTTGAGGAGTGGCAAGAAGAGGGACGCAAGGGAGATTTTCATGAGGTGCGCCTCAAAGCTTTAATGGAAGTCGGCCCTTCGGTTTTTTTCTCGCTTCTCGTTATCGCAGCCGCATTTCTTCCGATTTTCGCTCTTACCGGGCAAGAAGGCCGGTTATTTAAGCCTCTCGCCTATTCAAAAACTTTCGCGATGACGCTTGCCGCGGTCTTAGCCGTGACCCTAGACCCCGCAGTCCGAATGTTTTTTGCGCGAATGGACTCATTTAATATTAAGCCGCATTGGCTTAACCGCGCCGCCGACGCCATTTTAGTCGGACGCTATTATCCGGAAGAGAAACACCCCATCAGCCGCCGGCTTTTTAAAATTTATTCGCCGGTGGTCAACTGGGTCTTGGAAAATCCGCGCCGAACGATTTTCTCGGCCGCCGCGCTTTTCCTTTTGACTCTGCCTCTTTTATGGCGCTTGGGATCTGAGTTTATGCCTCCGCTCAACGAGGGAACCATCCTTTACATGCCGACCACTCTTCCCGGAGTCTCGATAACGGAAGCCCGGAGGGTCCTTCAAATTCAAGACGAAATCCTCAAATCTTTCCCTGAAGTTAAAACCGTTTACGGCAAGGCTGGCCGCGCCGAAACCGCGACCGATCCCGCACCCTTGTCCATGATGGAAACGACCGTCGTTTTAAAACCCCGAAAATTTTGGCCGACAACGCCTTGTCTCGGCGGACTCTGGAAATGCCATTTGAGTCAGAGGCAGCTGATCTCTCAAATGAATCAGAAGCTTAAGATCCCGGGCTATCCCAATATCTGGACCCAGCCCATACAAAATCGCATCGATATGCTCTCAACCGGAATGCGAACGCCCGTTGGAATTAAAATTTTCGGCCCGAATTTATCCGTGATTCAAAAACTCGGAGCTGAAATCGAAGGAGCTCTTAATTCCGTGCCTGGAACTAGGCGCGCCGTGGCGGAAAGGACCGCCCAGGGCTATTACACCGACATCATTTTAAAGCGCCGGGCTTTGGCGAGATACGGGCTTTCAGTTGATGACGCAAATTCGATGATCGCCGCCGCCTTAGGAGGCGAGCGCGTGACGAAGACCATCGAAGGCCGCGATCGTTTTCCGGTGAACGTGCGCTATGCCCCGGACTTTAAAGACAGTTTGAGAAAAATCGGAGAAGTTTTGGTCCCCGTTTCCAAAGACGAGCAGATTCCATTGGCCGAGATCGCTGAAATTCGCATACGCCAGGGACCTGACATGATTCGAGATGAAAACGGCGAACTCTCAGGATATGTCTATGTGGACTTAAAAACTTCCGATATCGGGGGTTACGTCCAAAAGGCCAAGGCGGCCATTGCGAAATCGGTCACTTTTCCTTCGGGCTATCGTTATGAATTTAGCGGACAGTATAAACAGATGAAAAAAGCCGAGAAAAGACTTCTCGTCGTCGGCCCGCTCGCTCTTTTTCTGATCGTATTGCTTCTTTATTTTAACACCGGCTCCTGGATTGAAGCCGGAATCGTCTTAGTCGCGGTGCCGTTCTCGGCCGTCGGCGCGATTTGGCTGTTGTGGATTTTGGGATATCACCTCTCCGTCGCGGTTTGGGTGGGATTTATCGCTCTTTTAGGACTTGATGCCGAAACCGGCATCTTCATGCTTCTCTATCTCAATCTCGCAAAAAAAGCGCGCGCCGCCGCTGGGCGTCTTAACACACAAGCCGACCTTAAAGAAGCGATCCATGACGGCGCGGCCAAGCGTCTGCGCCCAAAAATGATGACGGTCGCTTGCGCGTTTCTGGGACTTCTTCCGGCCATGTGGTCGACCGGAACGGGCGCAGACGTCATGAAAAGAATCGCCGCCCCCATGGTCGGCGGACTTTTCACCTCATTTATCTTGGAGCTTCTCGTCTATCCCGCGATTTATCTTTTGTGGCATGGGCGGGATATTGGGAATTAGCACCGCAAGTCAAGGGAAATATTTTGTTCGCGAAAAGTAACTGCTCAGGTTCGTCATTCCGGCGAACGCCGGAATCTGACCGAGGCATAAGCCGAGGAAATGCCGCTTCCAAAGTCTGTTGGGGAGCGGCCAGTGGTAGGCTTTCTGAGAGTCTGGACTCCGGCTTAGGGATTGCCGGAGTGATGTGAGCGGATCATCAATGACTCTCGGCAACTTCATTTTCTTCATCATGGAGCTTCTGAGCTACCCTGCCATCTACACCGTCTGGAAGTGGCGCTACCATAAGGAGGAAAAATAGTGTTAAAAATCATGCTGGCTCATCTGGTCATGCAGTATAAGATTCATCCGATCCTGGTCAATTTCACGACGGCCTTGGTTCCGGTTTCCATCGGCAGCGACTTTCTGGAAAGATGGTCGGGGCGGAAATCTTTCAATGAAGTCGGCTGGTGGACGATGCTCTACGTCGCCGCCGTGACGCCTTTGACCGCGCTGACAGGCTGGCTCTTTTGGATGAAGGACGACGTGGGCGTGCAGGGGATGATGATCCACAAGTGGCTTGGAACCTCGCTCGCTCTGCTGGTGCCTGCCCTAGCCCTTTGGCGCGCGTATTTCTATAAACGAAACCGGCGGCCCGCCGCAGGCTATCTTTTTTTAGGATTGCTCCTGGTCGCGCTCTTGATTTATCAAGGAAGCCTCGGCGGCGCCCAGGTTTTTAAGGACATGTAGATATTTTGAACCGGAGAATAAATCATGAAAATGAAACGAAAAATATTTTTAAGCGCTCTCTCTTGCGTTCTTATGTCAGCTGGCACGCTTCGCGCCAAGACCGTGACCTATGGGGATCAGGGGATCATTAATTCATCCGATTTTTTGAATTAAGTCTGTCCCCGAAATTGTGGCATCCATCGGGATTTTCATCTCGACATTGCCGATCTTATGGGGCCTGGGATCTGAATTTAAATTAAGTATGCTGTCCCTGGAATTCGTCCGATATCGGGGGTTACGTCCAAAAGGCCAAGGCGGCCATTGCGAAATCGGTCACTTTTCCTTCGGGCTATCGTTATGAATTGAGCGGACAGTATAAACAGATGAAAAAAGCCGAGAAAAGGCTCCTCATCATCGGCCCGCTCGCTCTTTTGCTGATCGTATTGCTTCTCTACTTTAACACAGGCTCCTGGATTGAAGCGGGAATCGTCTTAGTCGCGGTGCCCTTTTCCGCAGTCGGAGCGATTTGGCTGTTGTGGCTCTTGGGATATCATCTCTCCGTCGCGGTCTGGGTAGGGTTTATCGCTCTTTTAGGGCTTGACGCCGAAACGGGCATTTTCATGCTTCTCTATCTCAATCTCGAAAAACAAGCGCGCGCCGCCGCCGGACGTCTTAACACGCAAGCCGATCTTAAAGAAGCGATTCATGACGGCGCGGCCAAGCGTCTGCGCCCAAAAATGATGACGGTCGCTTGCGCGTTTCTGGGACTTCTTCCGGCCATGTGGTCGACCGGAACGGGCGCAGACGTCATGAAGCGAATCGCCGCCCCCATGGTCGGCGGTCTTTTCACCTCATTTATCCTGGAACTCCTCGTCTATCCCGCGATCTATCTTCTATGGCATGGGCGGGATGTTGATGGACAATAAAATTCCAGGAATCTCTAAGAACACAAAACTTACTTTGGCCTAGTTTCTTGAGAGAACGTCAGCGTTCGGCCGCGCGGCGCAATCGATCCATAATCGCGCGACCAATGCCTCGCTCGGGCAAGGTCTCGACAAACAGCGTTTGAACTTCCGCCTTTTCTGCGGCGCGCAAAGCGGCGAAAAGGCCGCGCGCATAGGCCGCGGGACCCGCCGACACGCGCTGCACAAAGGCCGGAAGGAAAGCTGGGCGCAAACCGCCCCAGCGTGAATAGTGAAGCAAGCCGTCTCGTGGCCCCAAACCCGGGATAAGACCGGAGCGCACGGCTGAGGGAGAGACGAGCTTGACGTGGCACAATGGCGCGTAGTGACGATGGCGTGTTCCGGGCGAAGGCGGAGCCGCGCGGCCACAGGAAACCAAGGGAGCATTGGCAATGCGCGAGATTCCTTCAGGCGACAACGCTCCCGGACGCAATAAGACTGGACTTTGACCTCGTGCATCGATGATCGTAGACTCAAGGCCAAAGCGACACGGCCCGCCATCAAGTATCAGGGCCACTCTTTGACCTAAATCGTTGGCGACATGCGCGGCGGTTGTCGGACTGGGGCGCCCCGATCGATTGGCCGAGGGAGCGGCTATGGGCTCTCCAAGCGCGTGAATCAACGCCCGCGCGACCGGGTGAGAGGGGCAACGCACGGCGACGGTTCGGCACCCAGCGGTAACGGATAGAGGAACGCGCTCAGCCTTCTCAAGCACAAGCGTTAGCGGCCCTGGCCAAAATGCGGCGATCAGACGCCGCGCAAGCGGCGGCACGCGGCGGGCAACAAGCGCAAGCATATCTTCGCCATCAACATGAACGATGAGCGGGTTGTCAGAGGGACGGCCCTTAGCATGATAAATCCGGCGAACGGCCGCGCTGTCCAAAGCGCTCGCGCCAAGGCCATAAACGGTTTCGGTCGGAAACGCGACAAGCCCGCCAGCGCGCAGGATATCCGCCGCGCGCCGGATGTTCCGGGCGTCAGCGCGGATGATCGCCCCCGGACTCAAGGGTTGCATCGCGGGCATTCGCCTGGATCCGCGAACATCTTCCCATCACCACGCGGTTTACTCTCGCGAGTTGCGCAAGAGGCGCAGCCATAAATTTCTTGGACGACGAGTTCTGTCTCGGACCCGCAAGACTCGCAGGGAAGCCCTTTGATAACGCCGACACTCCCCCACCCCGGAGCCCCGCAAACGGGACAGGGCGAAGCCAAACGCCGAGCGAGTTTTTCCGCCAATTTTTCGAGACAAACCATACGAGTCGGATTCATATGAGCGCGCATATCCGCCACAATGAGCGCCTTTCCCGTCGGAGATCCGCGAGCGGCGGCCTGAATAGCTTCCTCAAGTTCAGAAAATCGACCGATCCCTTTTTTCAAAAGACTCAAATCCATTTTACCCTCAGGCGACACAACAAGGCGATGAGAAGGAAAACGCACGTGTTCCAAGAAATCATGGATCTCTCGGGCCGAAACGGCCGTTATGGAACTGAAATTTGTTTCTTCAGTCAAGTCACTTTCCACAACTTCGATCTTTCTTTCGTCATCAATAAAAACAATCAACTCTATTCCACACGGGAAAAGAGGACAGGAAGGGTCTGGCCCAAAGCTGCCTTCGCTAGCGAGCCCAAAGGGCAGTCCGCTGACTTTAATCGCCAACCTCGCCTTCTTTCTAGCGGTTTCCAACATCGTTCCCTCACGCTCAATTTCACCGGAAAAAGTTCCGAACAAGTCGGTATCAATTCCCTTCGGAACTGTGATGGACGCTCCAAGGATCCGCTGGAAAGAGGGAGCTATCGCCTCCTGCTTTTGATGTTTCGTCGCGAGCGCAATGGTTCGCTTATTATAAGGACCGATTTTTTCTCTCATTGGCCTTGACCCAATGAATAGCCAGGCTTGCCGTCGAAATTACACAAATTCTCAGTTTTGATGAAATCTAGTCCGCTCTTTTCGACTCGCTCAAGCAGGCCGATGATATCACGATGAGAGATGCTCTTCCCATTTTGCGGAGAAACAAATCTGCATCGCCAATGATCGGTGCAGAAAGTCTCCGGAAACCCATCCGGCCAGACCTTCACCCCGCGATTGGTGATCATGATGAGTTTCAAGGCGTCGTTACTCGCCTGGTTCAGGAGTTTTCCAAGATCGTTCGGGGCGCCATTGCGCCAGTGAACAAACACGTCCACTCCTACTAAATCTTTCCGCAGCGGCGCTTGACGTTCCCATTTTTTTCCCGCGAGCGCGGAACGGGAGGGGGCGAAGGTTGAATAATTCGCAACCTTGAGTCTTTCGGGAAGCGCTCCCAGCCGCTCAATGACTGCGTTGGTAAAGTCGCGCGTGCCGACTCGACAAACGCTTAGGCCTTCGGTAAACATATCCCCGGTATGAACTCCATCCTCAATGGTTTTCAACCACGCGTTATGAATGCGCTCCGCGACCTTCGGTTGCCCGATATCAACCAACATCATCACGGAAGAAAGCAATAGTCCGGAAGGATTGGCAAGGTCCCGCCCCGCAATGTCCGGCGCCGATCCATGAATCGCTTCATACATCGCTCCATTCTCGCCGATGTTGCTCGACGGCGCCAGTCCCACGGAGCCCGATATCTGGGCGGCGATGTCCGAGAGAATGTCGCCGTAGAGGTTTGGAAGAACCAAGACATCGAACTGCTCGGGAGAATCAGCCAGCCGCGCCGCGCCGATATCCACAATCATATGCTCGCTCTTGATGGCGGGATATTGCGCCGCGATTTCCCCGAACACTTCGTGAAACAATCCATCGGTAAGTTTCATTATGTTGTCCTTGGTCATGCAGGTCACCTTCGAGCGATGATGGGAACTCGCATATTCAAAGGCGTATCGTATAATTCTCTCGCAGCCCGGCCGCGTGATGAGCTTCAGGCATTGAATCACCTCGTCGGTCTGTCTGTGCTCAATGCCTGCGTAAAGGTCCTCCTCGTTTTCGCGAATTATCACCACATCCATTAGCGGATGCCGGGTGCTGACAAACGGCGCGTACGCCGCGCAAGGGCGCACATTGGCATACAAGCCCAGGGTCTTACGAATGGTCACGTTGAGACTTTTAAAGCCTCCGCCTTGCGGTGTCATAATGGGAGCTTTAAGAAAAATCCTCGTGCGCCGCAAAGACTCCCAGGCAGAAGGCTCGATGCCCGCGGAAAAACCCCGCGAATAAACTTCCTTTCCGATCTGAATTCGCTCCGGTTCAAGGAGCGCTCCGGCAGCCTCTAGTATTCGAAGAGTGGCCTCCATAATTTCCGGGCCGACTCCGTCTCCGTAGGCGATGGTGATAGGCGTTTTGTTATTCAATGTGTCCTCCTTTAGACTCCAGCTATTATACGATAATATTATCGTGTTTTAAATGTCCTATTTATAAGACGGGCAGGCGCCGCCCCGCAGAGATGTTAATTTGACGTTATAATACGATCGGCCGCAAAATAAATTTTTTGTGCGGCTTGTTTTATGACACAATCTTATAATGAAAGCATGGACATTTCTTACCAATCATGGACACGCGCTTCTTTGTATCGCCTCAGACCCCGCCGTTAGGCTCAAGGACGTGGCCCGTGCCATTGGGATCACCGAACGAGCTACACAGCGCATCGTCTCCGACTTAATTGAGGGCGGCTATCTGTCGGTCATCAAAGAGGGAAGGCGAAATCGCTATCGCGTTGATCCGGATCGGCACCTCCGCCATCCTATCGAAAAACGAAGTCAAATCCACCAACTGCTTAAATTGATCGATGGACAACTGCGGGGTCCAAAGATTAAATGAAAGTGTGCCGTTGCGGGGCGGCAAAACGCCCGCATCCACAAACAACAATGGGCGCCGATTTTTTGAGATCCTTTATTTTGGAGCTTCTCGCCTATCCCGCGATTTATCTTCTGTGGCACGGGAGATTGGTCGGTGAAAATAGTAGAATGACGTTTCCTGATGCCGAAAAGGATTTGAATTAAGTATGCTGTCCCTGGAATTCGCATGAAGCGCCTAAAAAAAACGCCGTTCGTCGCCATCATCATGGGATCAAAATCGGACTGGAAAACGATGAAGGCCGCGGCTGCGGTTCTAAAAAATTACGAGGTGCCCTACGAGGCGGCGATTATTTCCGCTCACCGCACGCCGGATAAGCTGATGCGTTATGCCGCAACAGCCGAGGCGCGCGGAATTAAAGTCATTATCGCTGGCGCAGGAGGCGCTGCGCATTTACCCGGCATGACCGCTTCAAAAACCACTCTCCCGGTTCTCGGCGTCCCAGTGGCTTCTAAAGCCCTCAAAGGGCTTGACTCACTTTTATCCATCGCACAAATGCCGCGCGGCGTCGCAGTCGGGACGCTCGCGATTGGGGAACCGGGCGCGGCCAACGCCGGACATCTCGCCGCTCAAATTCTCGCTCTCTCGAATGCCGAGCTTTCTCGCCGCGTCAAAACCTTCCGCGCGCGGCAAACGGCCGCGGTCCTCAAAGACCGTCTGAGCCCGTGACAAAAGAAGCGCTCTCTTTCGGGAAAACCCTGGGAATATTAGGAGGCGGACAGCTCGGGCGGTTCATCGCCCAGGCGGCCAAGAATCTCGGATGGAAAACGGCCGCGCTTGACGCGGACAAAAACTCTCCCGCGCTTCAAATTGTGGATGTTCCCATTGTTGGCTCCGTCGATGATATTTCCGCCGCGCGGCGTTTGGCGCAATTAAGCGACATCATCACCCTTGAGTGGGAACTGATCGCCCTCTCGGTTCTGGAAGAAATCGCGTGCATGAAACCCCTTTTCCCCGCGCCGTCGGTCCTCGCGAAAATTCAAGACAGACTTGTTCAAAAAAAATTCCTTGATGAATACGGCTTTCCGCAAACGCCCTATGGAGAAGCCGCGTCGGCAGAAAACCTTCCGTTTCCGGTCATCCTCAAACGGCGAACGCGCGGCTATGACGGCAAAGGCCAAGCGCGAATTAACTCCGCAGCCGACACCGCGAAAGCCGCCAACGTCCTGAAAGAGCCATGCGTTTGGGAAAGTCTCGTTTTATTCAAGAAAGAAATCTCCGTCATCCTCGCGCGCGGCCGCGATGGACGCGTCGCCGTTTACCCTATCGCCGAAAACATCCACAGAAACGGCATTCTCCACATGACCCGAGCGCCGGCTGCTATCACGAAAGACACCGCGCTCAAAGCCGAGAAACTCGCGCTTACAATTGCGGAAACTCTCGGCCACGTCGGAGTGATGGCGGTGGAGATGTTTCTCCTGCCGGACGATCGGTTGCTCGTCAACGAAATCGCTCCGCGCGTGCACAACAGCGGCCACTACACATTAGGAGCCTGCGAGACCTCTCAATTCGAGCAACACGCGCGCGCCGTTGGAGGCCTACCGCTAGGCTCCTGCGCGATGAAAGGGCCCGCCGTCATGGTCAATTTACTGGGAGACATCTGGAGCGGTGGCGAGCCGAACTGGAACGCGCTTGAGGGCATCCCAGGCCTCAAAGTCCACCTCTACGGAAAATCAGAAGCCCGCCCTGGCCGGAAAATGGGGCATTACACGGTCGTCGGCCCCCATGCGGACGATGAATGGACAAGGGCCGATGAGCGCCTAAACGCGCTAAGCAAAAACCTACCCTAAAGTCCTAGCCAGCCTTTAGGTCCAATGCCCCTTACCTAATCAATAAAACTCGCCTATAATAAACGTTATGAATAGAAACTCTCGCGCCAAAAAAATAATTCTCTCGCTGCTCATTGCCGCGCTTGTCTTCCAAAACGCGGCTTTAATGGCCGCCAATTTAAGCGAGTCAGAAGTTCCCGCTTCCGAATCTTTACCCCTCAACCACCCCCTGGCAGGGCCCGAACTGTCTTTTTTCCTAAGCCCCCAGGAAATGCTCGGGCAATATCAGGAAGCGGAAACCCGCTATCAAACCCAGATCCAAAAGATTATCTCAACTCCCCCAGATCAAATTAATTTTGAGAATACCGCCAAAGCCTTGGAGGAAGCCTCCGCTGACTATTCAGACAAAATCCAGCCCCTGATTTTTTTAAGCCAGGTTTCTCCCAATCCGCAAATTCGCCAGGCGGCGGAACAAATCGAGGAAAAAGCCCAGAAATTCGATGCCAATGTCGATTACGAAGCCTTGTATAACTCCTTAAGCCTCTGCGCTCAAAAACAAGAGAATCTCGATTCCAAAGACGCTCTTTTGCTTAAAACCAGCCTTGAAAGCCTTCAGTCTCGCGGGGTAGGCCTCTCAGCGGATAAAAGGGAAAAACTCAACAAAATAGAGGAACGTTTAGGACAAATCGCGATGGAATTTCAGAGAAACATCAACGACAGCGCTGATTTTATCGCGGTCAGCCGAGACGAACTCAAGGGTCTCCCCCAAGACTATGTCGACGGGCTTCAAAAAGACGCCCATGGAAAATATATCGTCACCCTCAAATATCCGGATTACGTCCCATTCATGCAGCAAGCCGAAAATTCAAAACTCAGAAAAGAACTCGAATTTAAATACAACAATCGCGCGGCCGAAAAAAACATCCCCCTTCTCCAAGAAGCTCTCAAGCTCAGAGATGAATCGGCCAAGGCCCAAGGATATCCTTCTTATGCGGAAATGGCCCTTGAAGGCCGTATGGCCGAGAAGCCCGAAAATGTCTGGAACTTTCTAAACGGGCTCTTGCCGATTCTGCGCTCCAAGGGCGACGCGGAACTAAAAGAGCTTCTAAAAATCAAGAAAAAAGATTTTACCGAGGCCCAAGAGGTTCATTCATGGGAAAAAGGCTATTATCTCGGCAAATGGCATCAGAGCCAAAATCAATTAGACGAGGGCTCATTAAAAGAATATTTTCCGGTCAATCAAGTCGTCGAAGGCACGCTTAAAAGCTATCAACAAATTTTAGGCCTTCGTTTTTCTGAAATTCAAAACCCCGATGTTTGGCACAAGGACGTTCGCGCCTTTGAAATCAGAGACGCAAAAACCAATGGAAGAATCGGGCATTTTTATCTTGATCTCTATCCTCGTCCCGGAAAATTCGGACATGCCGCGGCCTTTCCTTTAATCAACGGAAGAGAACTCAAGGATGGATATAAAAACCCCGTGGCGGCCATGGTCGCCAATCTCAGCCCTCCGCGCTCCGATCGCCCGGCTCTACTTAATTTCGACGAGGTGGAGACATTTTTCCACGAGTTCGGGCATCTGATGCATCAAACCCTGACCAAGGCAAGATACGCCAGCTTTGCCGGCTCTAACGTCGCCCTGGATTTTGTCGAAGCTCCCTCCCAGATGATGGAACACTTCGTTTGGGAACCCAAGATTTTAAAAAATATCTCCGGCCACTACCGCGATTCTTCAAAGAAACTTCCCTCTCCATTTCTCAAGCAAATGAAGCGCTCTAAAAAACTCGGACAATCCTTGGCCTACCTGCGGCAACTTTCCTTTGCCCTGGCCGACCTCGCCGTCCACGCGACCGTTCCCAGCGATGTCAATACGATTTTCAATCAAATCATGGGCTGGATCGGGCTTTTCCCGCCCCAAGAAAACACTCACTTTGCCGCCAGCTTCGGGCATCTCTTGGGAGGCTACGGAGCCGGATATTATTCTTACCTGTGGTCGGAGGTTTTTGCCGATGATATGTTTTCCCGCTTTAAAAAAGAAGGCGTTTTAAACCCCGCGGTCGGCATGGATTACAGGAAAAAAATTCTTGAACAGGGAAGCGAGCGGCCGGAAATGGAATCGATGAAAGACTTCCTGGGACGCGAACCCAACAACGAGGCCTTCTTAAATAAAATTAAGGAGTAAGCCTGGCCCCGGATTGCTGATACCAGTATTTAGGCGCGTGAGGCTCTATGGGATAGCGAAGAGCCGCCGTTGCATCGACAAAAGCGATCACCTGGTTTCCATTGACGACATATCCCCAGCCGCCGGTATTTTTAATCTTCTTGCCATCGACTCTGCCGTTCTTTAAAATACTGGGCGGATAAACCGTCACCATCCGAGTATTTCTATAGTTAGGAAGTCCCAATTCCACGACCGGAATTTCAAATAAATATTTGGGAACCAAGGATTTGATATCGGGAGGAATAGAGCCGCGGTCATGATAGTAGGCGGCAATGGCGGAATCAATATTTCCCAAGAAAGAAAGAGTCTGAGATTCGGCCGCCTGGACCTGCGCTTTGGAAGCTTCTTCATCCATCGCGCGGGAAGACGAATCGGAAAAAAGTTTAGTCGATGGCGCGCAAGCTAAAGACGCCGATAAAGCGGCCAAAAAAATAAAGATTTTTTTCATTCAATAACCTCCTTAATCATTCCACCCCCAAGCACTTCTTCTCCTTGATAAAAAACCGCCGATTGCCCCGGAGTAACAGCCCGCTGGGGAAAATCGAAACGAACGCGAATCCGCCCCTCTTCGGTCATAGAAAAATTAGACGGCGCTGGCGGATGGCGATGGCGAATGCGAACCGACGCCTGCCCCTCCGCGACGGGAATTCCGGAAGTCCAGATCATATCAGAGATTTCGCACACGGAAGACAGGGTCTGTTCTTTTTCTCCAACAATGACCGTTTGATTTTTAGGATCCAAGCGCACGACATATTTGGGCGCGGGAGAGCCGGAGACAAGCCCTTTTCTTTGCCCGATCGTATAATCGACTGTTCCCTGATGGCGACCCAGTTCTCGTCCGGAAACATCTTTAATCGGACCGGATTTAAGAGCGGAATCAAGGCCCGCACTCAAAGGATGGGATTTGACAAATCCGCGGTAATCGCGATTGGGAATAAAACAAATTTCCTGACTTTCGGGTTTATCCGCGGTCTCAAGACCAAGGCGTCTGGCATAAGAGCGAACCTCGGGCTTTGACAAATCTCCGACTGGAAAAACCAAGCGAGACAATTCGCGCGGGCCCAAATTATAAAGAAAATAAGTCTGGTCCTTGTTTTCATCTTGGGCGCGGTAAAGTTTTCCCTCTTTGACGCGCGCGTAATGACCAGTGGCGAGAAAACCGGCATCCCAAGCCTGGGCAAGACCCAAAAGATGCCCAAATTTGACGAAGCGGTTACAAAGAGCGCAGGGGTTTGGCGTATCTCCCCGAAGGTAGGATTCGACAAAAGGGCGAATGACCTTATCTTCAAAAAGTTCATCCATGGTGATAACATAATGAGAAATATCCAGGCGAGAGGCCACCGCCTTGGCATCGGCGATATCGGCGGGAGATCCGCAACAGCCAAAGCCGGTCGAAGCCCCGGGCAAGAGTTGAAGGGTCACTCCAATGACCTCAAAACCCTGTTCGACTAATAACGCGGCCGCCACCGAGCTGTCGACGCCGCCAGACATCGCTACGATCACTCGCTGATTCATGCCGGAACCAAAGAAACCGAGCGCATTTTATTAACCACGCTTGGGAAAACTTTAATAAAGTAATCGACCTCTTCTTGGGTGGTTCTCCATCCCGTTGAAACGCGCAAGGCGCCTTTGACTAAGTCTTTAGAAAGACCCATCGCGCGGAGAACATGAGACGGGCTTGAGAGTCCGGTCGCGCACGCAGAACCGCTAGAAACGCACGCCCCCGCCAAATCAAACGCGATTGCCAGAGAATGTCCGTCAACGCCCTCAATTGAAAAATTCGAGGTATTCGGCAAGCGTTTCGCCTTGCCCCCATTTAAGCGCACGCCAGAAACAGAAAGACACCCCTCTTCAATTTGTTTTTGCCAAGATAAATATCTCTGAAAAGAAGACAACTCGGATAAACTTAACTGGGAGGCAACTCCAAGCGCGACGATTCCAATCACATTTTCGGTTCCGCCCCGACGCCTTTTTTCCTGAAGCCCGGCAATGAGCGGAAAGAGTTTGACCCCTGTTCGAATATACAAAGCCCCCGCGCCTTTAAGCGCGCCCAATTTATGGCCGGAAATCGACAACAAATCCACGCCCAAACTCTCAACATCAAGGGCTATTTTCCCCGCGGATTGAACCGCGTCGGAGTGAAACAAGACTCCTCTGTCTTGGCAAAAAGCCGCTATTTTTTCGATGGGCTGGACAACTCCGGTCTCGTTATTGGCGTGCATCACTGAAACCAAGGCCGTGCGCTCATCGATGGCCTCTAGCAGAGACTCACAATTGATGAGCCCGTTTGAGTCCACCCCGGTCTCATAAATCTTAAAACCTTGACTCGACAAAATCGGGAGAGTCTCGCGAACGCTTTCATGCTCGACGGCGCTGACGATAATTTTGTTTCTCCCGCTTTGCTGCAAGGAATGCCAAGCGGCTCCGTAAAGGGCGGCGGAGTTGGCTTCGGAACCGGAGGAAGTAAAAATGATTTCGCTCGGATTTTTAGCGCCTAAAAGACGCGCCACCCGCTCGCGCGCCAGCTCAAGCGAGCGGCGAACTTCTTGTCCGATCCGATAGGGACTATTGGGATTGGCAAAGCCGTCTTTCAAAAAGGGAAGGACCGCTTCCATGACCTCCGGCCGAATGGGAGTCGTCGCGTTATAATCGAGGTAAGCCGATTTCATCATGATGAAAGGTTCGCAACGGACTAAGGGCCAAATCCAAATCCCTTAAAGAGATCGTCTTCCGACTTAGAGGCCGCTGGCTTTGATTCTTTCTTTTGTGGAGAAGCCGCGGATTGAGACGAAGGCGGCAATGTTCCCGGCAAAGGGGCCATGGCTGTCCCGCCGGAAAGACTGCGGACTGGAGAGACAATCACCTTGCGTATTCCTTCCGCAAAAACAATCATCCCGGTTTTTTCCTCGTAATAAAGCCTAAACGGACTCTGTTTCATCTGAGGCTCATAGGCTTTTCCAAGATTGGCTTTCTCTTCTTCCCAGCCGGGGTTGTACACCAATTTCCCTCGAACATCGACAATGCCGTTGACAATAGGCAAGGAAAAACGAATTCGGTAAAAGCCGTTTGAATCGCTGACCCCGGGATCAAAAGAGCTGACCGCCAAAGCTTTTTCCCCGGTATCAAATTGATCTTGACTTTCCTGGCCTTCTGCGGAGGCCACGGCGCGGACCACCACCCCTTGAATGGGATTGTCGGCATAATCGGTCACAACGCCCTGAATATACCCGTCTAAAAACTCGCTTTTTTTGGGAAGAGAGAAAAAGACATAATCGTTGACTCCGGTCAATTTTTCGGTAATCGAGAGATCGACAACCCGGCCCTCGGCAAAATCCAAAACCACGATTTTTCTAGGAGCTCCGCCGCAACCGGCGAGAACGAGCAAAGCTCCCATGCAAAAAAGACCGACGCGATTGCGATTTTTCATCGTTTTCACAAAAATGAGCGGCGAAATAAAAAGGCCGCGACCATATTCGCCATGGGAA
>JAJYOT010000025.1 GCA_021796015.1 bacterium
TCTTCCTTCAAGCGGTGAAGTGTCAGTTTTTCCTTTAGTCCCTCATACAAACTCGCCACCAACGGATTGATCCGTTCTGATGAGAGTGTAAAAAAAACAAGGTGTTTTTTTAACACTACTCAGGCCCTTCTACCCGGGACAAAATTCCGCTTCCAACACAACGGAAAGCTTCCATTGAGCGTTATTTTAAGATTTTCAAATGAAACACTATCGTTTCATTTGAAAATGTCTTAAAACCCTCGATTTGCCCGTTTTCCCTCTGAGAAGCCCCATCCAGACCAAATCTCGGGACTTGGCATAAAAATCCATACCAAGAACCGGAAGCTGAATACCGAAATGAAGGGGGAAAAAATCATGGACGCGCAGATGACTCAGATGGAAATAGACGGAAGATTGGAGGCCGAGGAAGCCGAATTCTTGGACCAACCGGGCCGGACTGAGGGCAAGAACCTGAAGCCTTCCCGCTACATCAAGATGCAGAATTTCATCCTGATCAAGGACATCGTAACCTTGGACGAGATTCGCTTGAAGTTCATGAAACAGGGGCAAGACATCAGCCGCGAAAGGCTTCTGTCGGAGGCCATACGCTCACTCTCCAAGGAAGTTTCCTCAGGGAAATTCGAGCTCAAAAATCCATGAAGCTCGGAAAAACCTGCGTCTGTCGCTGTATCTGTTCTTGCAGACATGGGCGGAAAACCGGAGAACTTCAAAAATGAGCGATATTTCCGGTCTTTTTTCGCCCGCCTCTTTGGCGAAAAGGCCGCCAAAGCCTCCTGACCACACCCCCACAACCACATTAAAAATTGTGGTCAACAGTGGTGCTGTGGTCAGGAGGACGGCGGGGTTTGGGGCGGGAAATATCTTGTGGGAGAGGAGATAAATGAAGGAAGAAAGGGTCAAGATTAGTGTCTGTTATGAAGGGGAAACGTCCGAGTTTGAGATTAGAAGAACGGGGTTGAGGGTCTTGAGAGGTCTGGAGAAATGGGGAATTTTAAGCCTGCCTCAGATCGAGGGATTGGCGTTCAACGGGGGTTCGGAAAAGGAAAAGCTGGATTTATTTTTTAACGGAAGCTTTGAGGACGAATACCGGGGAGCGAGCTACAAGGTCCTGGAACGGCTTGAAAAGCGGGGGCTTGCGAAGCATCATCGCCATATCAATGCGCCGAGGGTTTACGCGCTGACACGGGAAGGTCATAAGGCATTGGAAGAGGCCGGCATGGCCAGGATTGGGGATTATCGGGAGATGATCTCAGACTTCATGGTCAAGCATGAGCTCTTGGTTTCAGGGATTGGACTCGTCATGAGCGAACTCTTGGGGCTTCGGGTCTCAACCGAGTTCGAGCGTCAGGTTCTAAGCCGAGGCCATGCGGGGGATTTTCCTTTACCGGATTTATGGATTACGGACGCCGAACAACCAAAGGCGGTCGAGGTCGAGAGAAGCCTCAAATCAGCCGCACGATACCGCAAACTCTGGGAGTTTTACCGGGCCAACTTACCCGGACCGGCGGTTGTTCTCTACATCGCGGCTTTCCCGAACGGAACAAAACTCCTCTTGTCCCGCGCGCGCAAGTTCATGGCTGATTTCATTTATGTCTGCGATCTTATGGAGTTCAAGTCGTCCTTGGGACGAGGTCCTTTCGTGGGGTATAGGGGCGACGAGATTTATTTAGGCAAGCCGGAAGAATCCCTGCTGGAACCCCTGTTCCGTCCTGAAGAATCCCTTGTGGGAGTCCGCCCTTATTGAGGAGGAAAACATGACAACAAACGAAACCGACGCCGTAATGGAAGATGAACGCGCAACTACCTTGGAGAAAAGATTTCTCCGAATCGAGGAATTGTCGGAGTATATGGGAACCCCCGTGGCCACGCTTTATACCTGGACGCATCAGAAAAAAATTCCGCATCTTAAGATGGGACGTTCGGTGCGCTTTGACTTAAGAGAAATAGAAGCGTGGCTGAAAGAAAGGCGCGTGGGGGTTTCATCCTTTGCGTAAATTGTCGCGGAAAAGGATGACGGCGGATGGAACTTTTTCGGGAGTTTTGAGTAAGTAAGGTATGGGACTCTTCAAAAAAGGCGAGAGCTGGTATATCGACTATTACCATGGAAGACGCCGGAAGCGGGAGAAAATCGGCCCCTCCAAAACCCTGGCCAAGGAAGTTTTGCGAAAGCGGCAAGCCCAGGGGGCGGAGCGGCGATTTTTCCCCGAACGACAACAACAGTCCATCGCCTTTTCGCAAGCCGTTGAGAAATATTGGAAACTGGAAGGGCAATATTTAAAGGCCAAGGGCATTCGCTCGGTTTTCGAGGCGTTAAAGGTCAAGTTTGGGGGCCGCAGGCTTTCGGATATCGCCGTTTCGGACGTTCAGGAGATTTATAACAAAAAGGCGGAAGAGACCTCTGCTTCAACGGCGAACCGCTTAATCGCGTTTCTTTCCCCGGTGTTTAACCGCGCCAAGGATTGGGGAGATTTCCTCGGGGAAAATCCCGCCGAGAAAATCCGCCGCAGGAAGCCCGGCAATCATCGCCTGAGATTTCTTGAAGAGGAGGAAATTCGGAGGCTTTTTCTTGCCTGTTCCGCTTCGATAAGGCCGATCCTGTCGTGCGCCGTTTTGACGGGAATGCGGAAGGGAGAAATATTGGGACTAAGCTGGGAGAACGTGGATTTGGAGCGCAACATCATTTTCATTCTTAAATCGAAATCGGGAAAGGCGCGGGAAATCCCGATAGGCGGGAAATTAAGGGAAGTTTTTTTGGCATTGGGACCGCAGGCCCAGGGCTCCGTGTTCGATGTGCCGGAAATTACGCTTCGCCGGAGATTCTTTTCGGCGCTCAAAGATGCTAAAATAGAAATGTTCAGGTTCCATGACTTGCGACACACTTTCGCCAGTCATTTTGTCATGAAAACGGGAGATTTGCCGACTTTGCAGAAAATATTGGGTCATTCTTCGCCTCAAATGACGCAACGCTACGCTCATTTGGCGAAGGGGCACTTGGCCGCGAAGATGGAAAAATTTGATTCGTCCATGCCTATCGAATCTTTAGATTTGCCGAGAGATGGACACTATTTGGACACCAGCTCCAAAATAGAAGTTTCAAAAATCGAGAAAAACGCTTATAAGTAAAGGATTTTGGGCGTGTAGCTCAGCTGGGAGAGCGCCTCGTTCGCAACGAGGAGGTCGCAGGTTCGATCCCTGTCACGTCCACGTTTTTCATTGATGAGTCCTGAAAGACGCCTCAGTCAAGAATGCGCTCTGGCTTCTATAAAATCGCGGCGGCGAAATCCGGTTAGGCCGCATCCAAAAAATTCTAGCGGTATTGCCTAAGACCAAGACTGGCCAAGGTCCAGGCCGTCATCTTATAGAGGAGTCTTGCGCCGACATTGGCGTCCCATTCTCCATTTTTTGAATTAAGGCCTGGGGAAACTTCGTTGAGATCAAAGCCCACGATTTTGCGCCCGCTTTTAACGGCCTGGGCGATAAGATAGACGGCTTGGTCAAAGTCGAGGCCTCCGGGAACCGGCGTTCCGGTATGTGGGCAAAAGCGAGGGTCAAGTCCGTCAATGTCGAAGGTAATCCAAATTTTTTCCGGAAGTTGAGAAATAATACGAGAGGCAATCCCCATCCAGGGTTCGCCGGAGAAAAGGGAAGCCTTAATTTGGGCGTCATAAAAAACGGAGACCTGGGCGCTTTTTTTGCGCGCGTAATCCGCCTCTTCCTCGCAGAAATCCCGGATGCCGACTTGAACCAGGCGGGAAACCGGAATAGTTTCCAAAACGTTGTAGAGGATAGACGCATGTGAGTGGGTAAATCCTTCATAGGCGCGTCTTAAGTCATGATGCGCGTCAAAATGGAGAATTCCAAGCCCGGGAAATTTTTCAACGGCCGCTTTGATTGCGCCATAGGGGGTTGAATGATCTCCTCCGATGACGGCGAGAACTTTTCCCGCCTCCAAAACGCGCCGCGATTCTTTGTAAACTTCCTCGTTGAGCTTTTCGCTCAAAGCATTGACGAGGGTCAAGGATTTTTGAAGAGACTTATTTTTTGAAATGTCTCCTCCATGAGAAATAACTTTTCGCGCGGCAGTCTTAGCTATTTTATTCCATTCCCTGATCTTTTTCGATTCCGGCAGGCAAAAAAGCCCCGGTTCGTAGGGCTTTAAGACGTCTCCGTCGAAAAGATCGACTTGGGCGCTCGCTTGAAGGATGGCCGAGGGGGCTTGGGCGGTTCCGCCGCCGTAAGAAGCGGTCGCTTCCCAAGGCACGGGAAGATAAACCAGCGCGGAATCCGATTCTTTAAAAGGAAGGCCAAAAATCCCGGATCCCTCGGCTGCGGCCGAGTTTGGATCGAAATTTTTATCCATGAATCCGGCTTATTTTGCAGCGGCTAAGGATTTTGCTTCTTGCGCCTTGAGAACGTCGTTGTATCGGCGGGCGGTTCTCGCCTTCCAAGAGCCCTTGTGGTAGGCGTAGGAAGCGAGAAGCGGCAAGGAGAGAGTGGCTTCGGAATAAACCATCTGCTCGTAAACGGTATCCACCTTGCCCCAAGAGCAGGCTTCTCTGAGCGTGGAGCCGGAAAGGGCGCCGTCTCTTTCGTCGGCGACGGTGAGCTGAATCGCGTATTTGTGCATTTTGGGTTCCAGTCCCAGCATTTCAACTCCGACAGTGACGTCTTGAGCGAAGTTCTTGGGCACTCCGCCGCCGATCATCAAAAGTCCGGTGTCTTTCGAGGCTATTTTGACTTTCACCAGTTCGACAAAGTCTTTCGCGGAATCAATCGAGACATGCTCATCCGCGTTGTCCCATTGGTGGCGCAGAAGCCCAAAGCCGGCGGAACAGTCCGAGAAGGCGGGGACAAAAATCGGCAGGCCTTTTTTGTAAGCCGACAAAATCACCGATTCCTTAATTTTTCCTTTTGTCATTAAATACTTTCCCATCTCCATGATAAATTCACGAGAAGAATAGGGGCGCGGCGTAAGGTGATTTGCGATTTCGGCGCTAGTGTCATCGGTGTCCCCTAATGCGTCCTCATCAATAAAGGTATCATAAATTCTGTCCACGCGGGCGGCGCGAAGAGCGTGATCGTCAACCCATTTACTGCCTTTGTAGTGTTTGTTTCCCAGGGCTTCAAAAAAGTCTTGGTCAACAATATTCGCTCCGGTCGACACGATGGCGTCAACCATGTTGTTTTCAACCATGTCCCATACGATTTTCTTGAGTCCCGCTGAAAACAAGGAACCCGCCAAGCAGAGGATGATGGAGGTGTCTTTATCAGCGAGCATTCGATCATAGATTTCAGAGGCCCGCGCGAGATCTCGCGCGGAAAAAGCCATTTTGCTCATCGCGTCTATCAAGGGAACCGCGTTGAATTTGGTGATGTCGATGTGTTCAATCGGCTCTTTTAAAAACGCGGCCTTATTCATTTTTTTAATCATGGCTGCCTCCTTTGTGCTTTTGTCTTCGCCGTTAATTTTATAACATTTATTAGGAATAACGAAATAGTTTTTTAAGAAAAAATGCCAGTCCCTTCCGAAATAGAAAAAGACGCGCATAAACTCTATATTTCTTGGCATGATGGACATAAAAGCGAATATCCTTTTCGCTACCTAAGAGAAAACTGTCCATGCGCGATGTGCCGGGATGAATTCACCGGAGAAAGAATTCTGGACGTCTCGACAATTCCGTCGGATCTCGTTTCTCAAAGGGAAAGCGTGGTCGGTCATTATGCCTTGGCTTTTTCCTTTTCGGATGGGCACGGAGCGGGAATATACACTTTTGAGTATTTGAGAGAAATTTGTTCGTGTTCGGATTGCGCTTTTAATTCTCATAAAAATGGGTCAACCTATGCCTGAGTGGAAAACAATTATCGAGCCTTTCCGAATTAAGATGGTTGAGCCGTTAGGCTTTACCACTGAAAAACAACGAGCGGATTTGTTAAGGAAAGCGCATTGCAACCTTTTTCAAATTCCGGCTGATCAAGTCTTGATTGATTTATTGACTGACTCTGGGACTTCCGCGATGTCTTCCGAACAATGGGCGTGTTTGATGCGGGGGGATGAGTCCTACGCCGGCGCGCGCAGTTGGTACGTTTTTGAAAAAGCGATTAAGGACTTGACGGGATATCGTTATGTCTTGCCCGCTCATCAGGGCCGGGCGGCCGAGAGAATTTTTATGTCGGTTCTTTGCGGGCCGGGGAAAACGGTCATCGCCAATACTCATTTCGACACGACGAGGGCCAATGTTGAGGTCGCCGGAAGCGCGGCCTTGGACTTGCCGGTCAAAGAAGCGTTTAATTTTTCTTCCGCATTTCCCTTTAAGGGGAATATCGACATCACGGCCTTGAAAAAATCTATTTTGGAAATCGGCCCTAAAAATATTCCGATGATCATCATGACCGTGACGAATAATTCTCTAGGTGGGCAACCGGTTTCCCTTTCCAATTTAAAAGAAGTCTCCCGAGTCGCCAGGCAAAATAAAATTCCGCTGATTATCGATGCCGCGCGTTTCGCCGAAAATGCTTTTCTCGTTAAGCTCCGTGAAAAAGGGGAGTCCCATCGCTCGGCGTTTGAAATCGCCAAAGAGATGTTTTCTTTAGCTGATGGATGCCTCATGAGCGCGAAAAAAGACGCTTTCGCGAATATGGGAGGGTTTTTGGCTTTTAATAATTCCGAATGGCTTAGGAAGTCCAAGGAGCTTTTGATCTTAGGCGAAGGTTTTCCGACTTACGGGGGGCTCGCGGGCCGGGATCTCGAGGCCATTGCGCAGGGCCTTAAAGAAATCGTGGATGAAAATTATCTTTCCTATCGTTTGCGTTCGGCGGCTTACTTAGCGGAAGGGTTAAAAAAACATAAGGTGCCGATCATCAATCCTCCCGGAGGCCATGCGATCTACGTGGATGCGAAGCGCTTTTTGCCGCACATTCCTCCCCATCAGTTTCCGGCCCAGGCCTTGGTTTGCGAACTCTATTTGTTGGGAGGCATTCGCTCGGTTGAGGTTGGTTCCTTGATGTTTGGGCGAGGAACAGGGGAAGATTTTAAGCCTGCGAAGATGGAACTGGTTCGGCTGGCTTTGCCGCGCCGCGTTTACACCCAAAGTCATGTTGATTTTATTATCGAGGTTTTTGGTTTTCTTGTCAGCCGCAAAAAATTCATTCGCGGCCTTGAGATTACTGAGGAACCCAAGACCTTGCGCCACTTCACGGCGAAACTGAAGCCCATCGGCCAAAAAGAGAAACAATGAGTAAAGGCGCCATTTTCCTCGTCACCCAAGACATGACCTTGATCGGCGAGTTGGAAACTTATCTTAAAAATTATGATTACTCCCTGACGGCGTTTAATTCCGCGGCGGATGCGATCATTCGTATGGGAACTCCGGATATCGCGGCTTTGGTTCTTGATCATGAGCGCATGAGCGTTGCGGAAAGGCAAGCCCTCTTTAACGCCTATAAGATTCGCGGACGATTTCCTCTTTTTTTGCTTCAAACCTTGGCGAGTTTTTCTCCCGTTCAGTCTGTCCCAGTGCGGACTCTTCCCTGGCCTCCTCCCCATGGTTTTGCCGATCAATTGCGTTCGGTTGAGCGTTCGGTTGTCTTTTTGGCGGATGAGGCATTTTTTACCAGTCATGCTCTTCCGATTGCGTTCAGGCAATCGGGAATCGTCGTTGAAGAATATCCAAATGCCCAAAATCTTGAAAAATTTCTTTTGGAAAGAACCATTCCGCCCAACGATGTTTCCGATCCGGGGAAGACCTTCTGGAAAAACGTTTCCCAGACCTCCAAGCCTGAGCCCGCCTCTTTTGGCGTAGGGAGAAAATGCCAGGTTATTATTCCCTTGCCTGGTTTATGGTCTGATGTTGTTCGTTTTGACGCGGCTTTGAGAAAAGCCGTGACTAATTGCGTTTGCTATTACATTTCGAGCATTGATCGCGTCCGTTGGGCGGCCAATCGCTTGAGGGAGAATATTCCCGTTGAGCTTTTTCGCGAAGAAGTGGGCTTTATTCCAAAGCTTTTAACCGAGGCCCCGCAACTGACGGAGCCGGCTCAAAGGGGCAAGGAGAGAATACTGTTTTTGGATAATTATAAGCCGACCTTGGACGCATTGTCTGAAGCCTTGCGCGTGTCGGGCTATGATGTGGTTACGACCATGGACGCGGAAGACGCGTTGCGCCGAGCGCAAATAAAGGGCAGTTTTCATTTGGCGGTGGTCGGAGCCGCCTTGGCCTATACTCGGCATACAGGTCTTGAAATCGCCCAAAAACTCAGAGAACATGATCCGGATTTAAGAATCATCTTCATGGTTGATCGTTATCCCCTAACCGCCGCGCTTCAGGGGGTCAGCCAATCCGTCGAGTTGGGGTTAGACGACGCCTTGCTTAAGCCGGTCGATTCCTCTCGTCTTATTTTCTCCGTTCGCCGCGCGCTTGAGCGTAGATTCCTGATTTTAGAAAATGCGCGCCTTCTAAAAGAAGTTCAGGAATCGAACCGCCAGCTTGAGCAAATCAACGGATTTCAAAAAAAGTTTTTCGCGATGGTCGCCCACGACGTCAAAAACCCCTTAACCGCGATTTTGGGATATTCCGAAATATTAGGAATGAGCCTTAAGGACGCTCCCAAGGAGTTGGAATATTCCTCGCACATTAACTCCGCGGCCAAGACGCTGAACCTTTTGATTTCGGATTTAGTTGATTTGGCGGCTATCGAATCCGGTAAACTGCGCGTTAATTTAGGAGAACTCAATTTGTCTGAGGTCATTCAAGATGTGAGTTCCCGCATTCAAATCGTCGCCCAGCAGAGAAAAATTCGCTTTGAGGTTCAAGTTCCGCCAAATTTGCCAATGTTGAAAGGCGATCCCCACCGTATCGGGCAAGTGATTCAAAATCTTTGCACGAATGCCGTTCAATACACCAAAGAAGGGGGGCTTGTTCAGATTAAAGTGGACTTAGGGCCTCAAATGTTGACTGTTGGTGTGCGCGACTCTGGAATTGGAATTTCAAAAGAGGACTTGCCGAGAGTTTTTGAACGCTTCTTCCAATCTCAACAAGCCCAGGCAATGAGAAAAGCGGGATTCGGGCTCGGCCTTAAGATTGCTCGCGAAATTGTCCAACTCCATGGCGGCGAGATGGGGGTGGAATCGGAATTGGGGAAGGGTTCCCGCTTTTTCTTTACGATTCCTATTCCGCAAAAAACTCAAGCCGCTCCCGCATCTCCAGTAACCCTAAAGTAAAGAGACGAGCTTCTTTATTTTAAGCGTTGTGTGGAATGATTCCCTGGGCCAGAAGTTTTGTTTCTTCCTGGGAAACGGCGACGGATTCGTGTTCCGCCAAGTAAAGATTGAGTCCCAAGAAACCGTTGAGTTCAAGAAGAGGAGCGAGGGCTTTTTGTGGGTTTTGACTCATCCAAAGAAATTCCTTACCCGCGGGCGCTTTTAGATGATGAGAGCTAATAAAACTGGCGACCGAGTCCGAAGATGGGAAAACCGGAACTTGGAATTCTCCCGGAGCTTTTTGCTCCGCCCATAAAAGAAAATCACTTGATTGCCTCAGCGTTGAAACCCCGTCTTGAAGAGGTTCCCCCATGGTCAATAGATAGACCTCTGATGAAAGAAATTCTCGGTAAAGAGCTTTCCGAAACTGATGCGGATGCTGGGCTTCCTGGCTGATGAGGTGTTCTAGTATTTCTAGCATAACCCTAACATAGCTCCAGGATTATCTTTTGTCAAGGCCCAGAACTTTGGGGAAATGCGTAGCGTGCTTATTTTCCGCCGAGAACGGTGTAGTGCCAGGGTTTGCGAACCTCGCCGGACATATCCGCCATGATGTGTTTAATAACGGTATATTCTTCAAGCGCCTGTCGAGACAAATCTTTTCCAAAGCCCGATTGGTTGAACCCGCCGTGCGGAGTTTCAGAGGTTAGAGGCAGATGATCGTTGATCCAGACGGTTCCAAAGCGAAGAGCAGAAGAAATCCGCAGAGCTCGTTGTGTATTTGATGTCCAAACCGAAGCCGCAAGGCCGTACTCCACGTCATTGGCGAGATGAATCGCTTCTGTCTCATCTTTAAACGGCAAAAGGCAAACCACGGGGCCAAAAATTTCTTTTTGGATGAGTTCAGATTTTTGCGCGGCGTTGAGGATAATCGTGGGACTAAAGAAAAATCCGCTCTTAAGATGAAAGGGGCGGTTCCCGCCTAAGATAATTTCTACGTTTTTGGCGCGTTCTAAAAATCCCTCGACACGGCTTCGGTGTTCTTCGGAAATCAAGGGTCCCATGTCGGTCTTTGGATCGTCAAAAAGCCCAAGTTTTATTTTTTTTGTCTCTTTGAGAAAATCAGCGGTAAAGCGATCAAAAACTTTTTTATGCACATAAAGACGGGTTGCGGCGGTACAATCTTGCCCGGCATTCACAAAAGAACCGACGACGGCGCCTAAAACGGCGGCGGATATATCCGCGTCCTCAAAAACGATGAAGGGGGCTTTCCCGCCCAGCTCTAAATGGGTGCGCTTGACCGTCGCGGAAGCCTGAGACATGATTTTGCGTCCCGTCAAAGTATCTCCGGTAAAGGAAATCATTTTAATCTCCGGGTGAGAAGTTAAAAGTTTTCCGGTTTCTTCTCCGCCAAAAACGACATTAATCACGCCTTCGGGAATCCCCGCCTTTAGGGCGAGTTTCGCGATTTCAAGAGTGGTCAATGGCGTTAATTCTGCCGGCTTGATGACACAGGAATTTCCCGCTGCTAAAGCGGGGGCGAGTTTCCAAATCGCCATCATCAAGGGATAATTCCAGGGCGTAATTAAGGCGACTGGGCCGATGGGCTCCCGCTTAAGAAAAGACAAATACCCCGTCGCATACTCGGCGGATGCGGGAGTTTCTAAAACCCGCGCCGAAGAGGCGAAAAAACGCAGGTTATCGACGGCAAAAGGCAAATCTCCGTCTTCAGAGAGTTTGAGGGGTTTGCCGGTATTTTGAGATTCTAAACGCGCCAGTCGCGCGGAGTTTTTTTCAATGAGACTGGCCCAGCCAAAAAGAAGCGCGGCGCGTTCGGCGGGAGATTTAGAAGCCCAAAGCGGGAAGGCCTTTTTCGCTGAAGAGACCGCGGAGTTGACTTCTTTTTCGCCCGCGTCCTTGATTTGCGCGAGGGTTTCCTCGGTTGCGGGGTTTAAAACGATGCGCTTAAGCGGTTCCTGGTTCTTTGTCATGTTGTTTTTTGACTCCCGCCGGCTTTTTAGATTCAAAATGTCGGGCGTTGACTTCTTTAAAAACTTTTTCGATGGTATCAAGCGATTGATTCATTTCTTGCTGGGTGATGGTGAGTGGCGGTTCGATGCGGATGGTTTTCGCGGAAAAAAGAGTTCCCGCGACTAGTACCCCATGATCAAAGAGGCCCTTGGCGATTTCATAACCCAAGGCATCCGAGGGAAATTCAAGTCCGATCATGAGGCCCTTTCCGCGGACATCCGCGCACAGTTTCGGAAATCTGCGGCGCAGGGCCTTGAGTTTGGAAATCATTTCATTTCCCATTTTGTCGGCGCGCTCGGGAAGCTTTTCCTCAAGAAGAACATGGATATTGGCGATGGCCGCCACGCAGGCCAGAGGGTTTCCTCCAAAGGTGGTCGAATGAAGCCAGGGCTCGGGAAAAAGTTGTTCCCAAATGGTTTTGTTTGAGACAAAGGCTCCAATGGGCATAACGCCGCCGCCCATCGCTTTTCCCATGCACATGATGTCGGGGACGACATCCCAATGGTCCACGCAAAACATTTTCCCGGTTCTTCCCATGCCGGTTTGGACTTCGTCGGCAATCAGAAGCGCCCCGTACCGGTCGCAAATTTCCCGGACTCTGGGGAAATAATCATCTGGCGGAACATTGATGCCGCCTTCGCCTTGAATGGGTTCGAGAATCACTCCCGCGATGTCGTTTCCCACCTCATCAGCCGAACGGACGATGGACTCGATATAATCGGCGTCGCCGTAGGGGACGTGATAACAGTCAGGCAGAATCGGCAAGAAAGGCTGGCGGAATTTCGCTTTGGCGGTCGCCGAAAGAGCGCCCAGGGTTTTTCCGTGAAAAGCCGAGGTCGCGGCGACGAAGGATTTGCGTCCGGTGTGAAGCATGGCGAGTTTCATCGCCCCTTCAACCGCTTCCGCCCCGGAGTTTCCGAAAAAGCTAAATTGTAAATCTCCCGGCGTGATATCGTGGATGAGTTTCGCTAAGATGGCGCGGAAAGGTTCGAGAAGTTCCTGGGAGTGAAGGGCTTGTCTTTTGAGTTGATTAGAAACCGCTTCCACCACCTTGGGGTGGCGATGGCCTACGTTAAAGATTCCATATCCGCCTAAAAGATCCAGATAATGCTTTCCTTTAATATCGGTAAAACCGTTCGCGCTGTCGGCCCATTCGACCGAAATATATTCGGTTGAGACTGATTTGCGGTATTCGAGAATGCCGGGGTTGACGTGACTGGAATAGTAATTGGCGGTGGCGTCGGTGACCCAGTTTTTTTCTTCTTCCGTCAGTTCGGGCTTAGCCACGAGATCGAGGGTTTTTTGAGTTTCCTTGAGAATGTCTTGCGCGGTTCGTTTCATGAGCGGTTCCTTAAAATAGGTTTTGTGATCGTTTCGATAAAATTAAAAATTTTTAAATCTCCGAGAGCTTTGAAAACCCGAACCGGGTCTAAGGCCTGTTCGGGTGAGAAGACTCCGTTTGAGCGGAGAGTTTGTCTTTCAATCATCATCAGGGCCGCAAGGGCGGCGGGAATGCCGACGCCCAAACTTCCCGCTGAGATTTTCCCATTTCCAGTCATTTCGCAATCAAGAGTTTTTTCAAGAGCGTGCCCTTGGCTTTTTCCCGTAGCCTTGACCCTTAAAATTTCAAAATCCTTTCCATTCGCGGGCGAAAGATTCGGCGCGTTTTGCTGAACAAGAGCGGCTAAAAAAGATTTAGGAGAAATCTGTTTCCCATCAATCCGAACAGGGCCATCGCTTGAGAATCCGGAAGCTTCCAGTATTTCTAATTGGGTTTTAAGCGCCGGGGGATATCCAATTTTAAAAAATAAGTTTTTGACTTTCTTGGACTTAAGAAAGTTCGGAAGAGTTGCCGTTTCGGAATGAATGACCGTGCCCACGCGAATACGGCCCAGGGGTTTTTTAAAATCAATTTCTTCGGCGAGAGAATGCGCCGGAACTTGGACAAATTTTCCGTTTAAAAGAATAGGGGCTTTTTGCCGATGTTCGTCGAGCAGGGTTTTAATTGAAAAAGGGACGATGAGTTTGTTTTTATCGAGTAGGGGGTCAAAACTTGCGTCATAAATTCCCAAGGTATCGATGGATTTGAAATCCTTCGCGAGATAGGCGGCCATTAAATTAGCAAGCCCCGGGGCCGAGCCCATTCCTAAAATAGCCGACCTTTTTTGGCGCTTAAATTCTTGGTTTTTCTTCAGCTCCTTAAGGGTCATGTGATAAAGTCCGCCCAAGTCCACGTAGTGGGCGTTTAAAGCGAGGCTTAAATCCATAGCCGTGAGATTAAACTCATACCAGGAAGCGTTGAGGAGGCAATCAACTCCTTTAAGCGCGCGTTTGGCGGCTTCAAAATGGGTGATGTCAATTTGAACGGGCTTTATTTTTCTTGATTGAGGATTGCCGCGGAGAAATGCGGGGGCTTTCGTTAAATCAATATCGGCGGCTAAAATAGACTTGACCTCGGGCTTTTGGGCCAGGTAATGGAGCGCGCCTTCGGCCATCGATCCAAAGCCGCCCAAGACCGCGAGCTTCATGCGGAAAAACCTTCCAACACGGATTCCAAAATGTCGAGGCCCTTGGCGAGAGTTTCTTTTTCAATCGTCAGCGGCATGAGGGTGCGCAAAACGTTGTCGAAAATTCCGGCTTTGAGAATGAGAAGACCTCTTTTTTCGCATTCCGCGATGATTTTTTTGACTCGGCCAGTGGGAAGCGGGGTCTTGGTTTTCTTGTCTGAGACCAGTTCCAAGGCGCGCATGGCGCCAAGCCCGCGGGATTCTCCCACAACGCGAAATTTCTTTTGAAAAGAGTCAAAACGGGTTTTCACGGCTTGGGCGATCATTTCGGCTTTTTTAAGCAAATCTTCTTTTTCAAAAATCTCAAAAACAGCCAGGGCCGCGGCGCAGGAAAGAGGGTTTCCGCCATAGGTTCCGCCAATGGCCCCTGAAGGGGCGGCGTCCATGATTTCAGCTCGTCCAACCACGGCGGAAAGAGGCATTCCGGCGGCAAGAGACTTTCCGATAACCAGCAAATCCGGCACAACGCCCTCATCGTTGACGCTTTTTCCAGAGCGCGACGCGGACGCTCGGCCTTGGGCCTTGACCGCGCCCTCATGTTCAAACGCCCAAAATTTTCCGGTTCGCCCGAACCCGCTTTGAACCTCATCAATAATAAGGATGACTCCGTGAGCGGCGCAAAGCTCTCTAAGCCCTTTGAGAAACCCGGGCGAGGGGACGATAAAACCGCCTTCGCCTTGCACCGGTTCGATAATGAGGGCGGCCGTCTGATCAGGAGAAATTTCCGAACGCCACAGGCGCTTAAGTTCTTCTAAGCAATATTCGGTTAATTTGTCCAGGCTAACGCCTAAGGGCGCGCGATAGGGATAGGGATACGGCGCACGGTAAATTTCCGGCGCGAAGGGGCCGAATCCCGATTTTAAAACTTTTTCCCGTCCGTCAAGAGTCAAACACAAAAGCGTTCGTCCATGAAAAGCGTAGCCAAAAGAGATGACGGCGTTTCTTCGGGTAAAAAAGCGCGCAAGTTTTACGGCATTTTCGACGGCTTCCGCTCCGCTGTTAAAAAGCGCGGCTTTTTGAGGGGCGGATCCGGGAATGGTTCGGATCAGTTTTTCGCAAACCGAAGCGTAAGCCGGGTAACTTGCTACATGATAAGAGGTGTGGGTCAGTCTCGCCGCTTGTTTTTGAAGGGCTAGGGCGACCTTGGGATGGCTATGACCGACGTTCAAGGCTCCGATTCCGCCGGCAAAATCAATATATTTTTTTCCGTCAACATCCCAAATTATCGAGTTCTCGGCGCGGTCAACGACCACGCCGCTATAGGCGGCGACGGAAGATGAGACAAATTCCGCTCTTCTCTTTAGCGCCGCTTGGGTTAAGGAGTTAGGTTGGGGTGTTAATGGACGCTCCACGTCGCCAATATACTAGTTTCGCGAGAGGCTTGTCCAATGAGAGCGGCGTCCGTTACCCTAAAGACCCATGGGCGTTCTGGGTCCAAGGGCCCTAGCGGTTGATGTAAAACCGTGTTTTAATAATCAAGATATGGCGAACAGTTGGCGGATTGCGGCGCTTTTTCTGGTTTTGTTTTTGAGGCCTTTCGCGCTTTCGGCGCAGTCGGATTTAGACCCGCAGGGCAATTTCGGACTCAAAACCAGTTTTTTTCGCGATCATGAGAGGCTTGTCAATAATAGCGGGGATTATCCCTTTTCCGCCGTTGGTCAAATCATGGCTCAAGTCAAACAAAACGGACCTGACTTGAACACTTGCAGCGGAACCTTGGTCGGGCGTTATTTCGCGCTGACGGCCTGCCATTGCGTTTTCCTTAAACATGGGAAAGCGCCCAAACACGTTTATTTTTTTCCCAAGACCGATCAGCGGCGATTCCGGCGGGCCTATTTTGATTCCTGAAGACGGGGGACGACATTCCATTATCGCAATCAAGGTCGCGGTCAGGGTTTCGGTCGACAATCCCGAAACGCATGGGGATGAGTATTATAGCGATCAAAAAGCCAACATCGCGACCATTTTATCCAATGATGCCGATACCATTGAAAACTTTATCCAACAGCATGATAACTCCCGCGCGCTTTCCGATTTGATTTCAAATGGCGGTGCGAATGATTAGCGCAGTGTCCCGGAAATCCCTTTACATTCGTCACCCCGGCTTTCGTCGGAATGACGGCTCGTCCATGCTAGGTCTTTTGCCGGAGCTTGTCTAGGTCCTTTGGCCCTGGCCCTTGGGCCAAAATCGTGGTTTAATGGTGAGAAGTGAAGCTTATGATGATGGAGGAAGTGAAATGAAAAAGATAAAGATGCTAAATCAGTTCGGCGTCGCGGCGCTGGCCCTGGGAATTGTTTTATGGGCGGGCGCTTTTTTAAATTCCGCGCGCGCGCAAAATGTTGAGGACGCGGTCGTGTCGGCGCAAAACTCTTTTGGCGGGATTGAATTGGCTTCGTTTCATCTTAAGCCCAAGGAAAAACCAAAACCGAAATTTGACCCTACCGTTCAAACACCGCAGCTTGATTCCGATGGCGCCCTAATCATTCCCCATACCTATACGGTCATCCGCAATTTGACGCCGGAACAGATGCAAAAATTTAAGCAAATCGCGGGAGTTTTGGTCAATTCCAATATCCATTCCTTGGGTGAGCAAAGCTACGACATATCCCTTGCCGGCGATGATGACTTTATTTATAGGGTCGTTATTATCGGCAGTCTCGATCCTGATGCGAATTTTCATGCCACAATGATTAGCTTTGGCAAAGGTCAAGGCAAGGTTGGAGAAAATTGCGATATGAATTTTTATACTAAGGATTTTCGAACGGGGCAAATCCTAAGCGACGGCAACAGCCCCTTGCATTGCGACCAGAACTCTCTGCGCGATCCGGGAGTTCAAAAAACTCTCAAACAGGTTATCAATTTCTGGATGAATCAAGATTTAAATCATCTTAAGGACCGCGCCTTGCACAATTAATTATTGAGAAATACAGCTATGAAGAGCGGATTTAAAATTAAAGTCCTTGAGTTGAAACCGTGGCTTAATAGTAGAGGCGTCAAGATTATGGAGGAAGTGAAATGAAAAAGATAAAGATGCTAAATCAGTTCGGCGCTGCGGCGCTGGCCCTGGGAATTGTTTTATGGGCGGGCGCTTCTTTGAATATCGTTCGAGCCCAAAATGTTGAGGACGCGGTCATGTCGGCGCAAAACTCTTTTGGCGGGATTGAATTGGCTTCGTTTCATCTCAAGCCCAAGGAAAAGCCCAAACCGAAACTTGATCCCAACGCGCCGCCAGTCGCTTCCGATGGAACCATAACCATTCCGCCGGCTCATACCGTCATACGCCGTTTGACGCCCGATCAAATGCGGAAATTCGCCCAGATCGCGGTGATTGTTTCTCAAGCCAATAATCGCCATGTAATCGATCTGGGCGGTGATGACGCACATTTTATATTTTGGGCTAAAGGCTCTATCGATAAGAACGGAAGTTTTCATGTTTACAAATTAATTTTTGGGAAGTTTTCTAGCGGGCTAGATGAAGATTGTAGCGATCAGGACATGGGATTTGCTGTTTCCAATTTTAAAACGGGTGAAGTCCTTAAGGGGGGGTGTAATACCCCCGGATTGCGCTATCCAGACGCACAGGAAGTTCTGCGAGAAGTGATTCATTTCTGGATGTCTCAAGATTTGACGCAGTTAAGAGCCAAATTTAATATTCAGTAATCAACGCGGGGAAACTCATGACACACGAACGAGGAATAAGAATCATCGGGACGGCGATTTTCTTGGCGGCGGCCTTGCCGGCGCTGGCTCTTGCCGACTCGGGGCTTGAAAATCTGTGGACGCATTCCGGCCATGGTTTGCGCGAATTAGAGACGCGTTCTCGTCAAACGGTCAAAGCCGCTCGTTCAATTGGAAAAGAAAAACAGGCTTCCGGCGTTGAGACGGCGGCGGCCTCCGGCGTTGCGGTTCTTGGAGCGGATCCCAACCTCTCTTGTACCTGGGTGAGGAGCCGGGCTCAAATCCATCCCGGAGATTGGACTTCTCCGATGGAGGCGCGGGCCATCGCGATTCGTCAAGCGGAGGCGAAATCCGTCCGTTATTTCCTGGGCTCCGAGGTTCAGACCAGTTATCTGAAGATTCGCACGCAGTCTTCCGTCAAGGAGTTTTCTCGGAATATCCAAGATATGCTCCACGTCACGCAAAAAGGAAGAATTTTGGATGAAAGAGTTCTCAAAAGCGGGTATCTGCCGATGCCTGATTGTCCTCAGTGCGTCTACGCGGTCGTTATCAAGGATTGCCTGAAATCCGCGCCGTCCAAAGACGACCTTTCGGTCCATCTTCATCTGTCGCGCAATACCTGCCGTCAGGGAGACGACATCACGATGACGGTGACGGCAAATCAAAATTCTTATCTTTATCTTTTCGATATCAGCGCGGGAGACAATAAAGCCGAACTCTTGGCGCCTAATAATATCACGCCGCAAGTTTTCATTAATGCCGGAGAAGCTTGGGCGTTTCCCGACGCCGCCGCGCGCGCGCAAGGCCTTGTCTTGAGAGCGGATTTGCCCGAAGGACAAAGCCGCTCGGTCGAGGTCCTCAAGGTTTTAGCCGTTTCCCAGCCTTTAACCTCGCTTGACTCGGCGAATTACTGGAGTATTATCCGCGGGCTCAACAAAACGGGAGTCGCTTGGAGCGATGACACCCAAATTGCCGTCATTTCAAAAGGTTCCGCTCTGGATCAGTGAGAAATGGCCTTTTCACCGGACGGCCAGCCGGTCTGGAATTTATCTTTAAACCACAACGACAGGTCAACCAGCGCGATCATGACGGGAACCTCGATCAAGGGACCGATGACGGCCGCGAAGGCCTGATTGGAACCTACGCCGAAAACGGCGACGGCGACCGCGATGGTGAGTTCAAAATTATTGCTAGCCGAGGTAAAAGACAAAGTGGCCGTCTTTGGGTAATCCGCGCCCATGCGGCGGCTAAGCCAAAAACTCGCGAGAAACATGAGCACGAAATAGAGGAGAAGCGGAACGGCGATGCGGACAACATCGAGCGGAATCGTGACGATCGTTTGGCCCTTGAGGCTAAACATAATGACAATGGTTAGTAAAAGAAAAATCAAGGTCAAAGGGCTGATGCGCGCAATGAAGCGCGAGTGATACCATTCCTTTCCCTTCGCCTTGACTAAAAACAATCGCGTGAGTATCCCCGCGATAAAAGGAATCCCCAGATAGAAAAAAACTGTTTTCGCGATTTCTCCCATTCCGATTTGGACGCTTGTTTTCGGCAGTCCAAAAAGCGGGGGGAAAATGGACAGAAAAATATAGGCATAGACGCTGAAAAAGAGAACCTGAAAAATGCTGTTAAAGGCCACAAGCCCCGCGGCGTATTCGGCGTCGCCCTCAGCCAAATCATTCCAGACGATCACCATTGCGATGCAGCGAGCCAGGCCGATAAGAATAAGTCCGGTCATATAAGCGGGATTATGTCGCAGAAACAAAACGGCGAGCGCGAACATCAAAAACGGCCCGACGATCCAATTAAGAAGAAGCGAAAGCCCGAGAATCTTTTTGTCTTGGAATACGTCTTTAAGTTCTTCGTATCTGACCTTGGCCAATGGCGGATACATCATGAGAATGAGGCCGATGGCGAGGGGGATATTGGTCGTTCCTCTTTGAAAATGTCCGATTAAAATGGACGTTTGAGGGAAAAAATATCCGAGCCCCACTCCCAAGGCCATGGCGGCAAAAATCCACGCAGTCAGATAACGATCGAGAAAGGAAAGATGTTTTCCGTGCTTTTCGTTTGGTTCATTCATGGGAAGATTCCTTTATCAGATTTTCAACGCGAAACTTTATTTCATCGCGGATTTTGCGAAACTGATCTAGCGGTAAATTTTTGGGGTCGGGGAGATTCCAGTCCAGGCGTTTTTTTGCCGGAAGGGTCGGGCAGGCGTCGCCGCAGCCCATGGTGATGAGATAATCCCAGGAAACGTTCGGTAGTTCCGACAGGCTTTTTGAGGCTTGAGAGGAAATGTCGATTCCCATTTCCTTCATCATTTCTATCGCCGTCGCGTTGATTTTTCCGGATGCCTTAGATCCGGCGCTTGAGGCGTCAAGGACGCCTTTTCCCAAGGCGCGCGCGAAACCCTCCGCCATCTGGCTTCGGCAGGAATTTTCCACGCAGACAAATAAGACTTTCTTGGTCATCGGCAGGCTTCTCCGCGCTTTTTGAGTTTTGATAGCCGTGCACGGTCTTTCTTTAAAATTTGAACTTCAGAAAAACAGCTTTTGAGGCAAGTAATCAGACTTTTGTGAAAACCTCCCTGGGGCGACCTCAACCGGTAATGCCGCCAGAGGCCGTCTTTGCGGACGTCAATAAGTTTGGCGTTGCGTAAATAGGCCAAGTGCCTGGAGATTTTAGATTGAGGAAGCGTGAGGGATTTTGTGATATCGCAGACGCAAAGTTCTTTTTGTTGAGACAAGAGATGTAGAATTCGAAGCCGTGTTTGGTCTGCAAAGGATTGAAAAAGGCGGTCGATATTTATGTCGGACATATATCTGGATATGCAGATATATTAGCATATCGCTTGAGTGGGGTTTAAGCGCCTCTTGCGCAAACTTTAACGGGCTGTTAAACTAATTCTGATGAGAAAAAAGGCTATCGGCCTTGCGTGCCTAGGGCTTGTCCTTTGGTTTTCCGCATGCCATAAAAGCTCATCTTCTTCCGCCAGCGGTTCTTTAGCCGGAGCGTTAAATGATTTGGCGCTTTTGGCTCTCAATGGAGTGCAGGGAAATAGTTTTCCGACCATTGGGCCTGGGTGTTCTCCGCTTCCTACTCCAACGGGTAATTTTGTTACAGGAAATCCACCGCCTCAATCGGTTTGTCCTTCTTCTTCTTATACTCCCACTCAGACCTATACTTCGAGCACGATTAGTTTGAATTTTCAAAATTGTAGTTATGGGGGATATTTTTTCAGCGGAAAATTGGCTTTTGCGGTGGGCTCCCCTGTGCTTTCGGAATGTACGCTTCAGGCTAATTCTGCGGATGTTTATTTAACTGGTTCCTACACGCTGACCAGTTCTAGTTTTACTATCTCAGGGAACGGTCTTAACGCCTCTTGTAATTCCAACGGCGGTTCTGAGGGGCCCATTAGCCTGACCGCGAGTGGTGTCTCCTATGAAACCGTTCCTTCGCCGAGTACTTTAGTGGGAACTTTAAATGGCCAAGGTTGCCAAACCAAGATTTCTAATTTAAAATTTTTTTGGCAATAGCAACTAAGAAATTAATGGAATTTTAACGGCGGGGCATGATAGAGTTTATTCATGCCGTCTCGAAAGCGTCTGAAATTTTTTCGCGGGATCGTCTTGTCTATCCTGGGGCTTGTCTTAGCCCGGCTTTCTTGGGCCGACGGCGGCTCAAACGCCCTCGCGGTTTCCTCCTCAACGGCGCTTGGGGAAGCCTTGGCTCGGCGGGCCAAGCCCACGCCGTATGATTCGATTTTTCCGCAGACCGAATACCTGGGGCCGACGATCGGCGTGTCCAGTTCCGCGCCGGTTTCCCCGCTCAATGATTTTTTGTGGAGAAATTCCTCCTGGCTTAAGAAAAACCGGATCGCGATTTCCGGCTGGGCGGATGTGGGGGGAAATCTCAGCAGTTCCAACCGTTCCAATGAGCCGATGACCTATGATATCGCGCCGAACTCCGTGCAGTTGGATCAGGCGGTTCTTCAAGCTCAAAGGCTCCCTGACACGGTTCAAACCGATCATATGGATTGGGGGTTCCAGTTCGATGGGCTCTACGGGATGGACTATCGCTATACGACCGCCCAGGGGTATTTCAGCCAGCAATTGCTTCAGCAAAACAAACTTTATGGTTTTGACCCGGTGGTGGCCAACGCTCAGGTCTATGTCCCGCAAATCGCCCAAGGAACTTTATTTACTATTGGGCGCTATATTTCGCCGGCCGACATCGAGGCGCAGTTCGCCCCTCAGAATTTTCTTTACACCCATTCCTTGATGTTCAGCTACGACGCCTACACCCAGACCGGGGTCAATGCCGCGATTAAATTGAACGATACCTGGACGCTTCTTTTGGGAGTGGACGCCGGAAACGACATCGCGCCCTGGGCGCCGGCGGCCCAACCGACGGGTCTGGCGATGCTCAGATGGGTGTCGGAGGATAACAACGATTCTCTTTGGGGCGGCGCGGACGCGTTCAACAACGGTCAATTTACCGCCAATCACGATAATCTTCAGGAATTCAACATGACTTGGAGCCATCGCTTTAACCCCGGCTTTTTCACCGAGACCGAAATGTATTACATGGATCAGTGGAACGCGGTTCTAGGCGGGACATGTAATTTCGGTCCCTTGACGGCCTTTGGGGGCGGCGGCTGCGGCGCGCCGCTTCCAGGCATGTCTAGGGAATTGGGCGCGGTCAATTACACCGAGTATAAGCTCAGCGATAAGGACTTTTTGTCCCTCCGCAACGACTGGTTAGACGACGCCGACGGGGAGAGAACCGGTTTTGCCGCCCAGTATGAAAGTTGGACGGTGGGCGTCACTCATGAGTTCACCGCCTTGACCGAAATCCGCCCCGAAATCCGCTATGACCGCGCCTGGTCCGGGGGGCTTCCCTACAACGACGGAACCAAAAAAGACCAGGTGACCTTCAACATGGATATCATCCAGTCGTTTTAGTCGCAATGGAATAAAACCGCGTTTCGAAAAGCGTCCAATTCTGCGGAGAGGGTGGGCCGCTTCCCTTACAAAATCTGGAAGCGGCACTTCCTCGCTTAAGCTCGGTTGGATTTCTCCTCATCCGGTCTTCGGACTCCCTCGGAGCCCGCTACATTCCCAAGCCAAATCGTTGGCTTGCGAATGTCAGCTTCGAATCCTTTTTTAATAATTCCGCCAAAAGCGGCGGAGAGGGAGGGACGCTTTTCGAAACCATCCGTTTACTTCGTTGACCAATTTAGAATCAAGGTTTCCCGAAATATCTACGGCAAGAAGCTAATAACCCCCATCCTATCCGCCAAGAAGTATCCTACTAAAAAACCAGAAACTGTCGAAATAGCCCGTAAAGGAGGCGTGGTATGATGCCTGAATTATTGTCCCAAGAACTGAACAAAGTCCTCAAGGACGCTCGGAATAAGCGTTCCGGCGAACCCTTGAGCGCCGGAACCAAAACGGGATATACGCTGACGTTTGAGGGGTTCTACAAAACAACCCTCGCTCGCGATCCTCAACGAAAAATCACTTCCCTTAAGGATTTTTCAGTTGAGGACCTGGCCGAATACAAAAAAGCTCTTGAAAATAGAATTCCGCCGCTTAAGACCAACTCGATTACCGGACACCTTATGAACATTAAGGGCGTGTTTAAGGCCGCCTACGCACAAAAAATGATTCCAGACGAGATAAACTTCGAGGTTTTCTGGCCCAAAACGGAAGAGCAGTATCGCCGCCTGCACAAAGACGAATTGGATAAACTCTTTGCAATCGACGAAAAGCGTCTTGAGCGCATGGATATTAAAGGCCAGTTTGTCTTTTTGCGCAATAAAACCATGGCCGCCATCCAAAAAGACGCCGCTTTGCGGGCTTCGGAAATCATTAATCTAGGGTTAGAAAATATCCTCTGGAATCAAAGAAGCGTGGGCGGACACGTTCCGGTTGAAATCTGGGAAAGTAAGGCCCGCTCAAGAAATGTGAAGGAAATGGCGTATCTCAGTCCCTGGGGCGTTGAATGGCTTAAACGTTATCTGAAGGTCCGCGAGGCCTATGTAGCCGAATCGGGAATTAAGGCGGCGCACATGCTAAGCCGCAAGTCCGAAAAACCCATGGGCGAGGCGGTCTTTATCTCTGAAAAAAGCGGAGTAGCCTTAAAAACAAGCGTTTATATCAGCCGCATTTTCCCGGCCTTGATTCGCGATGCGGGATTGCCCCAAGAATACACCTCTCACTATCTGCGTCATACCCGGATTTCGGAGTGGGTGGAATCAGGACTAGATCCTAAACGAGTTCAGACCTTGGCGCGACATGAAAGTTTGGAAATGACCCTCAAGTACTATCATTTTAACGAAAAGGAATTGCTTCAAGACTTAGACCAGCGCTTTGGCCATTTGACGATTAATCCGGTCAAACCTCTCCTGATGCCGGATCAGGAAGTCGCCCTCAAAATCATGCGTTACGCTCTCAAAGCCGTGGGACAAGAACCGACGGAGCAGTCCCTAGAGGCGATTTACGGGGCGCTCGGCGAGGAACTAAAGCCCGGAACTTCCCAAAACCTTTACTATTCCGTTCATGAGACCTGCTCTCGGCTGAGAATCGGAAGGACCCAGCTTTATGAAGGCTGGATTCGGGCGGGTCACCTTCATCCCTTTAAGCTTGGGAAAGCCACGGTCTTTCTTAAAAACGAGGTTGACGAACTGTCCAGTTACCGGACCAGCGAGGAGGCGTCAAAAATCCTGGGATTTAAGGAAAAAGTCCCCGTCTCGGTTTGTAAATTGGCGGCCTTGGGAATCATTCCCGCGATAAAATTGGGCCGTGGATACGCCTTTAAAGACAAGGATTTGGCCGATTATCTTTTTGACAAGCGTTCAGGCCGCCTGCGTCTCATATCCCATCTAAAAACAAAAATTCACGAGATAAAGACGGCTATCCCCCACAGTTCGCCGCCTCCTCAGCCTTTCTCTCACGATTGGCCCACCATCATTCAATAAACGAGAGAAAAGTCATGGTTAGCGCATTAAGAGTTTTATTTTTCCCGCATTGAATGCTTATGCAACCGAACAAATATGCGATTCAAAGGATTTTCAGAGGAAAAGGAGATGAACAAAATTTTAAATTTTGTTAGCCTATCAAGGGCATTTAAGGCGTTTTAAGGCCCTTAAGGCGCGTTTTTACTTAAGAATCCGAACAGGAAAAGGTGGGCCAAGCGAACAGTCAGAATCAATCCTTGGGTGGGCCATCGGGAATATCCAGATCACCGTCTGCCATGGGGGTTGCGCCATCTTATAACTCCCCTTTAACGATACAATGCGTGGCAGTTTATACTGCATTGTTCCTGTTCGGCAGCCTGTTCATTCATTGTTCGCCAATCGCCCGACCCATCTGAGTAGCTAACAAGAATTCCACGGCACTGTTGAAGACAAGCGTTAAGGTTCTGTAACTGTTCAAAATTTCGCTCTCTTTCTTCTTCTTCTTTTTGAGTCTGTTCAACCTTTAATTGCATAAGTGCAACCTGAACCTTTGCTTCCGGATCGCCCTGTTCAGCGGCTTTTCTATACCATTTAAGGGCTTCATCATAATCAGGTTCCTCGGAGTATACTTTCCCTAATTTTTTTTCTGCTGATATGTCATTTTGCTCAGCGGATTTTTGTAACAATTTAATGGCCCTCGACGGTGATTTTTTGACACCATTGCCATTCAAATACATGATGCCCAAGTTATATTCGGCATCAGCATCACCACGCCCCGCTGCCCGCCGATACCACTTAATTGCTTCGACATAATCCTTCTTAACCCATGTCCCCTTTAAATAAAGGCTCCCAATATAATCATCCAGTTGAGCTATTATTGCTGAGCTA
>JAJYOT010000026.1 GCA_021796015.1 bacterium
GAAGAAGTGAAAGATTTAGAGGACGCGGGCCATTGTGATTGCGGCGGAAAGACCCGCCGGGCCGGCCCCAACGATGAGCGCATCATATTCATCGGTCATGATTATGCCGTTTGCCCCACCGCTCTAAGAGCTTGAGAAACCAGGGCCTCGATGTCGCAGGGTTTGGTCATGAAGGCAACAACTTGCGGGAATTTTTGAAAGAGGGGCTTAGAAGGTTCAAGCGCGGTCAAAACGATGACGGGGATTGTTTTAGTCTCGGGGTTTTCCGCAATTTGTTGCCCCAGGGAATAGCCGTCAATTCCCGGAAGCATCACGTCTAAAATGAGAAGATCCGGTTTATGCGCGGAGATGGCGGATAGGGCTTGCTTTCCGCTGTCGCAGGTCGTGGTCTTAAAGCCCGCCTTTTCGAGGGCGTAGGAAATCATTTTCAGCATTTCCGGTTCATCATCAACAATTAGAACTTTCTTTTCCATGTCCTTAAACTATAAATTACGCCTTATAGCTGTCAATGATGCGCTATACTATGCTCAAAAGACCTAAAGGATCATTCCATGGATAAAATTAAAGACATCGACGAAGTGTTGGAATCAGCGGGCCTGGTCGCACGAACTTTTAATGAGACGGCGGCATTGCCCTCCTATATTCGCGCCGACATTCTGCAAAAAATTTCGGGGAGAATAGCGGGTTTGGCCGAAGATTTTGCGCGGCTTATTTGTCAGGAAGTGAAAAAGCCTATCAAAGAAGCGCGGAGAGAAGTTTCTCGATCAGTTTTCACCTTTAATTGGGCGGCTGAGGAATCAAAACGGTTCGGCGGCGAGGTTTTGCCGCTGGATTTGGACACGTCCAGCGTTGGGCGATTGGCTTTGACCCGCCGTTTCGCGCGCGGCCCCGCGCTTTTAATTTCTCCTTTTAATTTTCCGCTCAACCTCGTCGCTCATAAAGTCGCGCCCGCGATTGCTTTAGGAATTCCTTTTGTTCTTAAGCCCGCGCCCCAGGCTCCCAAAACCGCCCAAAAATTAATGGACATTATTTTTGAATCGGGTTGGCCCAAGGGCGCTGCTACGGCCGCGTTTTGCTCCAACGAAGCGGCGGAGCAACTGGTTCAGAGCGATTTATTCTCCATTCTTTCCTTTACTGGAAGCGCCGCGGTGGGATGGAAGCTCAAATCCTTGGCCGGAAAAAAGCGCGTGATTCTGGAATTGGGGGGAACCGCTCCGCTTTATGTGGATGAAGGAGCTGATTTAGCTTTCGCGGCCAAAAGGGCGGCTTGGGGGGCTTTTTATTACAGCGGCCAGGTTTGTATTTCGCTTCAGAAAATTTTTGCTGTTGCGTCTTCTTATGAGAAGTTTAAAGACTTGTTGCTTCAAGAAATAGCGGCTCTAAAGATTGGCGATCCAATGGATGAAAACACCGATATCGGCCCCTTGATTGATTCAAAATCAGAAGAGCGCGTTGAAAATTGGGTTTCGGAAGCGGTTGGTCAAGGCGCGAAAGTTTTGTGCGGAGGAAAACGCATGGGAAATGGCCTTTTTCCCGCGACCTTACTTGAAAATGCGCCTCAAAATTGTCGGCTTAATTGCGAGGAGGTTTTTGGGCCCGTCGCGACGCTTGAAAAAGTCGAGAATGCCGAACAGGCGCTTAAAAAAATGTCGGAGGGTTCTTACGGCCTTCAGGCCGGGATTTTCACCAAGGATTTAAAATTGGCTCTCCAAGCCTGGCGGGAGCTTCCCTATGGCGGAATTATCATCAACGATATTCCGGCTTTTCGCTCGGACGCCATGCCTTACGGCGGGAGTAAGGATTCCGGCATCGGACGGGAAGGGGTGCGCTATGCGATGGAGGAATACTCAGAAATTAAGACCCTGGTGATTAATCCCGCGTGATGCGTTCCTGGAAATTTTCGCGGGGCTTATAAGCGGCCGGTGGCGTTAAACTTCCGAAGCCCCTGGATTTGAGGGTAGGCTGGTTGGTTATTTCCTCTTATAATCAGCGGGGATGATAAAATCGGCTTGGGGCAAGGGCGCGAGTTTAATTGACGAGACGACGGTTTTCATGGACATAAGCGGGGAAGCGCCGTTAGGATTTGCGGCTTTTAAAATTCCCTGAAGGAGATTTTTGGTCGCGGCGGGCATGCCGGCCGGAAGTTGCGAGGCATCGAAGCCGCTTGAGGCGGAGGCTTGGGGTTTTTGTCCCGGAAGAGACAAATACCAATCACTGTTCATTTCAATAGGAAACCCCGGTAGTTCGGCCATTTTTTTTCGAAACTCGGTAATTCCCTGGGTTAGCGCTGTCCCCGTGGCCCCGTTATAATGGGTGATGGATTTAAGCATTTCAAGACCCTGAAGCTGAGCCCCAATGCCGGTTGAACCAATTCCCGCCGCCTTCACATATCGCGCATTAAAAGATTCTATTTCCCGATGGGCTTTTCGCAAAGTCAGGGTCCAAGGCGCAACCCAAATTTTCATTTTAACCTTGAAAGTAGAAATTTGTTTGTTGGTGGTGTTTTCCAGCTTCATCGTAAATGTGGCGTTGTAAAGGCGGGTTTTAAATCCATGAATAATTTTTCGCGCTTTTGCGGGCACTATTTTAAAAGAAGTTCCTTTTAAGCGAACCGGAATGTGCTTCATCGGGGGGGGCGCTGGCGGCTTTGAGGCCAGTGGGGCCTCAGCATAGGTGTGGCTTTGCGGGTTAAGAATCCATCTTTTTTGTTCTCCAAGATGAATGAGATCAATCTTGCGTTGCGGCCCTTGTGTACCACCGACGAGGCTCATCATGGAACCGGATAAATTCTGAGAAGAGTCAACCCAGGAATCGCTTCCTTTGATTTTTTGAACGGTTTTTCCGGTCGTCGCTCCGATTCCCATAAAACCGCTTGTTTGATAGCTCTCCTTGATTTGAACGTCGGCCTTGACGGGAGATGAAAAAATCGCGCTTTCAAAAACGAGAAGGGCGGCTAAGGCGAGTGGCTTCATGAAGCGGTTGAGTTCCCACTCTGGCTTTCTAAAGGAGATAAAACGCTCAGGCGATGGCGGGCTCGATGGCGTCTCCACCAGGAAGCGGGGTCATACCAATGTCCCGGGTAGGTCAGATAGCGTTGATAAAGCTGTTCCGCGTGGGCCGGGTCTTTCGTTTTTTCATAGCAGAGTCCCGCGGCCTTGTAGAGATAAATAGGCGCTTGTCGGCTTTGGGAGAAAGCGTCGGCGAAAGAAACGAGAAAATTAACCTCGCCGGCAAAATCAGACATTTCGCCGGAGGCTTTAATCGCGTTTTCAAAAGCTTTTTTTGAGGCGGGAGCGTTGGGGTAGAGTTTAATGATTTGCTGATCGGTTTTAATCGCCAAAGTCCACTGATCGAGTTTTGAAAAAAGAGCGCTTAAAGATTGTAAAGAGCCCAAGACCTTATCACTTTGCGGATAATCCGAGATAAGTTTTTGATAAACCCTGATGGCGTTTTTATAATCTCCAACTTTTTTGTAGAGAGAAGCGGCTTCAAATTCGGCTTGGGGGGCATAAGCGCTTTCCGGATAGGCTGAGAAAACCTCTCTAAAGAAAATAATCGCTTTGTGTCTTTGATCGTCGCCCTCAAATAACTGAGCCAAGCGCATCAAAATGGCATCGGAATGGGGATAGCGCGGAAAGCGAACTTCAAAACGCCGAAACTCTTTTTCAGCCGCTTTTCTTAAAGAGCCTCCGGTGTATTGGGGAATATCCTCAAGAAGAGAAGCTAAACGCTCTTCTTTATTCATTCCCTGGGGCGGAGTAGCCAAATTTTGCCAATTAGGCTTTAATTTTCGTCCTAAGGTTTTTTTGGCTAAAGTCAGGAAATTTGATTGAGCTTCAAGGACTTCAGAGGATTGAGGGTATTCGTAGATGAGGCAGAGATAATCCATGAGGGCTTTTTTATTTTGTCTGGCCGCTTGATGGAAAGAAGCTAAAAGCATCCAGGCTTTGGGGGTTTTGGGAAAATCGGGGTTTGCGGCAATAAAGAGGCTCATGGCCTTGGCCAAGGCCGCCGCCTCTTTTTTATTTCGCGGAGAAGGTTCGGAGCTGAGAAACTTCCATTCTGCTTTTCGGTCGAAGGTCTTCGTGGCGGTTTCAGATGAGACGGATGATTTTATGGGGCGGCTTTGATGGCTCACGACAAGTTTTTTCTTGCGCGCTTTTTTCGGAGAAGCAGCTTGAGGGGCGGAAGAAGAGCTTGAAGAAATTGAAATAGTGGTGGGCGTGTCTTGAGCGGATAAAAAAATCGGGATAAAAATAAGTCCGGAGAAAGACAAAATCAAAATATTTTTGACTCGCTTTAAAGGTTGTTTATTTGTCATAATATAAATATAGCTTAATTTCCTTCCTATTTTATCCACGTTGAACCATGCTGGTCGCCGGAAAAAATAACTTGAGTAATTTAATCAGGTATGTTATACTTAGTTTATGGCCAATGGAAAACCGGACGTTCTCAATGAGATTACCGAGCGCGAATATCAATACGGCTTTGTCTCCGATATTGAAGCCGATCAAGTTCCCAAGGGCTTGAGCGAAGATCTCATTCGCCTGATCTCGCAAAAGAAAAAAGAACCGGCTTTCCTTTTAGAATTTCGCTTAAAAGCCTATCGGCATTGGCTTAAAATGAAGGAGCCGGAGTGGGCCAACGTCCACTATCCGGCGATTAATTACCAAGACATCGTCTATTATTCGGCGCCGAAACAAAAGAAAAAACTTGCCAGCATGGATGAGGTGGATCCTGAAATTCGGAAAACCTTTGAAAAATTGGGAATTCCCCTGGAAGAGCAGAAAATGCTCTCCAACGTCGCGGTGGACGCGGTTTTTGACTCTGTCTCCGTCGCGACGACCTTTAAAAAGACTTTATCCGACGCCGGAGTCATCTTCTGCCCTTTTTCCGAAGCGGCGATTGAACATCCTGATTTAGTTGAAAAATATCTGGGCTCGGTTGTTCCCTACACCGACAATTTCTTCGCCGCGCTCAATTCCGCCGTGTTTTCAGACGGCTCTTTCTGTTACATTCCCAAGGGCGTGCGTTGTCCGATGGAGCTTTCGACCTATTTTCGAATCAACGCGAAGGAAACCGGACAATTTGAACGGACGCTCATCGTCGCCGAGGAAGGGGCCTCGGTTTCTTATTTAGAAGGTTGCACGGCTCCCATGCGGGATGAAAATCAGCTTCACGCGGCCATTGTGGAACTGGTTGCATTGGACGACGCCCAAATCAAATATTCGACTATTCAGAACTGGTATCCCGGCGATAAAAACGGAAAAGGCGGCATCTATAATTTTGTGACCAAACGCGGGAAATGCCAGGGGAAAAATTCCAAAATTTCCTGGACTCAAGTTGAGACAGGATCGGCGATTACCTGGAAATATCCCAGTTGCCTTTTGCTCGGAGAAAATTCCGTCGGAGAATTTTATTCCGTGGCCTTGGCCAATCATTTTCAGCAAGCCGATACCGGTACCAAGATGATTCATGTCGGGAAAAACACCAAAAGTACGATTATTTCCAAAGGCATCTCGGCGGGACACGGCCAAAACACCTATCGGGGCCTGGTTAAAATCGCCAAGGGGGCGGAATCCAGCCGCAATTATTCCCAATGTGATTCGCTATTGATGGGAAATCTGTGCGGGGCGCATACCTTTCCGAGCTTGGAAGTGGGAAACACCTCATCTCAAGTCGAACACGAGGCCACGACTTCAAAAATCGGGGAAGATCAGCTTTTTTATCTTCGGAGTCGCGGGCTTTCTGCGGAAGATGCGGTGGGGTTGATTGTCAACGGTTTTTGCAAAGAAGTTTTTCAGGAGTTGCCGATTGAATTTGCAGTCGAGGCCCACAAACTTTTAAGCATTAGTCTTGAAGGCGCGGTGGGATAGGATCACGGGAGAAATTCATGCTAGAAATTAAAAATTTGTGCGCGAAGGTGGGAGATAAACCCATTCTTAAAGGAGTTAATTTGACCGTTAAGCCCGGAGAGGTTCACGCCATTATGGGGCCGAACGGTTCCGGAAAAAGCACCTTGTCCTATATCTTGGCCGGACGGGAAGGCTATGAGGTGACGGAAGGGCAAGTTCTTTATGACGGAAAAAATTTGCTTTCCATGCCGACCGAGATTCGGAGCCGGGAAGGCGTTTTCCTCGCGTTCCAATATCCCGTCGAGATTCACGGGGTGACCAATAAATATTTTCTTAAAGCCGCCGTGAACGCAAAACTTAAATATCAGGGAAAACCGGAAATGAGCGCTGGGCAATTTCTTTCCTTTGTTAAGGAAAAAGCAAAGATGGTTGAGATGAACGAGGCTCTTTTGAGTCGGCAGGTCAATGCCGGCTTTTCCGGCGGCGAGAAAAAGAGAAACGAAATTCTCCAGATGGCGGCCTTGGAACCCAAACTCGCTATTTTAGATGAGACCGATTCGGGCTTGGATATTGACGCCCTTAAAATCGTTTCCCACGGCATCAATGCGATGAGAAGCCCTGAAAGATCGTTTTTGGTCATCACCCATTATCAGCGGCTTTTGGATTATGTCGTTCCTGATTTTGTCCATGTTTTGTCCGAGGGGCGCATCATTCGCTCCGGCGGCAAAGAACTCGCGCATCAGCTTGAAAAAGAAGGATACGCTTGGGCTAAAGAGGAGTTTGCGGGAGCCAAAGGATGAAGGAAGCGGTTTTGGAAAAATCTCCATTGGAACTTGAATTCGAACAAGCCGCTCCCTATTTGCCCGCTGGAGAGGTTCCGTGGGTTGAACGCCTGAGAAAACGCTCTTTTGAGCGTTTTATTGAAACTGGTTTTCCGCAAGAGAAAAATCCGGGGTGGAAGTTTTTTCCGGTTTCTAAAATTAAAGAGACTTCTTGGAAACTTTTTGAGTTTCCCGTTAGCGCGCGCGCCGCGGATTTTAAAAACTCCTCGCTTTTTTCTAAAGAAGATTGTTTTTCACTTTCATTTCTAAATGGCTATTATCTTTCCGATATCAAGGCGCCTCATTCGGAGGGTTTTATCGCTGGAAGCCTCGCCTCTCTTTTAAAAAATAATCCGGAGCGGTTTGAAAATTTTTGGGGACATCGCCCGGTCGGGAACCTTGGGGCTTTTGAGGCTTTAAACGGAGCTTTCTTTCAAGATGGTTCGGCGATTGTTTTGCCGCAAGGTTTTGTTTCTCCCAAACCCGTTCATCTCTTTTTTCTGAATCGTCCGTCTAATCATGCCTCCATGACCCATCCTCTGAACTTAATCGCTCTGGGCCCGCGCGCGAAGGCGGTCGTTGTCCAGGAATATGGCGGAGAACCGGGCACTTGTTTAACCAACGCGCTTACGGAAGTTTTTCTGGATGAGGGCGCGGAGCTTGATTTAATCATCATTGAAAGAGAAGGCGCGGGGGCTTTTCATTTGGAATCCATCGCGGTTCATCAGGCTTCCCACAGCCGGTTTTCCGTTGCCTCGGTTTTTCTAGGAGAATCGTCTTCCCGACAAGAAATAGAAGTTGAGCTTCAGGGAGAAAACGCCGAGTGTTCCCTTAACGGGCTTTACCGCTCAAACGGATCTCAAAGCAAAAATATTCAGACGACCATCACCCATTCAAAACCGCGCACCAGAAGCATGGAGCTTTACAAAGGGATTTTAGACGAAAAGGGAAAAGCGGCTTTTGAGGGCTTGATTGTGGTTAAACCCGAGGCGCAAAAAACCGACGCAAGCCTCCATAATAAAAATCTCATTCTTTCAGAAGAGGCCCAGGTTCACACTAGCCCTGAATTTAAAATTGAGGCTGATGATGTTCGCTGTAAACACGGTTCGGCCATCGGGCAAATGGACTCAAACGCTCTTTTTTATTTAAAGAGTCGCGGATTCGGTGAAAAAGAGGCGAAAGAGGCTCTTCTCCACGCGTTTCAAAGCGAGATTATTAATTCTATTCCTATTGAAAGCGTTCGCCTGGCGGTTTTGGAACTTTTATTCAAGAAATCCGGATTGGAGAGGTCTTTCGATGGGCTTTGAGGTCTCGGAAATTCGCCGGGATTTTCCCATTCTTTCCCGAAAGGTGCATGGGAAACCCCTCGTTTATTTCGACAACGCGGCCACGACCCAAAAACCGAAATCCTTGATTTCCGCTTTGAGCGCTTTCTATGAGAATCATAACGGAAATATCCACCGCGGGGCGCATACCCTTTCCGAGGAAGCGACGACCTTGGTCGAAGAGTCGCGTCAAAAAACCGCGAGTTTTATCAACGCTCCCAAGCCAGAGACGATTATTTTTACCCGCAACGCCACCGAGGCAATTAACCTGGTCGCCCATTCCTGGGGCCGGAAATTTCTTAAGGCAGGGGATGAAATTATTCTGACCGAGCTTGAGCATCATTCTAATTTGGTTCCCTGGCAGATGTTGGCCGCGGAAAAATCAGTTAAGCTTCGTTTTATTCCCATTGATAAAAATGGGAATTTAGATTTATCCGCTGCCGAAAAACTTTTTTCAGGTAAAACCAAGCTTGTTGCTTTTACCGCGGCTTCAAACGTTCTAGGGACGCTTCCCCCGGTCAAGGAGATAATCTCCCTCGCAAAACAGGCAGGCGCAAAGACTCTTGTAGACGCTTCTCAGTGGACTCCGCATTTTAAAACTGATATCAAGGCCTGGGACCCGGACTTTTTAGTTTTTTCCGCTCATAAGATGTTGGGGCCGACGGGTCTTGGAGTTCTCTACGGCCGGGAAAGTTTGCTTGAAGCGATGGATCCTTTTTTGGGCGGCGGCGACATGATTGAGAGAGTAGAACTTGAAAGTTTCACGCCGAATGTTCTGCCCGCGAAGTTTGAAGCGGGAACTCCGGCGATTGCCGAGACCGCCGTTTTCCCGGAGGCTTTAAAGTATCTCTCTCAAATCGGCTTTGCCGCCATTGAGGAACAGGAGCAGAGACTTTTAAAAAGGGCTCTTGAGATTTTAAAAAATGAGCCGGAAGTTGAGCTTTACGGTTCTCCGTTTCCGGAAAATCGCGGCGGAGTTATTTCTTTTAATCTCAAAGGCCTTCACTCGCATGATGTGGGCACTTCTTTAGATTTGGAGGGAGTGGCGGTTCGGACCGGACATCATTGTTGTCAACCCCTCATGCGCCGCTTGGGCATCGGCGGAACCGCGCGCGCCAGTTTTTATTTTTACAACACGCTTGAGGAAGTCGAAATTTTTGGCCGAGCGCTTCGAAAGACCATTGAGTTTTTTAAGCCTAAATTAAAAACGGCGGGGGCCAAGTAATGGAAGGCGATCAAGAACTTAAAGAACTCTATCAGGACGTTCTCTTGGATTATTCCCAAAGCGGAGCGCATAAGGGAACTATTCAAGGCGCTGATTTTCATTCTCACGGAATTAACCCTGTTTGCGGAGATGAGATCGAAATTACGATGAAAACCGGAAATGCCGGCGATCTCATTGAAAAAATCCGCTATAGCGGGCATGGTTGCGTCATTAGCCAGGCTTCTTCCGCGATGATGGCGGAATGCTTAGAGGGAAAAACTCCCAAGCAAGCTCGCGAGTTGGTTGCGGCTTTCAAGGACATGATGCTTTCCAAAACCCCGCTTGAAGCTTTGCCGCCGGAGCTTGCGGCCATGAAATCTCTTGAGGGGGTTCGCAAATTTCCTTTGCGCGTTAAATGCGCGACCTTGGCTTGGAATACCATTCAAAAAAGTTTCCCGGAGGAGAAAACAGCGTGAGTGAGTTAACCAAAGAAATTACTTTTAAAGAAATCGGAGACGCCTTGCGCCCGGTTTTTGATCCTGAAATTCACATGAGCATCGTGGACTTGGGGCTTATCTACGGCGCGGAAATTCGCAAAGGCGAGACTCCGATGGTGAAAGTGTATATGAGCTTGACTTCTCCCGCTTGTCCTTACGGGCCGATGCTTCTTTCCTCGGCGCATAGTTCTCTGGCTAAAATCGTAGGGATGGAACAAGTGGATATTGATTTGGTTTTTGATCCGCCTTGGGATCCTAAGACCATGGCCAGCGAGGAAGCAAAAGAACAATTGGGGTTATTCTAAAGAGGTGGTAAGATGAAAATTACAAGTTCCATTGAATACGCAACGCGTCTGGTCGTCGCTCTGGGAAAATTCCATAGCGCAGAAGCGGTCTCATCAAAAAAACTAGCCGAGATTGAAAATATTCCGGCGGATTTTGTCGATCAAATCCTCATGCACTTGCGCCGGGCGGGACTCGTGAAAAGCCAACGGGGCGCGGGTGGGGGATATGTTCTCGCTCTTTCGCCGTCTAAAATTAAACTGGGCGATATTTTGCGCGGAATGAACGGGCGGATTTTCGATGACGTCTGTGAAAAATATCAATCCGGAAAAAGAGAATGCGGGCGTCACGGCTCTTGCGCTATTTCTCCAGTTTGGAAAAAACTCGGGGTCTTGATTGAGGATTATCTTGATTCCGTGACTGTTGAGGATTTGATGGGAGAAAAAACCTCTTGCGCTCAAGTTCTTTCGTCGCCAACGGCGGAGGCGGTTCAATGAATGGGGAGGCCTTAAACGCTCGCGTTTTGCGGGGGATAGATAAAATACGCCCTTATATTGAGATGGACGGCGGCAAGGTGACGCTGTCCGGGATTGATGAAAAGCGGGGTGTGGTCAGCGTTTTATTGAAGGGGGCTTGCCATGGGTGTCCCAGCGCGCAGGCGACTTTAAAAGGCGGAATTGAGAAAGCAGTCAAAGCCGAGGCGCCGGAAATTAAAGAAGTCGTGCTGGCGAATTCATTCTGAAGAAAATAGATTTCCATACTCACTCTTATTATTCCGATGGAACTTCAAGCCCGGAAAATTTGGCTCTGCGCGCTGAAAAAGCCAGTCTTGAGCTTTTGATTTTAACCGATCACGACACCGTGGCGGGTTTTCCGGAACTCTTGGATGCGGCCAAAGCCCGCAAGATTTCAGTTTCTTGTGGAATTGAGATTAATACCGCCGATTCCGGCGTCCATGTTTTAGGCTACGGGTTTGAATGGGAATCGCCGTCTTTGACGAAAATTTTGTCTGATTTTCGCTCGCGAAGATTGATGCGGGTTGAGAAGATGGTTGAGAAGATGAAATCTCTGGGCTTTCCGATTTCTTTAGACGATGTTGGAAACGTCTCCAAGGAAAGTTTAGGGCGCCCGCATATCGCCGACGCCTTGATTAAAAAAGGTATTGTCAAAAGCCGACAAGAAGCCTTTGACCGGTTTTTAAGCGGAGGAAAGCCCGGCTATGTCGAGTCTTTAGGCCCGTCCCCGAAAGAGGCCATTGAGATTATTCGTCTCTTTGGAGGTTTTGCTTCTTTGGCGCATCCCCATCTCATTAGAAAATCTGAAAAAATTTCAGAGTGGATGGAAGGCGGACTTGAGGGCCTTGAGGGCTATTACGCGGATCTAAGTCATCCCCAGAAATGGCGGGATTTGGCGTATTCAAAGAATCTGATACTCACTGGCGGGAGCGATTTTCACGGTCCGGGAAGCGGGCGAGATAAAATTTTCGGAGTTCAAATTCCAGATGAAATTTATCAGAAGTTCTTAGATAGGTTGTCGAGGTGCTCAAATGGAATTTATCGCTCATAGAGGGGCCAGCGCCCACGCGCCGGAAAACACTCTAATCTCTTTTAAAAAGGCCCTTGATCTGAAAGCTAAAGCCCTCGAGCTTGATATCGCCGAAAGCCGGGATGGGCGCCTAGTCGTCGTTCACGACGATAATCTCAAAAGAGTGGCCGGAATGCCCGGCCGAGTTGAGGCCTATACCGCCTCTCAAATGAAAAAAATGGACGCGGGGTCTTGGTTTTCAAAAGAGTATGCCGGGGAAGGTATTCCAACTTTGGATGAAGTCTTGAAATTAGTCGGAAAGAAAGCGCAAATTAACATTGAGATGAAGGGGGGATGCCGAATTTATCCTAAAATAGAAGAGAAGCTGAGTCGCCTGCTCAAAAAGCAGGCCCAAAGGTCTCAGTTTCTCATTTCCAGTTTCGATCATGAGGCTTTGTTTCATTTCCGAGCTTTAGACGAAAAAGCGCGTATCGGTTATCTTTTGGGGAGAACCTCAATTGCGCGAGCGTTTAAGGAAATGGCGGAGTTAAAAGCGGAGAGCCTGAATTTGAGCGGGCGGCAAGTTAATGCCCGAATTATCTCGGCGGCCCATGCGAAGGGGTTTAAGGTTTTAGTGTATACGGTTAATAAAATTCAGGAAGCCAGGCGGCTTGAGAAAATAGGAGTGGACGGAATTTTTACCAATTTTCCGGAAATGAAAAATGGGTTCTATGCCTTTTCCTCATAATCTTAGAGACGGCATTGTCCCGACATTATGGATATGAAGGAAGAGACTAAAACTTTTTTAAAATTGCCAGAACCGACGGAGAAAGAGCTTGCGTTTGAAGTCGATCGCCTGTTTGGAAAAGGGCTCGGCGATTTGGGCTATTCCGAGGAAGATTTGCGGCGTTGCGCTGTTTTGACCTGGAAAATCAATATCCTTAAAAAGGAAAAGCGCGCCGTGATTCCGGCTCATGTCTATCAGCGGGCTGAAATTCTTCACGGGGTGGCCGACTTTATTGGAGATTCTTATAAACTGGCCCGCCTCTGTCAAAAAAGCGCGGCTGAGCGCATTGTTTTCTGCGGCGTGCGTTTTATGGCCGAGACCGCCAAAATTTTAAACCCGGAAAAAGAGGTGTTGTTGCCGGCTCCCCAGGCGGGTTGCTCTTTGTCTGAAAGTATTAGCGGAGAAGACGTTCGCAAACTGCGCGCGGAACACCCCGGAGCCCCCGTTGCGACTTACATCAACACTTCGGCCGAGGTCAAGGCCGAATCGGACGTGATTGTGACCAGCGCCAATGCGCCAAAAATTCTCTCTAAATTATTTGAGGCGCATAAAAAAATCATTTTTTTGCCGGATGAGCTGATGGGAAAAAATTTAGCGAAAGCCCTGAATAAAAAAATTGGCGTAGATCTCATTCTTTGGAAAGGCCGTTGTATTGTGCATGAAAATTTTGACGATGCTTCTATCGACTATTACCGGAAGATTTATCCCGGGGTCAAGATTCTTGCTCATTCAGAATGCAGCCCGGGACTGGTTTCTCTGGTTGATTTGGTTGGCGGAACTGGAGACATGATGCGCTATGTCGAGAAAACCAAGGCTCCGTATTACATGCTCATTACCGAATGCGGACTTGGAGATTTGGCAAGAACGGAATTTCCAGATAAAGTTTTTGTCCCCATGTGTCGCCTTTGCCCGCACATGCGGGCGACGGATTTAAAGTCAATTCTGCGGGCTCTTGAAAACCCACAACCCGCAAGCTTTGTTGAAGTGCCCAAGGAAATCACCGAAAGGGCCAAAAAGCCGATTGAAAAAATGTTTGAGATGTCGGAGGACGCCGTTAAACTCTAATGGAAGCTGGTTGGGGGGGCGCGGCGGGAACTTCAAAACCGGTTTTAGGCTTTGACCCTGATATTTTTCCGCGGGTTTTGAAAGAGCTGAAATCTCATTTGGCTGACCAAGAAGGTTTTGATCTAAACTCTCTTTATTTTCTTCTTTATGCTTTCGCTGAAAACAAAGACCCGGGTCTTGCGGAGTTCTTAGAACAGAAATTCTCCGCGTTTTCTGATTCCATAGAAGGCGAAGATAACCTCTTTCAAGCGGCCGAGACGGCCCGGCTTTTTTGGGACGCCTTTTCGGTTTTGCGAACGGAACAATTTCTTGAGTCGGGACAAAAGCTTGTTGAGTTCTTGAGTGGTTTTTATGATGACAAGTTAGGGGCCTTGGTCGATCCTAAAAGAGGCGCGGCGTTCGCCTCGCAAAATGCCGCGGCAGTTCGGTCTTTTTTAGCGGCTTATCCCTATCTTCAAAACCAAAAGCTAAAGGACAAGGTCAAGAACGCGCTTGAGTTTATTCAAGGAAAACTCTATGATCCGCTCTTGGGTTTAATTCGCCGTTTCCCTTCCGTCTCGAAAGATTTGGAATACGGATACTTGGATGATTGCGCGGCTTCCATTCTCGCTTTTACCGACGCCTATCTCCAAAGTGGGAATAAATCTTATCGGGATTTCGCCGATGTATTGGCTAAGTCCATGCTTCAAGAATTGTGGGACCGGGAGAAAGGCGGTTTTTTGTCCCATGTCAAGGCGGATTCTTCGTCCCGTTCCTCAATAATTTTAGGTCGGGACAATGCCGTCCCTAAAAATTATGAAGAAACGGCATCGCAAGAAAAAATTTCCCAAGAGGCGCTCTTTCATAATGCGCGGGCTTTTGAGGCTTTGTGGAGATTGGGATATATCAAGGGGCAAAACGCCTATTTTAAGTGGATTGATTTGGGGCTTCATCGGTTTTTGGATGAAAAAATTCTAGGGGCGGAAGCCGCTTTCGCTTCTATTTTAGATATGCGCCTCCAAGGGCGAATCGAGCTTGAGATTGTCGGACGCGTGGAAGAAGAGTCCTCTCGCAAGATGCTTGAGACGCTGGCCTCTTTCTACGCGCCGCGAAAAATTATTTCCTTTATCAACCCGGATGATCAGGACTATATTCTAGCCCACGGCCTTGAGGCCGAATCCTATCCGCGACTTTTCGGTTGCGTGGATCTCAAACGCCGCGCCGATACTCCGAACTCCGACCGCGAGTCGGTGTCCCGTGTCCTCAACGCCGCTTGGCGCTGCTAAAAGGCGAGAAAAAACTGGGGTGGCTGAGGGGACTTGAACCCCCGACCTCCTGGTTCACAGCCAGGCGCTCTAACCAACTGAGCTACAGCCACCAAGATGGGTTATTATACTATTTCGTCCGAAGAGGGGCAAAAAATAGTATATTCAAGTTAGGATGGCATTTTTAAAGAGCGAAGCGCCCAATTGCGATTGGTGTCAACACAAGAAAACCTGCTTTTATAATTTCTTGGGGGACGCCGAGGCCAAAAAAGCCTGGCGAGAAATGCGGGTCGCTTCCCCGTTTAAATCCGGCGAAGTCGTTTTTCACGAAGGAACCCCCGCGCCCGGTCTCTACGTCGTTTGCAAGGGAAGCGCCAAGGTTTATAAATCCACTCGAAGCGGACAACAGCTTATCGCCCGCATTGAGCTCGCTGGAGATTTGCTGGGGCATATCACTTTGTTGGCCGACGATGGCCCTTATACCGGCACCGCCGAAGCCTTGGAATTGAGCGTCATTTCCATGATAGACGCGAAAAGCTTCTTTGATTTCTTGGCCAGGTTTCCAGACGGCGCGCGCGCTCTTTTAAGAGAATTATCTCGGGATGTTCGGCGCGGAGAAAACAAAGCCCGCGATATCGCCTTTAAATCCGCTAAATCCCGCATTGCCGATACCCTTCTAAGAACCGCGCGGCCGCAAGGGAAATCCTATCCGCTTCTCATTAACATCAAGAGAAAAGATTTAGCGGAACTCGCGGGGCTGACTCTTGAAACCTCGGTGCGGACCCTCCATGAACTTGAGCTCAAAGGTCTTATCAAGCGCGCGGAAAAAAATATTAAGATTCTCAAAGAAGACGAACTACGCCGCTTGGCTTCCTCCGCTTCTTAAATCAATACTTTCCCGTTATTTAGGTTCCGAAAATTCGGTCTCCCGCGTCTCCTAAGCCTGGAACAATGTAACCGGACTTGTTGAGGATGGGATCGATGACGGCGGTGTAAATGGGCACATCTGGATGGGCCTCTTGAACGCGCTTAATTCCCGCCTTGCAAGATAAAAGAGTCAAAAGGAAAATTTGCCGCGCTCCGTCGGTCTTAAGAATTTGAATGGCCTCTGTTGCCGAACCGCCGGTCGCCAGCATCGGGTCGCAAAGTAAAACGAAGGATTCTGAGATTTGTTTAGGGAGCCGAACGTAATAACGTACGGGGTTTAAGGATTCCTCGTTTCGGTAAAGCCCGATATGCCCGATTTGAGCGTTGGGAACGATTTGGCTGACGCCGTCCACCATCCCGAGTCCGGCGCGCAAAATGGCGATGAGGGCGATTTCTTGATCGATAAATTCCGCCGGGGCGCTTTTAAGCGGCGTTTGGACCAAGGACCTTCTGGTTCTTAAGCCTTTAAAAATATCGTAGGCCATTAAGGCTGAAATTTCGCCCAGGATGCGGCGAAAATCCTCGGGACGAGTTCTTTTATCTCTCAAGGTCGAGAGTTTGTCTTGAACGAGCGGGTGATCGGAGACGTTGACTTTCGCGGGCATTTTTAAACTCCTAATATTTTGATGACGATCGGCTTTTCTTTCACTGTCTTAGAAGAAATGAAAAAACCTTCCTGAAAGCGAGTCAGCGCTCTTTTGATTTTTTGCTCATCTTCAGCGTAGAAGGCGGCGACGGCTTCTCCAATTTTGACGGGGCTCCCGGCTTTTTTAAAAAAGACGATTCCCGCGCCGGGGTCAACGGCGTCTTCCGCCTGGTTTCGTCCCGCGCCCAATAAAATAGCCGCTTCGCCTGTTTTCCGGGCGTCTATGTGGGAAATAACGCCTGATTTCGCGGTTTTAAAAGTAAACATTTTTTTGGAGATGGGAAGAAGGGAAGGGTTCTTTAAGACGCGCGCGTCTCCGCCTTGGTGGCGAACGATTTCTTCCATGCGCTTAAGAGCTTTTCCGTTTTTAAGAAGTTTTTCCAAAATTTCTCGGCCCTCATCGGCGTTTCTGGACAGGCGCGCGATTTTAAGAGCCCAGCCGCCCAAAGCGAGCGTGCATTCGACAAAATCCCGGGCCGAGAAATCGCCGTTGAGAACTTGGACGGCTTGTTTAACCTCAAGCGCATTTCCTACCGCGCATCCCAAGGGCTCTTCCATCGCGGTCAAGACGGCGACCGCTTTGAGTTTAAGGCGGCGACTGGTTCGAATGAGGGCCTCAGCCAAGTCTTCGGCCTCTTGGGCGGTTCTAAAAATGGCTCCACTTCCCACTTTGATATCCAAGACCAGACCGTCCAAATCTTCCGCCATTTTTTTAGAGAGAATGCTTGAGACAATAAGCGGCAAAGAATCAACCGTGGAGGTCGCGTCCCGGAGTTGATAAAGTTTTCGATCGGCGGGAGCGATATCTTGATTTTGGCCGAAAAGGCAAACTCCAATTTTTCTGATTTGAGATTCAATTTCCCGTTTTGAAAACCGGACGCGAAAGCCGGGAATGGATTCGAGCTTATCCAGGGTCCCGCCGGTGTGACCAAGACCTCTTCCCGACATCATCGGAATAAGCAGGCCCGCTTCGGCTAAAAGCGGGGCTAAAACGAGAGAAACCCCGTCTCCTACTCCGCCGGTCGAATGTTTATCGATTTTGGGGCGCTTAAGACTTTTTAAATTGAGAGTTTCTCCGGAAGAAGCCATGTTGCGGGTTAGTTCCGCGATTTCATCTTCCTTCATTTTTTGCCAGCGCACCGCCATCAGCCAGGCGGTGAGCTGGTAGTCGGGAACGGAACCGTTGGCGGCGGCTTCGGCGATAAAACGAAGTTCCTCGGGGGCGTGGGCTTGTCCTAATTTCTTTTTTTCGATGAGGTCAATGAACCGCAATCAAATCTCCCAGGACTTTACCGATGGAACTGGAAACTTTTTCGCCTAGAGACAAAACTTCTTCGTGGCTGAGAAGAGCGCCCTTAAGGCCGCTCCCCATGTTCGAAACCCAGGTTAGGGCCGCGGTTTTTATTCCTATTTGAGCGGAGGCGATCACTTCCGGAACCACCGACATTCCCACGACGTCTCCGCCCAGTTTCCTAAACGCGCGAATTTCAGCGGGAGTTTCATAGGAAGGGCCTGAGACCGCGACATAAACCCCCATGTGCGCGCGGATCTTAAGCTTGCGGCAGACAGACAAAGCGGTCTTGGTCATTTGAGGATCGTAGGCATGACTTAAATCGGGGAACATCGTTCCAAATTCCGGACTAATAAGGCCGCGGAGGGGATTTTGTCCCATGAGATTGAGATGGTCTTTAATGACGACAATCTGCCCGGGTTTTAATTTTGTATGGAGAGCCCCCACGGCGGCGGTGATGAGAAGAGAATGGACGCCCAAGGTTTTGAGAACCCGAAGGGGGAAGGTTACCTCGGATAAATCGTGCCCCTCATAATAATGAAGGCGTCCCTGCATGAGAACAAGCGCCTGTCCGCGATATTCTCCAAACACCAATTTCCCCAGGTGTCCGGCGACATGGGTTTTGGGAAAGCCTGGAATATCTTGATAGGGAATTTCGCGCCTTTGGGATAATTCCGGCATCGCTTTGGAAAGCCCGCTGCCCAAGATGATTCCCATGTGCGGCTTAAGGTTGACTTGTTTGCGGATAAACCGAGAGGACTCTTCAATCATCTCCAGGTAAATTCGGGTGTTCATCTAGTCTTGAATTTTAGCACATCCATGGAGGGGCGCGCCGTTTTCCGAAGAGAGGTTTTGCGGAAAATTTCAGCGAGCGGAATTTTCTTCCGCGGTCAAGGCCTAAGGCCGAGAGTCCACGCCGCGTTCCGGGGAAGGTGTCAGCGGCGCGGGCGCGGTCAAAGCGGCCCAGGCCTCATCGGCCGTGTCAACAATTTTGAAAAGAGAAAGATCTCGGGGCGAGATGACGCCCATTTTTGAAAAATTCTCGAAATTGAGAATCTGTTTCCAATATTTTTTCCCCACTAAGACGATGGGGACGCGCGGGATTTTCCCGGTTTGAATCAAGGTCAAGGTCTCGAAAAGCTCATCCATCGTTCCAAAACCGCCGGGGAAAAACGCGAGGGCCACCGCGCCGCGCCGGAGATTCATTTTCCTTGGGGCAAAATCGTCATAGAGAAAATTAAGTCCTTGGGTGATGTAGGGGTTAGACGCTTCTTCATGGGGAAGGCGTATGGTGTGGCCGATGGAGGTTCCGCCCGCCTCATAGGCCCCGCGATTGGCCGCCTCCATGATGCCGGGGCCGCCTCCGGTGGCAACCGCTATTTTTCCGCCGCTTTCCCTGGCGACGATTTGGCCGAACCGATAGGCTTCCTCGTAGTATTTAGACATTTGTAAGTTTTGCCGGGCCAATTTTAGCGCTTCTTGAACGTTTTTATCGTCAGGGTTTAGGCGCGCCAAAGCCAAAGTTTTTTTGTGTTCGGCGAGAGCTTTTTGTCGAGGCAGGAGACGCGCGCTGCCGAAAATGGTAATCGATGCGGCGACCCCTTGTTTATTGATTTCCTTCGGCGCTTCTTCAATCTCACGGGCAAATCTTTCGCCTTCGCCGATATCCGCGACCGGAAAGGTTTTGGCGCCGTCCATTAGATGCGAGAGAGCCCCCAAGGCGTTGGATTCTTTTAAAGAATGGGCAAATGGCGCGAGGGTCTTTGCGACTTTTTTCTCGGACTTTTTAAAGTTTTGTTTGGCCTGAACGGAAAGGCTTGGGTTCAGCGGAGTTTTTTCATTCTGCGCTTCTTGGAGCGTTCGAGTTGTCTCCGCCCTGAAGGCTTTTTGCTTTGTTTGAACGACAGGCAAGGTTCTGGACAGTTCCTTTTCGGCGGGGGAAAATGGTTCTTCCAAGAGATCGGTATCGCCAATGGGCGAGTCCGGAATATTCAATGAATTTTGCGGGATTGCGAACGGGATGGCTACCGGCGCGATTTCACCTAGGGCTTCGCGGGTTTGAGAGGCTTCCTGTAGGGCCCAAACGCGGGGCGCGGCCAAAAGCGCGACGATAAAAAACGCCCAAATTTTATAGGGAAGAGAAGTTTTTGTTTGCATGATATTAGGATAATGCGGACGGTGAAGATTCGCCTGGGCCTAAAGGCCTAGGCCTTTTCCGGCAAAGGGCCTAGGCCCGGGGTCTTTAATTCGATAAAGAGAGGTATTCTTAAAATATTTTGGTTAAATCTCGACCGAAATAGACAGACAGATAGATTTGCGGTCCATCAACATATTCTGAAATATTGGGATAACGTTCCCAGTCATATTCTATGTAAAGATTCACGGGCCCTCGGCTTAGCTCCACTCCTAATGCGGGGCCTAGTTCATTGTAATAGGTGTCGTTTCGACTGCGCTCAAACCAACGAAAAATACCGTAAGTGTCGAAAATAACATTGCCCGGAAGCTTGAACCAGTCTATGCCCTGCTGAAACCAACCCATGGTTCCTAGGCCCTCTATGGCATTGGCGTCATATTGGACGCGTCCCCATGTGGAAAACGGCGCTCCAAGGGCTTTCCCGGAAAGGGCGTTAGGTAATCCTAAATCCAGGATTTTATACCAAGTGCCAAATAGTTGTGGATCCCGAACGTATTGGCCTAGGGCTGGGAATGTTTCCCAGTAATATTGAGCTCCAAGACTAAAAGCTCCACGGGAAAACATGGCTCCGAGATAAGGCCCATTCTGATTGAAATAAGTTTGATTATCCGAACGAGCCATCCAATAATAACCGCCAAAAGTATCAAACACAATATCTCCTGGAAGCTTAAACCAGTCAACGCCTTGTTGAAGCCAACCCATGGACATGTTTCCTTGAACCTTATTGAAGTCAGTTGAGAACTCATCCCAGTTAGTTGTGGGATAGCCTAAGGGTTGCCAGGCGCGAGCCCCGGAGGCAAAAAAAAGTAGAGGCAGAATTAACGCCGTACGTTTCATGGGATTTCCCCTTTGGCTGGAACATCGGCATGATCTAATGGGCGCCATTTTCCGTCTTTGTTTAGGAGGTAGTATCGGCCTTTATCCTTGAAAACTTTCCAATTTTGAGTTTCAGATAAGTATTCTGTTGTGGGTAAGGTTTGGACCTCGGTTGCCAAAGCTCCAGGCTGTGAGACCATCTGCGGATTAGAAATAATATCTGAGAGGAGTTTGGCTAGAGCGAGATAGCTTGACGGAGCCGAAACGATTATTTTTTTGGGCGCATTCTTGAACAGAGGACCGATAAAACGTATCGCGACGGGCACTTCAGTGATGCGCGGAAGGGGAATATCACGGAGCTGAGCGGCTTGAATGACGCTTCCACGTAATGCTGCGCCATGCTCGGAAACAATGACTACAACTGAGTTCCGTCCGTCGCCGGCGAGGTCGCCCTCAAAAGAGATGAGGTCTTGTTTGAGTGAGGAGAAGGCTTGGATGTATTCATCAACCAGTGATTCTTTCCACCAGTCGGGAATGTCTTTATGTCCACCCGTATGAAGCGTGATGGTGTTGTAAAACAGCGCGGCGCGGGCTTCGGCATTTTTTTGTCGTTTGGCAAGCCAGCGATCAAGCACCGGTTTGTTTGCGTAGACCGGTTGATTGTCAAAGCTGAGCATTTGGATGGGTAGACCGTTAATTTTACCGGGCCAATTGAGATCGGCGAATTTTTTAAGTTCGGCGGCCATTCCATAGTAAGCGGGATCGGTATCAAGCTGCGCATAGGTTCTATACCCTGCACGACGTAGTTGTGTCCATAAATCGCATTGAGAGGGCCAAGTGTGATAGAGCGCGTTGTGAGAAACTTGACCGCAGGGGGCGCGGGAAAGCCTGAGAGCCGCGGGCGTGCTATAAGAGGTCGCCGAATTAAAGTCGGTGAATAAAATGTTCGCGTTGTCTAAAAACAACGGGTTCGTGTCATGAATTACGTTTAAGTCATCCCAAGCCAGTGAACAGATATGGATAAAAATAATATCAAAAGGCGGTTTTTGATCGGTTTTGACTGGGAAGGGAATTTGCTTTTGAGCTTGTTGGGCGTAAAAATGCTCCAGATCGATAGAGATTCCGTTGTTTCCTAGGCGGAGAGATTCAACAAAGACTAACATAAGCGTTAGAAAAACAATAGGAGTTGGGTGAATCTTTTTTTTTGCCATGAAAATAAAAACGAGAATGAGAATCGCGAACGCCAAAAAGTTCGTCTCTTGCGTGGCAAACCATTTTGTTAGAAATTGTCCGGAGAAACCATTGAAGATTAAATTTTTGTTCGCGAGTAAGAATTTCATTGAATAGATAAATGGAGGTAGATAAGAATCGTACCATAACAGGGCGATTCCCAATGGTACAGCGAGACATTGACGCACAACTATGGATTTTTTGATTTTCCCTTGATCGCTAACCGGAGCGTAGGGCATGGCTAGGACTAGAAGAGCGAGGTTGGGCCAGAAAGAGATAGCGATGACCCCCTTGAAGTCAAGCCATAGCTTGATTGTAAAATAGGCTGCCCATAACCATCCAATCATTGTTTAACTCCGATATTTTCTTTTGACGTATTTTGCAGAATATTCTTTACGACGGTTGTGAGAGCTGTGGGCGGGTCCTTAGGTTGCGTCAAAGATAGAGAAAAACTCCATTCTCCTCCCGCCCCACCGAGGAATTGTTCCAGACGTACCGAGAAAAGCCGCTCCTTGCCGTTTTTAAAAGGAATCCATAGGAGTAGATGCCCCTCTGGAGGGGTGAAACCATGAGGCCAACGGACAATGGCTTGATTATCGTTTAGCTCATCTAAGTGAACTCGGAGCCGAGTTCCTTTAAAAATCAAGAAGGCTATTTGTTCATTTGCGCGCGACATTGAGTGGACTAATTTTTTGGGGACGGCTTGCATACTGGCCGTCATAATATCTTTGAAGGAACGCGCGGAATCGCGAAGGGGGCGTTCTACCTTAGTCCAACTATCGGGGGAGGAGAACAGCAAGCGTGTTAGTTGGTGAAATTGCACGTCCGATATCTTATGAAAAAAGACTCCTACGCGGGCTATTTTTATTTTGTCTTCCCATCGGTTGCGCCGGATTTCGCATTCAGCCAAAAAGGTATCTCCATTGCCGATGATGTGAATTAGTCCGTAGCGTGGGAAATCCGTGCGCTCTTTGATTTCGATTAGCGCGCCATTGAGACTGATATCTGTAGTTCGAGCAATGAACTCTTTGTTTCCAATATATAAAGTTGCTGGCAGAGAACGTTTGATGCGAATAGCGCGACGATTATGTCGGCGTTCGTTAGCGACTGCAATGGAACTGAGGAGTAAAATGAGATTGAAAAGCGCCCAGACACAAGCTAGTCCGAAAGCGTTAAAGCGTGTATGGCCGCTAAGAAAATGTTCGGTGGCTCTAATGATCCCTAGAATGAAGAGGACGCTTAGAATGATATGGGGCAAGACCAAACGCCATTTGAAATTCTCTTTGTCTGTCTTTAAACCCTTGGGGGTGACGTTAAAGATTAAGAAATCTGGGCGAAAAAGCGTCTCGAATACCGTCCAAGATAGAGAGAAACAAGACGCAGACTCGTAGACATCGGACCAAAAGGGATTGCGGTATTCGCGCGTAAAGAGGGAAAAAACCAGGTGTGAGGCTAGATAGTTTGGGATGAAATACCATAGCAACATGGGAATTGACGTGACGATGGGGTTGTAGCTCAATAGCAAAAAAGACAGCGGAGTCAGCAGATAAATGAGTCGGGACCAGCTGCTGAAGAAATAAATTAATGAAGAGAAATAATATAAACGTTGTTGGAATGAGAGGCCTTTTTTCCAAAGAGGGTTGTCGAGGAAAAAAAGCTGCACGCCGCCCTTGGTCCAGCGCTTGCGTTGGGTCAGATAACCTGAAAAATTCTCGGGAGAAAGCGCGGCGGATAAGATGCGGTTATAATAGATGCCTCGCCAACCGCGAGCTTGAAGCTCCATGCCGGTGTGCATATCTTCAATAGCGCAGTCGGTCTTAAAGCCTCCAACTTCCTCTAGTGCCTTGCGTCGAAAGACCGCGGAGCTTCCTGCAAATATTACGGCGTTGGCCCCGTTTTTACCCGGCTCAATGATCTGAAAAAAAAGATCTTGTTCGTTGACGAGGTGTCTTTCCATGGACAGATTTTTTTGATAGCAGTCAGGGTTGTAAAAGTGGTGCGGGGTTTGGACGAATGCGACTTGGGGATTCTTGAAAAAGCCCAGGGTCTCAAGCAGATAGTTCCTCACAGGAATGTGGTCAACATCTAAGAGCATGATGAATTCTCCGTTTGTGCGCTCTAATCCCGCGTTGAGGTTTCCAGCCTTAGCATGTTTTCGATTTTCGCGACGGAGGTGGTTGAAGCCAAAATTTGTGACCAATTTCTCTACTTCTTCGCGAGGAGCGTCGTCAAGCACGTATACGCGCAATTTAGCGGTCGGATAATCCAGCGCTTTACACGCGATAAGAGTTTGCTCCAAGATTTCCAAGGGCTCATTATAGATGGTGATGAATACATCTACATTTGGGAAGTCTCCTTCTAGTGGGACCGGCTTTACAATTTCAGGGGCCAGCGTTTGAATAAAAAACAATAAGACCGAGACAAAGCCAAAGATTTCAGCGGCGAGCAGAAGAATGCTGATAAGGAGCGGCAGGTTGCCTGCGTAATTGAGAGTGTAAAAACTGCGCCATAAAAGATATCGGAGACTGAAAAACGCGCTGATGGCAATCAAAGCCCACTTCCCTGTGAGGGCCGCTAAGCGTCCTAAGAATGTGTATTGCGTTGGCTCCACGGTGGCGGCTTGGGTATCTGTCGTTGGTCTCGGACCGATGCGTTTTTCCGCTTGAGCTTTTTTGCGGGCATGAATTTCAGATTCAAGATTGCGTAGATGATCGATGAATTGTCCGAGGGCTTCAATTTGAATCCACGCGTCCATGCGGGCGGCCGCAGCCGCTTGAATTAGACGAAGAGGCCTTTCGGGTTGACCGGGAACGCTTTGTAGATTGTTCTCATAGCGACGTAAGCGTATGAGTAGAGATTCAGCCAGAGAGCGGTTTCGTTTAATGATTTTTAGAGAACTTTTTGCCTTGTTAGATCTCTCAAAAGATCCTTCTAGTTCCCTGACTTCTTTGCCAAAATCTGAAATTCCTTCATCGCGGGATACAATGCCGGGTAGCCCTTCTGTTTGATTTGAATCAGAATTTTTTTCAAGCGCCTCAAAAATACCATTATTTTGTTCTGCGGGGCGCCAATGTCCTGAAATAGTTCCCGAATAGCTTTCAGGGCAAACCAAGGTCTTGGGCCCAAAGCTATTGATGTCAACAAGCTCATTGACGCTGAAGGGCCCGAGGACGCTGTTGTTAATCCAGATGAAATATTGATCGACCATCAATTAAAACGTTTTGGCCCTTTTTTTGCGGTTTTTGTAATTATTTTAAGCTTACTCCAA
>JAJYOT010000063.1 GCA_021796015.1 bacterium
CCCACATGCAGGCAACAGGCATGGTCAACGACCATGTCATCGGTTGTTTCCGCCATCAAGAGCTCATCGGCCGACAGTAAAACAATTCAGGGAATCCATTGTGTCTTTCCGTGCGGCGGAAATTCAGTAGGTCCTTTGCCGGAAACAATCTAGGCCTTTTGGCTCTATTTCCCAATGGGGCGTTGGATGTAGAATTGACTGTGAAGGGATATATTGTTCCTTAGGGAAATTTTTATGTTTAACTCATTTGTATTTGTTCGACGGCCCAAAATAGGGTTGTCTCTAGCGCTTGTCCTCGCTCAAATCTCGTCTTCCGCTTTCGCCTTTGATTTCGCGGAAAGACCGGGATCCGCCGAATCGGTGCCGGGAATCATTCATCAAAATATTGTCGAGCCTTCTCTTGGCGAAGGTCTCGGAGGGGCGAATTTAGAAGAGCCTCTCATTGAGAAAGAATCTTTAAAAGAAGATTCGGTTCTAAAAATGCGGAAGTCGAACGCATTACCCCGCGTCAAAAAGGTTTCTCTGGAAAGAGGCGTCCAATCAACCGCCAACGCTCCGCTCAATCGCAAAATCTGGAATTTGGGCCGAACAACTTCTTCGGCGCCAGTTCTCTTCGCGAATTCCAATCAACGATTAAAAGAACGCTCGCGAAAAATCGCGCGGCAAGTAAAATCGGTTTTAAAGGCATGGGGAAAACCGGCGGAATCGATTTCTCCCGCTGGAAAAAACGAAGGAGAAATCAGCTCCCTGGTTTTGTCCTTGCCGCGGGGAAACGGCTCCCAACAGCTTTATGCGCCGCTTAACCAGAAAAGGGAGCTTATTAAAAACGCCGCGCCGCCGACAGAACCGCCCTCCGCCGCGTCTTTTGGATTAAAGCAAATTCTATTTTCCGTGGGCGTCGGTTGTTTGATGCTCTCATGGTGGGGCGTGACGACCTTTCTTTCTCTCCATATGGGATATGTTCCGCACAGCAATTATCAGATTCCCCAGATTTCCGTTGGCTCTGCCTTCTGGATGGGATTTTTTGGACCGATCATCGAGGAGCTTGGGTTTAGGGTGGGGATGTTCGACGGTTTGCGTTGGGCCATGGTCAGGGGAGGAAAAATCAACCCCCGCAAGGCCTTGGTTATCGCAACGATTGCTGGGAGCGTTATTTTCACGGCTCTTCATGAGACGGCTGATCCCGTGTATTTCATGATTCGACTCGCTAGTTCCTTGCTGTTTATATTCGCTTATCGGAAAGCCGGATGGGCCGGCTCTTCTCTAGCTCATATGACGAATAACCTGGGGTTTCTGGCTTCCAAGTCGGGAATGACGCTCGCCCCCTGGATTTTTTTAATCGCCGTTTTGGGGTCCGTCGTTTGGGGTCTTCTTGTGTGGCTTAAAATTTTACCGGCAAACGCGGAAGGAAAAAGCTTGTTTTGGGGTTCGGCGTGGGAATGGCTTGCCGCCCGGCGTTCCAAATCAATCAAATGAAGATAAAAATCCCGCGAATTAAGTTTATCGTCGTCGGATTTTTATTGCTGCAATCGGCGGATATTTCCGCCTGGGCCTCGGATGGATTTTTTTCAACGAAGAATTCCCCTATTGAAAGCGTTCGTTTTGAAGAAAACCAATCTAGCGCTTTGTCGCTTGAGAAAAATCAAAACGGCGAAACTTCCAAATCGGGCGGGTTCTGGGTGTTTGGGCATCAAGGTTTGACGCATGCCCAGTATAACGCGGTCTTGGACCAAATTCAATCCATTTATGGGCCGATCATCGCGGCCAAGGGAGGGAAACTGGTTATTCTTCGCGATTGGTTTTCGCCCATCGATAATGCGTGGCCCTATCGAATTGGGAGGCTTTATATCATCCATATGTATGGAGAAATGGCTCGCGATAAAGGCATGACGCAAGACGGTTATGCGCTGGTGGCGTGCCACGAAATCGGGCACCATTTGGGCGGAGCGCCCAAAATGAGGCATACCGCTTGGAAATCGGTCGAAGGCGAGGCGGATTATTTCGCGACGCTTAAATGCCTGCGCAGAGTCTTTTCAAGTTCCGCCTCCGAATCTTTCACTCGTACCGGCGGCTTGAATCCTCTTGCGCGCAAAGCCTGCTCAAAGTCTTTTTCCAACGCTCAAGACGAAGCCGTCTGTGAACGCGAGATCATGGCGTCTTTGTCCATCGCTAAGATTTTAGATGGTTGGGATGGACGCTCGTTTTCTCCCTCACGTTTAGACACTCCGTCCAACCGGGTCGTTTCAGAAACGAGCGAAGCTCATCCCGATTCGCAATGCCGGCTCGATACCTATTTCCAAGGCGCTTTATGCCCCGTTCCCTATACCCAAGATATGGACGATCAAGATCCGTCCGTGGGGGCGTGCGCGCGGTCGCATGACGATCAGGTGGGGGTTCGGCCTCTCTGTTGGTATAAATCCGCGGGGACTGGCCGGGGGCGGTCCAAGGCTTTCTCATCGCGCTTGAAAGGTCAAATTAAAGTTCCCGAGATTTTACGCGAGGTTCAACCCGCCAATGTTTGGAAGGATCGATGATATGAAAACCAAAACCAAGAAAACCGCGAAAACTGGCAGTTCTTCTTCCCGAGCCGGAACCTATGTCTATGACGAGGCGTTGGGAAAAGTGATCCAGCTTTCCGGGCGAATTCCCGGCGTTTCCGCGAAAGGTAAATCCTCGGTGGGCGATTTTGAACCATCCTGCGGGAAAGCCCGGTGCTGCCGCGGACAAGGCGGCTGCGAATAAACCGACCCCAATCCTTAAACTGGGATTTGGGCGGAATTGAGAGTTTCCTTGAAATCCTCCGGCCAATCGGCGCGGATTTCGAGCGGACGCCCCGTGCGCGGATGATTGAGGGATAATTTAAAAGCGTGAAGCATTTGTCTCGGCGCGCCGAGCTCTTTTAAGTCCGAATCCGTAATAGTTTTTTCGACGGCTTTTAAATAAGCCTTGCCGCCGTTGATGTAGAGCTTGTCTCCCGCGACGGGATATCCCAGATAAGCCAGATGAACGCGGATTTGGTGCAAACGTCCGGTTTGAGGGCGCGCGGCCACCAGGGAAAAACGCGTTCCAGAAGCCAAGCGTTTAAATTCTGTTTTGGCCCAAGCGCCTTTTCCGGTTGCTTGACGAGAATAAATTTCGGCATTTTCCCGGCCAATCGAAATCTCGACGGTTTTTGTTTTCCAAGGAAATTGTCTCAGGACGATAGCGTGATACTCTTTTTGTAACTTATGATTGGAAAAAATTTCGCCAAGAGAGCGGGCCATTTCGCTTGATTTCGCCAAAAGAAAAACGCCGCTGGTTTCCCGATCAAGCCGGTGCGCGGGGCGGAGTTTGAGATCGGGAAATTGCTGTTTTAAAATTTCCGTGACCGTATTTTTAATTGATTTATCGCTGGGATGGCTTAAGAGCCCGGCGGGTTTATTGACGGCGATTAAATCCTTATCCTCATAGATAACGGGAAGGGTATTAAAAAGACATTCCGGCTCTATTATTTTAGGGTAGCGGATCAGGACCGTGTTTCCCTGGCGAAGCCGAAGAGAGGCTTTAGCCAATCGCCCTTGAATAAAAACGCGGCCTTCTCGAATGATTTCTTGGACGCGCGCGCGCGAGTAATTCTTGAGACGTAAGGCGAGGAAAAGATCGAGGCGGATATGATCTTGAGGCTTTTGAACCTCAAACGGAACTTCGACAAAAGAAGAATCGCTTAACGACTTCAAATCATTGATCACGTTTTGATTATGGCATTTTCAGAAATGCCCAAAAGGTGATATCTTATCTTGAGAATATTTTGATTTGGAGGATTAATGGCTAAGATTTTGATTGTGGATGACGATGAGGCGGTTCTTAATGTTCTCAAAAGATATCTTAAAGCTGAGGGGTATGTCGTCCTTACGACCAATGATCCTTCCGAGGCGCTACTTTTCGCGCGAGAATCCCATCCAGATCTCATTTTGGCCGACGCTGAAATGCCGGGGCTTGATGGTTATTCGGTTTGTCGTCTCATTAGAAAAGAAGAGTCGGTTAAATCAACTCCGATTATCATCATGTCAGGCGAGCGCAAATCAGACAAGGATGTTCTTTCCGGTTTTGAAGTTGGAGTAGATGATTATGTGGCTAAGCCTTTTGTTTTACCGGTTCTCAAAGCGCGCATCCAGGCGGTTTTAAAGCGCACTCAATCTGTCGGTCAACGGAATGGAGAAATTTTAAGCCGCGTTGGAATCGAACTTAATCAGGAATCTCGAACAGCTGCCGTTTCTGGAAAGATTCTTTCACTGACGCGAAAGGAATTTGATCTTCTGTGCGTTTTGATGGAAAAAGCGGGGCGAGTCTTAAGCGTGAATTATCTTCTCGAAACCGTTTGGGGTTACGATCCCGCCAATTACAACGATCCAGGCACCGTCGAAGTCCACATTTCCCATCTGCGGAAAAAGCTGGGAGCCAAGGCCGCCCAACATATTGTCAATGTTTTAGGACACGGATATAAATTCGAACCCTGATTTTCCCTATAATTGAGCCCAGAGATTTTTAGCTAACTCCTCGGCAGATTTAGTTCCGGCTTTTTGACTCGCCTGAGACAAGGCCCGCTCAAAAGCGAGGTTTTTGCTTCCACCTACTCCTGCGGCTTCAACCCAACGGTCAACAACTAGGCGATGTTTGAGGGTGTCTTTAATTTGAATATCAATTTTGGTCCGGCAGGATTTAAGATTTCCAAGCAGGGGGGAATTAAGAAATTTAAATGAAAGCCCTCGAACATGCACGATGAAACGGCCGGATTTATTTTGGGATAAGTTGAAGGAAAACCCCCGGCTTTTAAAACCTGCTTCTACCCTGGCGAGAGCTAATTTTGACCAGGGGCTTCTTTTGAGTTTTCCGCCTTCGATAAGCGTCAAGGATTGAGAATTAGGGGGCGCTTTTGAAAAAAGAGAGAGTTGCGGCTGTTCGCTGGGCGGCAATGGAGACACTACCGCTTTGATTGCGACTTGATAGATGCCTCCATTTTCTCCTTCTTTTAGGATGTCATAGTGATTGATAACCCCGGAAGATTCTGCGTCGATGGCTTCGTGGGTGATGACGGAAGCGTTGAGTTCCGTGGCCTCGGATATCCGCAACCCCAACGCTTTTTCGATCGCCGCTTTTTCCGCCCTCGCTAAGGCCTTGGCGCGGCAGGAAGGCCTGTCTTGTGGGTTTAGGCGAGCTTCTCCTTGAGCCATCACCGTTTGAGCGTGCGTCTGATTTTTCATGGTCGCACACCCGCCCCAGATAATTGTCAAGGCGGCCCAGAGGGCGTTTTTGTTTTCCATTAAAGCCTGGCCTCCAACAAGTCAGCTAAGCGCTCTTTCGGGAGTCTTAAGGTCACCACGCAACCGTTGTCGGAGGTGAATTCGCTTTTGACGACCTCGGCGCCTTTAATCACGGCGTTAACCTCGGTCTTGATGTTGGAATCCGATTCCATCGCTTTTTTGACCGTAATGCCGCCGGTGAGTTTCACGCCTTCAATCATCGTCAACATTTCGTATTGGGCTTTGACTATCGCGGCGTCCCGAGACAAGGCCTTTCTTTGCGTTTCGGTGGGAATACCGGGGTCGGCCGCGCCGATTCCGATGGATTCAAAATATTTTCCTCTTTCCGATTCTTGATTGATGGTGTCCGGTATTTTTCCGTTCTTAACTTGATTGGCGACTGTTCCGCACCCTGATAGCGCCACGACCGCAATCCACGCAACTTTTCTCCAATTGTTTTTCATGGCCCCCTCCTTTACTTCTGGTAAAATTGTATCTTGCTCTGCTTAAGCGACGCTTAACGGGCGCTGAAATCCGGTAAAATGCTTCAATAGAATATCTATGCAAAATGCTCCTTGGCGTATTTTATTGGTTATCAAGGCCGCGGCGGATAATTCCATTCTTCTTGGAAAACTCAAAGCCTCCAACCGACCCCTCCATTTACAACAGGTAGACAATGCCGCGGAGCTCAATAAGGCTTTAACTGATTCCGTCTGGGATGTCGTCATCGGCGAGAACATCGATTCCCAATTTGGGTTGATGGACGGGCTTAAGGAAATCAAAAACCGTGATTTGGATATTCCTTGTATCGTCTTCTGCGAAAAATTGACGGAGGAAAATGTCTCCAAGGTCATGGAAGCGGGGGCCAAGGATTGCATCACTAAGGAAGGGGCGGCTCGCCTTCTTCCCGCGATCGAAAGAGAAATAGAAGAAGCTGAAAATAGAAAAAAGGCCCGACAGTTAGAGGAGCAGTATCGTCATGCGGAGAAAATGGAAATACTAGGGCGTCTGGTTGGCGGCGTGGCTCATGATTTCAATAATTTATTGACCACAATTCTAGGGAATGTCAGTTTTTTAATGGCGGGGCCCGAAGGAAACCCGAATTGGAAAGAAGACCTTGGGGAAATTAAGAAAGCGGCCCAGAGGGCGGCTTCCTTGACCAGCCAGCTCTTGGCTTTTACTCGTCGGCAGGCACTTCAGCCCAAGGTCTTAGATTTGAATTTTGAAATTAAAAATGTCT
>JAJYOT010000064.1 GCA_021796015.1 bacterium
ATTGGCCTCTATGGTGATCCCAGCCCGCCCGATCTCAGCTCCGCGTCCTTGACCGGAATCTCTTACTACTCGACTTCAAGCAAGGAAGATGGAACCTTTAGCCTTCAAGTCAGGCAGAGCACCTCTCCAACCTACAATGTCTACGGATATTATCCGGAAATTTTACCTTCGGGAACTATCAGCGTCGTCACCCAATCGTTGTCTAACGTTTCCATACTGCAAGGCCAAACAGTCTCGGGACAAAACTTATCATGGTGAAAAAAAACGGATTTAGTCTGCTTGAAGCGATGATCACGGTCGCTATTGTCGGAACCCTGATATCGGTCGGGGCTGGGATCACCATAGAGGCCAATCGCTACTTTATGTTGTCTAACGCGAAGGTTCAACTCCAAGAAGAAGGCCGGAGTATTCTCTACGTGATTACCCGAAATCTAAGGCAAGCTCAAAGTTCGACCATTACGCTGAGCCGCTACTCCTCAAGCCAGCCTTATTACTCCCAGATCAGTTTTACCACCTCCCAGGGAACGACAATGAGTTTTTTCCAAAATGGTAATCTTCTTGAGATGCAATCGGGCAATATGACCAAGGTGTTATCCAAAGACCTCATCTATCTCGCTTTCACCTTTCCGAGATCCGACGATATGAATATTATTTCCGTGTCGGTCACTTTTCAATCCGGAATTTATCAAGGGGGCACTAAGGCCCTCCACATGGCGTCTGAGGAAGTCGAGGTCATGAATTAACATGAAAAAAAATCTTTGGGCCCGCAAGCAGGGCCAGATATTGGTTGGAACTCTACTTTTGATGCTCCTTCTCTTGGCGATTGTTCCGGCGGTGGTCCAATGGGTCCAATCGGAGGCAAGAACCTCGGTTAAAAACCAAAAATCAACCACGGCCTTAAACCTTGCCGAAGCGGCCGTCAATCGCGGCTATTGGAAGGCAAAAAGCTCAACTGGAACTTTCGCGGAAATGTCTGCCGGAGTCGCATTTCCGGGATACCAATTCGACAAAACCTATAGCGATATTCCGGGCGGTACTTACCGAATTCTCATTACATCGGCCGCCAACGGCGGGATTACCATTTTCGGGGAAGGACGCGATAATTCCAATAATGAGCTTCGGGAAATCGAAGCGGTTTTTCAAAACGAAACGGTCTATAGCCCGCTTTTAACTCAGGGAAACGTCAATTACAATAAGGGCATCAGCATTTTCTGGGGCCCTATTATTTCCCAAAGCAATATCAATCTCGACAACACCACCGCCCAATGGTATTTCCCGCAAAAATACGCAAGAGGAGACGTCATCGGAACGACCAATAATCCGCGAGACACGACCTGGCCTCTCCCGCCCAATACCGACGGCATCGAATGGTGGGCGAATTATGACAAGGTTCCAGAATTGCCAATACTTGATTTTGCCGCTCTCCGCTCTTCCGCCGCCGCGACCAATACGCTCAACGTCTACGGCTGCCGAGACAGTACTCGCTATACCGATCCCACGACCGGCGCCAATATGTCGGGAAGAGCGCCTTGGGACAATCGCGGCAGGTGTCAATCCGGCTCGCCGCATTACTCCGGCACCGGGGGAGCTTGCTACGGTTCTTCATGCCATTTTGGAAATTCTTGGAATCATCCATTCTCGCCCCAATACCAACCCAATACCGATTATGTCTGGTATTGGGATGGAGACGTCACCTTTGCCGGACAGGGAGCGGCACCCGCGGCCGGGTTAGACACCGGATTAAGAGGAACCGTCATCGTGCGCGGAAATCTGACGATTGATAGCGGCGGCGATTACGATTATACCGGTCATGTTCCCACCAACGCCTGGCAGCAAGATCAGAAATTTACGGAAACCCTCTATGACACCCCGGCCAGCGGAGAATATCCCGCCGATATTGGATACCACCAGAGCGCGACCACCTGGGCTTTTGGTACCAATTCATTTTGTTTTCCAAGCCATCCACCCAATACGATGACCTGCGGATGGGTCAACACCGTGGGGGTGAGGGGATTTACCTATGTCGGCGGCAACCTCATCATTAAAAACTTCATGGATTTTAACGGCGCGGTGTGGGTGGGAGGGTCCGTCGTCGCCAGTTGTCCTTCCGGAGACCCGAATTGCCTGAGCAGTTTTTGCGGCATCTTCTACAACGACCAACTTCAAGTTCCGACTTTAAATGTCGTCTTGGTTCAAACCGATTGGCAGGACATCAAGCCGCAAGCCTGGCCTTAAGGCAACCCGCTCGGCCAGACAGGCTGAATTTCCTTCCATGAAACGCGAGAGTAACTGGTCTTGGTCACCTTAAGATTATTGCCAACATTAGCGTCGTAATAAACAGATACATGGGAATTCGAATTGAGATGAACCTTTCCGGCCACCATCAAGACCCCGAACACAAGAACGCTATTTCCTCCCCCATTGGGCCCGGTGAAATCGCCTCCCACATAAAGAAGCCCTTGAACCGCCGGACTGATAGAATAGGTGATGGAAGGCGATGACAAATAACTGCTGCTAAGACCCGGGCAATTGCTTGGGTAGTGAGATTGAGCGTAGGCGTCGTTATAAGTCGTTAGATAAAAACTCCAATCATTGCAGTATTGCGCCCATGCATTTTGCGGCATGGGCGCGTTAATGGATTCGCCGCTCAGAGCTCCATTGGGTGTCGTCACATCTCCCAGAACGATGACATTGCCCACGACAGGGCCGTCAAATGAAGTCCAATTGCCGGTCACGTAATAAGTGTTCCCGCTCAAATCGCTGCATCCTCCCGAACGGTTTCCGTTGGTGTAGTAACTGCCGCCGCAGGGGCTTACGCCCTCGGACTGGGCAAGGTTCTCATAATAATTGAAGTTAAGAGCAGGCATCGGCGGCAAATTGGGATCATAGGCATGCCACCACCAACAATTGGGAGAATCGCAATTGGGCGGAGTATTGCTGGTATCAAAGGGAATAATTTCTCCGCTACTCCACAAGGACGGGTGAAGACGCGATGAGTTAGCCGTCATCGAACTTTGGCTGATGACAGCCCCCCACTCGACATGCATGTTCGTTCCGCTTTCATCCACTCCTCCTCCGCCGACGATCGCGTTTTTGCCTCCGCTTCCATTTTCATATAAAGACTGGATCTCACGAGTCTCCCTTTTTAGATTGTCGCGCCCGATACCGGTGATGATGATATCGCTTGAGGAATCGCTTGCAATTGAAATCGCGTAGGTTCCACCGGCAAGATCGTTATATTCCTGGTCGAAATTATATCCGGTAATGGGAATATTGGCTGTCGGCGAGCTCAATTGGCTGATTTCCCAATACCCGCGTTCAGTCGCGGCTTCGGCCAACTGAAAGGCCGTGGTCGTTTTCTGTTCTTTGACGGTCCATTTCGATTCATAGACGATATAAGAGACCATCGCTCCCCCGAGAATCATCAGTCCAATCAAAAGAGCCATCGCCCCAATTGAAATTTGTCCGCGCGATTGTTTTTTCGATAAATTTTTCATCAATTCATCACCCGCACTTCTTCAATGGACAGCTCCAAGGCCTTACTGCGCCCCAAATAAGTGCTTTTCTGGGTCGTCATCGCCACCGACAGAATGCCTGGATCCGAACTATCCGGAAATGTAAAAGAAACGAATTCCAAATTTTTGGTCAACATCGAGACGGTGGTGTTGAATTTTTCGTAGAGATAGTTCCCTTGTTGATAGAAAGAAACGGAGTTTCCCTTGATATCGGTAAAGCTGATTGCGGAATAGGGTGGTTGATTGGGCCAACTGGAAAGTATGATGGTTGAAGGTTGGGCCTGGCGTATCACGCGGTTCATTAAGTCCATCGACACGCGGGCATCCCGCTGGATGACGGTGCGCGCCTGGGTCAGTCTCCAAAAACTGGTCATATTGGTCAACAAAGGAGAAATCAAAGCCGCCACGACCGACACAATCGCGACCGTCACCATGATTTCTATGAGGGTATATCCTTCGTGAAAGCGCCGACCTTTAAGATGTTTCACCCAGGAAATCCGCTCCGGTGATAATTTCGAGTGAGTAGTCTTCACCGAAGTGGCAAATTTTTTGACGTCACACCGGCGAAAGCCGGTGTCCAGGCTTTCCTCAGTGGAATCTGGATTCCGGCTTACGCCGGAATGACGGCAACGGCTTACGTAAGCTTTTAGGTATTTCATAATCCGGTAAAATTAACCGCCTGGGTTTGTCCGGCGTCGACCGAGCCCGACTGCGTTTGAGAAACAACGCTGACCGCTCCATTCCCTTCGTCAACTGAAGGGTAAATGGCCAAAAGGTTGTAGCTGTAGGTGTTTGAAGAATTGGACCCGCGCACGGGCAAGGAATAGCTGCCGTCGGGTTGACTCATCGTCGCGTAATAAATCTGCCCGGCGCCGGATCCCGTGATGTTGGGCGGCGGATAAGAAAGCGTCCCCGTTGAGGCCATAATGATCACTCCCGTAGTCACGGGATTGCCTCCCGCGGAAACGGTCCCGCTAAAAGTTCCCATGATTCCGGAGATAGTAAAACTCGCGGAAAAAACTTCCAGATTTCCGCTGCCCACATTGACCGAAGCCTGGGCCGGGCTTGAGGTTTGTCCGGAAGACAGTTGCGGAATAACCGTGTAAGTTCCGGTGGTCAAATTCGGAATATAAAAATGCCCGGTGTCATCGCTGGTCCCGGCCTGGGTAGTTTCGGTGTTAGAGGCGACAAAAACAATGCCGGGCAATACCGAGAGTCCGCTCGTGGCATAACCGATGATTTCCCCGCCCTGGGAAAGGGTGAAATTCTGGACCGTCACTTCTCCAAAATAGACATTGACCGCAGCTGTTGCGCTGACATAAAGCGGATTTTCCTGATTGGGGTTGACTGACAAAGACACGGCGGTCCCCAAGACAGACGAACCGGTCGAGGAAGAAAGAAAATAAAACCCCGATGAATTAGTGAGCGCGCTGGAAGCTCCCCCTAAAACCGTGATTCCGCTCAGAGGAGTTCCTTGAACGCTGGTCACCGTCCCGGCGATATACCCGCCCAAAGCGGCGGAAGAAAGCGGCAAAAACCCGACGGGAGCGAAAGAAGAAACCGGCGCGGTAAAAGAATTGAGGACGGGAATAGTTTGCCCTGAATAGGAAATGGTGACGCTCGAAATACTCTGCTGATAAGCGCCGCTTGCAACCACCACGGTCCAGGTCCCGGTCGCGACATTGGTCAAATTAAAGCTCGCATATGGGCAGTATCCGGCGGGCGGAGTGGGATCAAAAGAATTGAGTAAAAGGAGTTCAAAGATGGGGCTCGGCGCGGAAAGACCATCATCGGAAGACGCATATCCGCCGATAGCGGGATCTCCGGCAATAACGGGCTGAGTCGAGGTCAATGTGTCATATGCCGGATTTAAAAAATAACTCCCGCCTATCCCAGTGATGTCGTATCCAAAATTATCGGCGTTATCTTGGGTATCATATGCCCGCCCTAAACCGGGGATGACAGCGCAAGGGCTTGACATCCGAACAATCTGGTCTCCGCTTTGGATTCCGCCTTTCTGAGGGATGGGATTACCCCAAGCCAGAACAGGATTATGTCCATTGGCGGTGTTAGACCAGCCGACCTCATCAATGACGCCACTCCCCACGCTGCCAGGGCCTTGAATCTGAACCGCTCCGGCATGACCAGTTTGGATAATTTCGGTCGTGGGCCAGTTCTCATCGGGATAATAATTATTCTGAAAATAGGCGTCGGGAGAGACGGTTTCCCCCGCCACGGTAAAAGTCTCGCTCGTATTAGCAATCAAGTAATAGGAACCGGACTCAACGGATGAGGAAATATAACAAAGGGAGATGGGAGCCTGATCGTTTGAGGTGCAGCTGGCTCCATTTCCGCAATAGTAATTGATCTGAATCAAAGGCGTAACGGAATTAGAACATCCCGGCCCGGAGATATCGCTCGCGACCGAGACAACCCCTGTGGTCGGATTAAAAAGTTCGACATACTGGACATCTTGGGCGCTGCCGTCGGCGACCACGGTCTTTGTGTCGGCCACGATTTGACTAATGAGAACATTTCCGGAGAAATAGACGCTGTTCGAGACAACCGTTCCTGACGCCATTTGGGTTAAATAAAAACTTTGGTTTACAGAGCCGCCCGAGGGCGCGGATAGAAGAGGAGATGAGGCGGAGAAAAAGCCTATGGAAGAGGCAACCACGGTATAAGACCCGGCGGCCACGCTTAAACTAAAACTTCCATTGAGCGAAGATTCTGTATTCCATTGCGGACTGCCCAAAACGCTGACAATCGCTCCGGACAAAGGGCTATTGCCGGAAGAGGAGTCATAAACAAAACCGGTAATCTGAGAATTTAATGTCGAGACATTGGGATTTTCCAACAGATTTTGCATTTCCACGTCCCGCCAACCGGCCCCGGTCGGCGGACAGACGC
>JAJYOT010000065.1 GCA_021796015.1 bacterium
AAAAATAGAGGGCGAGGATAGAACCTCGCCCTCCATCCTTTCAGTTTAAGATCCGGATTCGCCTTCGTTCTGGGGTTTTGTTTTTTCCATCTTGGGCATGACGGCGATGCGCCCTTTGTAAAACCCGCAGTGAGGACAGACGGTATGGGAAGGCCGCATCTTTTTGCAGTCCGGGTTCGGGCACGGACTTAAGGACGGGCGCTCGAGTTTCCAGTTTTGAGAGCGGCGACTGTCTCTTCTGGAACGGGTATGTTTTCTTTTTGGGTTTGGCATTGAAATAATCTCCTGAAAGGATATTTTACTTAAAAACCGACCGTTTCGCGGATAAAATAAGAATTTTTATCCTTGATGTCAAAATAGGTGCGGACCATGATTTCAGCCAAGAGCCCCAACAGGAGAAGCTGAAAACCGATTAAAGAAAAGAAAATCGCCACTTGAAAGAGCGGTTGATCCTTGACAAAAATCCCCAGGGCGAATTTTTTGTAGAGAGTGATCGCCGCGGCGCCCATTCCTAAAAACATCATGACGATTCCGCCGCCGCCGAAAAGATAAATGGGTTTCCCCATGTAGGAATCCATGAATTTGACGGTCAGTAAATCTAAAATGACCTTAAGCGTCCGCGAAATCCCGTATTTGGACTTTCCCTTGAGGCGGGGGCGATGATTGACTTCCAGCTCCGCGATTCTGGCCCCCAAAAATCCGGCGAAGGCTGGAACAAAGCGGTGCATTTCCCCGTAAAGGCGAATCGGCTTTAAATATTCGGCTTTGTAGAGTTTGAGGCTGCAGCCATAATCATGAAGACGGACTCCGGTGACGCGGGAAATCAAGGAATTGGCGATTTGAGACGGAAGCCGACGGTTCAGCCAAGGGTCTTTTCGGTCTTTTCTCCAGCCGCTGACGACGTCAAAGCCTTCCTCCATTTTTTCAATGAGGCGAATGATGTCCTTGGGGTCGTTTTGGCCGTCGGCGTCAAGGCAGGCGATCAAGGTCCCCGATGATTTTTGGATTCCGGCGGATAAGGCGGAAGTTTGTCCGGCGTTGCGCCCTAAAAACACGCCCTTGACCCGTTCGTTTTCGGCGGCGATTTTTCTAATCACCCCTTGGGAGGCGTCGGAGGACCCGTCGTCTACGAAGATCACTTCCGACGGCATCGGAATTTTAGAAATGGCCGCCGTCAGCTCTTTCGCGAAGGCGGGGAGACTTTCCTCTTCGTTATAGACCGGAATGATGACGCTTAATTTTTGGTTTTGTTCGTTCACGCCGCAACGGAAGCCGCTTTTCTCATGTGGGAAACGATGGCTTCCCCGAATTCGGAGGTCTTGAGTTTCTTGGCCCCCGACATTTGACGCTCAAGATCGTAGGTGACCGTCTTGTCTTGAATCGTTTGTTCAAGAGAGGAGACGATTAATTTCGCCGCTTCTTGCCAGCCGAGATGCTCAAGCATCATGACGCCCGACAGAATCAAGGAACCGGGGTTGACCATATCCTTGTCGGTGTATTTCGGCGCGGTACCGTGGGTGGCTTCAAAAAGAGCCGCCTGGTCTCCGATATTGGCGCCCGGAGCGATGCCGAGTCCCCCGACTTGCGCCGCGGCGGCATCCGAAATATAATCGCCGTTGAGGTTGGGCGTGGCCAGGACGCTGTATTCATCCGGCCTTAAGAGAAGCTGCTGGAAGGTTTGATCGGCGATGCGGTCCTTGATGAGGATTTTGCCCGCGGGCATTTTCCCGTTGTGCTTGTCCCACAACTCCGCTTCGGTCACGATCTTGTCGCGAAATTCTGTTTTGGCGACTTCATATCCCCAATCGCGGAAGGCGCCCTCGGTGAATTTCTGGATGTTTCCTTTGTGAACCAAGGTGACGGAGGGCTTTTTTTGGTCGACGGCGTATTGAACGGCCATCCGAACCAGGCGCTGACTTCCCGTTTTGGAAATGGGTTTGATTCCGATGCCGCTGTCCGGGTTGAATTTTTTTCCCATTTCCTTGGTTAAAAAATCATAGACCTTTTTTTGTTCCGGCGTTCCGTTCTCGAACTCGATTCCCGCGTAAACGTCTTCGGTATTCTCGCGGAAGATGACGATGTTGAATTTCTCCGGCTCCTTGACCGGGCAGGGAACGCCCTTAAACCAGCGAACGGGCCGCACGCAAGAGTAAAGGTCCAGCTTTTGCCTCAGTTGCACGTTGACCGAGCGAAAGCGCGGCGTGACCCATTCCGATCCGCATTTGACGCATTTTTCAGGGCGATGGCCGTTGTCTTCATTTTGTTCGGCCGAGCAAACCAGGCAGACGAATTTGTGTCCGCCGACCGGGGTGGTCAAGGGCCCTTTGATGGCGACGCGGAATTCATTGATGGCGTCCAAGGTTTCTTGCGGCAAAACGGTATCCTTGTCGTAATTTTTCAAGGCCGAGAGGCCGGCGTGAATTTCCATCCAAGCGATTCTTTTCTTGCCGGAATAGGCGGTTTTGACGGCTTCGTCCAAAACATGGCGCGTGGCTCTCCAAATGTCGGGGCCCGTTCCGTCTCCGGCGAAAAAAGGAATGATGGGAAAATCGGGAACGGAAAGTTTTCCATTTTTGAGTTCTATTTTTTGACCGTCTTTAGGCGCTTGAATTTTTTTATAGGAAGCCATTGGTCTCTCCTTTTTTTAATTAGGGCTTGCAGCTGCCGCCGGGACCTTGTTCCATTTCTTCGGTTTCGACGGAGGCGTATCGCCCGGAAGGCGTCCACGGCTTTTCATTGAGGGCGGGCTTATGCTTTTGAAAGAGGGCCGATGCGATGTCTTTGAGGTCTTCCGCTGATTCGATGTCTCCACCGGCGACGTAATCGAAATAAACGTCGTGGGTCTTCTGGAAAAGAACCTCGGCCTTGGGGGACGTCTCATTTTCCAGATGTTGCCTTAAGGCCTCGTGAATCGTCAATGGCGGAAGAGCCAAGCCGACGTAGAGAACGGTTCCGTTTCCCTGTTCGTCAAAGATGACAAATTCGTAGATTCCGGGGGCTTGGGGCGCGTGGTTCATCAACGCTTCAGGCTTGAAACGAAAGCAGCGCTTGGACATCTTGATTTTAAAAATACGTTTTTCCGCGGTGGGTTGGGTCATTGGTTTAATTCTCCATTTTTGAACTTTTCCAGATTGCGCGTCCGACGAAAAATGGGCCCATGTTTTGAATATAGGTCGAGGTTTGCTGGGTGGGGCGCATTTTCTCAACCAAGGCCGAAAGGGGAAAAAGCTCTTTGCCGATGAGGCCGATGACGAAATCGTTGTCGTTTGGGTCAAGCCCCGTGCAGGAGAGGCGAATGTCTTGGGCGAAACCCGAATCTCCAAAGAGGCGGCCGATTTGCCCGTGTTCTTTCAAAATCTGCCCCTGTTCTTGAGGGCTGAGCTTGGCGAAAGCCCCGGTTCTTCGGAGAGGATACCACACGGCCCAGGGAGACTCGGCGTCTAAAATCACGCGCTTGGGGCGGCGGATAAGCCAGTCTTCCAGATTCGGCTCGTATCCCAGGGAGTAGGTGCGTCCAAACATGGAATAGTCGGGCTTAAGAGAGAGTTCCTTCCAAGGACTTTCGGCAAAGAGGCCGCGCGTTTGGGTGAAAAAGTGCTCGGGGTTTTGGCTCATGGTGAGTAAGCCGATTCCTTTTGGGTCGTGCAGGCTTTCGTAAACGACCGCGGGGACGCTCAGGCGTTCAAGAGACGGGACGAGGTCTTTCAAATTCTCGCATCCGGTGAAAACCTGGATTTGGATAAACAACCTTCGGTCCAGAAACTGCGCCTGGCCTTCTTTAACGCCGCCTTTTTCCCTTAAGTCGAGTTTTTTCTCTTCTTTTTCCATGGTCGCGCCTTGAACGGAACCCATGGGGATATTTTACCTTTTTAAGGGGTGGGTTTGACTTTGAAAAAATTACCGACCGGATAGAATTTCTTGTTTTGGAATAGCGACAATCCAATCCCACGTGTTTGACAGATAAACCGTTCCGCCGACAATGGTGGGGCTGACAATTCCCATTCTTCCGCCAATTTGGGCGCGCCCGATTTCTTTTCCCGTTCGGGGGTCGAGCGCGTAAACGCTTCTTGAGCCCGCGATATAAAGGACATTATGGTCCATCGTCGGCGCGCTTCGGGCCGAAGAGATTTTATTCCACTTCCAAAGGAGTTTTCCGGTTTTTAAATCCCGCGCTTCATAATAGCCATTGACCGGCGAACCGACATAAACCGTTTGCCCAGAAATCATGGGAACCCCGCCTTTAAAAGCGGGCGGCTTGGGCCCGCGCCCCATTGAAGCGGTCCAAAGTACGGAGCCGGAATTAGCGTCAAAAGCTCGAATCACGGGGTTGAGTGTCTTTTTGCCTTTCACGACTTTGGGGCGGGTCACCGCGTCCATGACCACGACGCCGTTTGAAACGGCCGGGGAAACGTCCCCCATTCCAGTGTTGGCCGCGCCCGGAATCGAGTTTTTCCATAAAACTTTTCCAGTCTTTGAGTCGAGGCAATAAAGGCGCGGCTTGAGGGCGAGGGCCAGATAAATCTTTCCTTGATAGTAGGCGGGGCTCGACATATTGTCGCCTCCCGTTAAGTGGGTCGTCCAGATTGTTTGGCCCGTGCGGCGATTCAAAGCATGAACCGCGCCGCTTCCCGTCGCGAAATAAAGGACGTCTCCCGATACCGCCGGCGTTGGCATCGCTTCGCCGACGCTTGAATGTCGCCAAAGGAGACGCCCGGTCAGGCGATCCAAAGCGTAGATTCCGTTATAGCTAAAATCCATTCCCCGAACGGATTTGTAGGGGGTTTTCGCGTATTGGACGACGTTTGCGAAATTAAATCCCACGCCTCCCGCTGATAAATAGACAAAACGGCCCTTGACGACCGGGTTTCCCATGAGATGGTTTCCCACGGGGCTAGTCCGCCAAATCAACTGCCCGGTTTTCATGTTCAAGGCGTAGGCGAACATATCGTCGCTTTCGGCGTATAAGATTCCATCGACGACGGAAACCCCGAGAGCGTTCCCGTAAAACTGAGTTTGAACCGCCCCCGCTTCGACTTTCCCGTAAATATGAACTCCGAACGGATCTTTATTTTCCAGAGGCCAGGCCCTTGCCTCGGCAAATCTCCAAGAAACTCCATTTTTAGACCACAGCGGAGCGTTCTCTGGAAGGGTCGCATCCGCATTGTGATCGGCGCCCAAATTCATTTGTGTCCATTCAGCCGGGCCGACCTGAAGGTCGAGGCCGACCGGCGAGTTTTGCGGATAGTAAACCCGGTCAAAAGGCCCCCCGGGCGCGACGGGAACCGTCCAACTCTCGGCGGAAGACGCGCGCGGAAAAATAAGAAAAACGCCGACCCAAAGAGCCGACCACAAATAGGAGTGCGGATTTTTTTTCTGGTTCATGGGATATCTCCAATCCATTCAATAGTTATTCTTTAGATTCGGAAATTCCAAAAAGGATTCACCCCTCCGCTAGCAGGATTTTAAGAGGCAACGGCGTTTTTTCAGTCGTTAAAGGCCCAGCCAAAAAAACAGCTTCAGCCAGTTTTCGAGATCTTGAAACTCAATGGCTTTGCCTGTCGAAATAAGGTAAGAGCGCATATTCGGGCTATAACCCTCGCCATCAAGAACGACAAGCCCGGGGAAGGGCCAGGCCCCGATATCTTTAATCGTGGTCAGAATTTTTTCCTCAGCGGAACCCGGACCGCCTTGAAATTTGCATTCAATTCCTAAAATCTTGCGAGTGGATTTTTCGATGAGGACGACATCAATGGCTCTTTTCGCGCCCCAAATACGCCGTCCAGCCTTAAACTGTTCCTTGGCTTCAAGGCCGAGAGAGTGGGCGAGGGCGACAACACGCTGGACTAGATTATCTCCAGCGTGAACGGCCTTGCCTTTTCCAGCCATTAGGCCTCCACTGCCTCGCGCGAAGTGGGCCGGCGTTCGCGTAACTCTGGAGAATCGCTGGCTGCTGCTTTAAGGCGTTTAATCGCGATTTCAACAAATTCCGGGCTTAGATCTATCCCGACGAATTTTCGATTTAGCTCAAAAGCCGCGCATCCGGTAGTTCCAGAGCCCATGAAGGGATCAAAAACCATGTCCCCCATTTTAGTCGAAGCCCGGATGATCCGTTTAAGAAGAGCCACCGGTTTTTGGGTTGGATGCTTGCCAAAAATTTTCTCGGAGGACGCGGGAGGCAAAAATTGCCACACGCTTTTCATCTGTTTTCCGCCGTTTTCTTTTCTCATCGCCGGATAATCGAAATAATGGCGGCTATTTTGATTCTTGGCCGCCCAGAGAATCGTTTCTGTTGAATGCGTGAAATAACGGCAGGAAAGATTCGGCGGAGGATTCGGTTTTTCCCAAGAAATGTCGTTGAGAATTTTAAATCCCAGTTGCTGGAGGGCAAAACCTACGGAATAAATGACGTGCTGCGTTCCGCTAA
>JAJYOT010000066.1 GCA_021796015.1 bacterium
GGCTATTATAAAATTAATGCAGTGTCCGCTAAATAACTGGACAATGGACGGCCCATTTTTGGGACATTTCTTCGTTGTTCCTTACATTAAGGCAACCCTTGCCTTCTCCTCAATATCCATTCCAAAATGAGAATCAGACAAGAGAAGGCCAGCCAAAGTGGGGAAGCGAAAGGGCGAGTGCGGCGTTGGGTTTGATAGCGGCGTTTAGGCGGAGAAAGGAGGTGGAGCAAATCCTTAGCCGATGTTTTTTCGATTTCGAAAAATCGGCCTTGGGTGTTAAGAGACAGCGTTTTGAGAACGCTCCGTCTGACTGGGGAATTGTTTTTTTCTGGATCCCAATTAAACGAGAGAGAATCGCTTCCCAAAAGATGTGAATTTCTATAAGCGAAAGCTTTGAGGATATTAGTTCCCTTTGGAATTCCCGTGAGCGCGATTTCATAAGACCCGGGCCTTATCATTTGAGGCTTTAAATTTTTGGTTTTTCCGCTTGGTTTTGTCCACAGAACCGACAATCTTGCCTGGCCTTCGGCCAGCGGAGAAAAATCCCTGTCAAAAACGCTGAAAGAAAAGCGCGCCGGTTCGACCGGGGCAATTTCATCGGGAATAGGAGAAAACCGGACATGAGAAAGGCTGAGGGTTCCAGTTAAATACTCGATGACGCGAGACCAGAAGAGATTGTAGAAGTTTCGGCCCGGAGATTTTTCGGCGTTTTGAAGTTTCCAGCGCCAGAGAGAATTGCTGCTGATGACCATGACTCGTCCGCGCCCAAATTTTTTGACCGCCATGATGGGAAGCGGGTCTCCTGTCGGCATTTTTTCGGAAGGGTGGATGAGAACTGGAGTTGAATTCGGATTTAAAGCGGAGAAAAGTCCAAAACCCTTAATGGATGGAAGTTCTTTCCAAACTTCTTTTGAGATGGAAGAATCGGAATAAAGGTTGATGAGAGGATTTTTAAAGGAAACCGGTTGCGGCTTTAATGCCTGGGAGAGAAAATCTGGGATTTTAGAAGATAGAGAGACGGGAAGAAGCTCCTCAAGAGGCGTGTTTTTGTATCCGCCTTCTGAAAACGCGTTGGGGCCCCCCAGGATTAAGAGGGCGCCGCCTTTTTTAACGTAATGGACCAAAGACTCAAGATAGGATGGTGGAAAGTTGAATTTTTGAGCGGAGAAATTTTGAAGGATGAAGAGATCAAATTGCGAGATATCTCTTAGAAAAATATTTTGCGCGGGAAATGGAATGAGGGAAAGTTGATTGTCCGGAATAAAGACCGGGTTTTGCGGATTTCTGAGAATAACAAAGCTGACGAGTTCTCGCCGAGGGTCTTTTTTGATAAATCTCCTCAAAAATGAATATTCGTAGCTGGGGCGTCCGGCTAAATACATGATGCGGTATTTCTGACGGATGACGGGAATCGTGATTTTTCGCCGGACAGAAGAAACTCCTGCCGCCGCGAGTTCAAAACGGTAACTCTCGCTTCCCAATCGTTCCGCGATGGCCGTAAAACCGGTATCGAAAGACTCATGGTTGGAGGAAGGAGTCAATTTGGCTTGAGAGATAATCTTCCAGGGAGAAGATTTTGATTCTTTCTTTGATAAGCTGAGTAAACAGGGAATTTTCTTTAGGTTTTGAGTCTCTACTTTAACTTTGAAATTAAATTTTCCATGTAGAAACGCAAAATCGGGAGACTGGATGTCTTTAATGAGAAAGCCTTTTTTCTCGATGTTTCTGCCGACAGCGATTGAATCAATCGGGGCCTTAAGCGCTTGGGCGGCGGAAAGGAGCGCCTCTCTGGGAGCGTTTCCATCGGAAAAAAACCAAATCCTTGCTGGTTTTAATTCCGGCGATTCCGCCAGGACCGCGGGCATGGAATCTTGTGGAGAAAAATCGGCTTCGGAAAGCTTGAGGGCTTGAATCTCCTTAAACGAGGATAAATTTTTGGCGTTGGAGGCGAGAGCGAAAAGAGAGGTTTCCGCCTTTGACTCTATTTGAGTTTTGTTTTTGAGAAGCCATTCTCGGACGGCTCCCAAGCGATTATATTTTCCCGCTGGGCCGCCCATGGAATGCCCGCGATCAATGAGAATAAGAAGACGCGGCTTGACGAAAACCGAGCGGTTTAAAAGGATTTCCGGGTTTAAAGCCGCTAGAATCAGGGTGAGGACGCCTAATATTCTCAGGAAAATAAGCGTGGGGTTTTTGCGTGAAGACCATAGATGTTTTACTAGGGCTAAAATGAGTATGGCGGAGGCGATCTTAATTCCTAAAGCTTCATGCCAGGCGATAGAAAACGAACTCATTAGGGAATTCCAGAACGCATTTTTTCAAGGAGGTAAGGCTGATGAACCGCGTCGGCCTTATAGTCTACAGTCAAGGCATAAAGAATAATGTTGAGGGTCAAGCGCTTCCCCAATTCCCTTTGGAGGCTTCCGCCCGGGATGGCGGGATAAAGGGGATTCCCAAGAGCGTCTTTCTCCCAAACTCCAAGCAAATCATTTCGGTCATAGATAACAGCAATGCGGCCGTTATAATCTAACTCCTCCAAACCCGGATTTTGAAGGCGAAGGCCGCCTGCTTCTTTCATCAGGAAAAAAGTTTTAAAAAGAATATTGCCGGATTTGACCGGGAGCAAGGAGAGTTGGGGAAAAACTTCTTTCAGGGTTTTTTTCGTCCAGTTTTCAAAGTCTCCTCCGGCTACTTCCGAATCATTTTCAATCCAAAGGATTCCGCCCGCCCGTATGTAATTGGAAAGAATGCGAATTTCTTTTGGACTGAGCGCCTCCGGAGGCTCTTCTCCAGCCAGAATAACCAAGGGAGAAACAAAGAGCTTGGGATCTTCAAGCGTGATCACTCTTCTCTTGGAGGAAACGGGCGCGCTGGTTAATTGCGAAACAAAAGAGAGAATAGAATGGTAAGCGTTGGGATAAGGGTCCCAGTTCGGGCCCATTTTAAGTTGCGTCCAGATAAAGGCGTCGGAGTCCTCGGCCAGAGTTTTTTGAGGGCTTATCAGCAGAAGAAGGAATAAAAAGGGGAGGATTTTTTTGCCTTTGGAAGAGAAGGAGGATAAAAGCATTTCCGCAGAGAAAAAGGCCAGGGCCAAGACAAAAAGAAAAGAGCGCTCATTTTGACCTTTTAAGTTTCTCATAAACTCCTTGACCCAGGAGCGGACGCTCAAAAGTTTCCAAGGCGGATTTCTTTCCGGGGTTAAATCGCTTTCCTTAAAATTTCGGTTTACATTGACGGCGTAAAAAAAACGCTGATGGTTGCCTGCGTCTAATTCATAAATGCCGGGAATTGCAGTCCCTGGAAAAATGACGGTTCGATTGCTTACATGGAGTTTGATTTTCTTCCCATCCGGGGTCTTAACGACGATGTTTTCAGGAGCCGCTGAGTTTTTATCCCATTTTTTTAGGATCGGTTCTTGAATCGCCAATTGATAAGATTGCGGGGTTTGAAGGGGGCCTGAGATTTTTTTAAACACCAGACGCAAGAAAGGGATGAGGGCAGGCTCAACAGCGAGGTTTGAGTCCTCAATTCCTAAAGAGAAGGCGGAGACGCAGGCGCGGGAATCTTTCGCGCAGATGAAAAGCGGGTATCCCAAGGGAGATTTTAAAATCACCTCGCCATTGTTTTTATTTTCAAGAAGGTGATAGCGGGCGATTTGAATTTGGGATAAATCAATATTTTTCCATTCGTGGCCGAATTGGGGGAGGAAAGGCTTTAACCCCGATGCTTCGGCCCGGACCAATGGCCCGATGCTGGCGGGAAGCCAGTGGCTTTTCGAGGCCAAGTCATCGTTAGAATATTTTGCTCCCGGAATGAACCATACGCCTTTTCCTTCTTTTAAGAATTTCCTGATTTCTCCCGCTTGATTTGGGGGTAAAAATCCGGGATGGGCGAGAATAACGGCCTGATAGGAACTTAGATCAGGTAAATTGCCAGGGCCCGCTTCTCGAAATGAGAGGGAGTAGGGCAAGAGACCGCGCGCGGAGTTGCTTAGAATCTTTTTGAGAAAATATCCCGTGTGCGGTGGTTCTAAAAATGAAGGATCGCCATAAATACACAGAATAGGGGCAGGGTTTGGCGGAGCGAAAGAAAAGAAAAAAGAGTCGTCAATGGGGAGATTGTCCTCTCTTAAAGATGCTTTGCCGGTGATAAACGCTTTCGAATTTGTTTTCGGCAAAGTAAGAAGGTTGGCATGAATTTCGGCGTTCCCTGGAATGAGGCGTTGAGATTTTTGCCCTGAAAGAGTTGAAATCACAAGAGAGGTGGGTTTTGGGTTGCGCGTGAAAACCGTTAGAGCTAGATGGCGCGGGTCGAAAGGCTCTAAGATTTTTACGGATTGAACATAATCATTGCGCTCTTTCTCTCCCCAATCAATGCCGAAAGCCCGGTTGAGCTTTTCCATGGGGGCGCGAAAACCGTGCCGGGCCCCGTCCGATAAAACTAAAACAAAATGCTTTTCCTTTTCGGAATCAGGCCATAAGGCGCGAAGCGTTTTTAACGGGATATTAAAATCCGTATTCCCATAGCCGACACGGAGCAAGGGCAAATGCTTGAGAATAGCGTTTGGGCTTTCCCAAGTAAGGTCTTTTTTTTCGGCGTTGATGCGATTTGAAAATGGGAGTAAAAGCATGCGGTCTTGCGGCTTCATTTGCTTGAGAAGTTTCTCCAAGGATCCCATCAGCCAGGAAAAACGCGTTTTTCCACCCTCCAAGTATCCCATTGAATAAGACTCATCGATTAAGATTGCGAGATCAATTTGGGTTTTCTTGGTGGCGCTCCCATATTTTATCGGACCTGCGTAAGAAAGAATTAAAAGAAAAATAATGGCGCATCTGAGAAATGTTAAAAGCGAATTTTTAAGATTGGAGCTCGACAAGGTTTGAGATTGGATTTTACGGATTAAATAGAGATCGCTAAATTCGATTTTGCGCCCTTGCCTTCGAATCCATAAATTCGCCAACCACGGAATTATGGCGGCAGGCAAGGCCCAAAGAATGAGGGGAGATAGGAAACCCATATTATTCGTTGACAGCGCCTTACCTCATACCTAGGACGCTTTTCTTTATAAATCGCCCAAAAGATTCTTCCAGGGGCCTGTCAGTCGAGAAAAGATGATGGGAGATTTGATTTTGATGAAGAGCGCTTTGATAGGTCTTTAGTTGCTTTTCAAATTCTTCCGCGTAACTGAGGCGAAATTCCTGGTCTCCGACAGCCAGTTCGCTTTCTTCTTCCAAAGAATCAAAAATTACCGGAACCTCGAAATTCAAATCTCGTTCTCGCGGATCGAGAACATGAAAAACGACGACATCATTGCGGCCAGTTTTAAGCGAGATGATCCCTTTGATGAATTGTTCTGTCTCGCCCATGAGATCGCTGATAAAAACAATGAGGGAGCGTTTTTTAATTTTGGAGGCCGCCAAGGGTAGGGCCGTTTCCGGGGCGGACATTCCCAAGGGATTGGTTTGGGACAAACGCTCATCTAAAATTTCAAGGCGTGGAAAGCCGGGGCGCGGGGGAATTTCCATTTCAAGACGATCTGAGATAGTCATAAGGCCCACTGCGTCTCCCTGGGAGAGGAGAGTCCATGAAAGGGCCATGGCCAAGCGGCAGGCATAGTCCCATTTAGAGGGATTTCCATCCGATCGAAAAAGCATCGAGCGGGATTGGTCTAGAATAATCCGTGTGGCAAATAAATTTTCTGATTCAAATTCACGGACATAGAAACGGTCAAAGCGAGCGTAAGCTTTCCAGTCGAGAGTTCTTGGGTCGTCTCCTGGGACATAAGGGCGGTGCTGAAAAAAATCCCTTGAAAATCCGCGGGTTGATTTCTTATGCGCTCCCACCATATCGCTAGAATGAGTTAGATTTTTGGGAGATAGACGCAAACCTTTAAGTTTGGTTATAGTGACGGCATCCAAGTATCTCATTTGATGAGTGAGGATTTTCGGAGTTTAGGAGATGAGACGTGAAATGATCTCGTCGGCTTTCGCTCCGTCGGCTTCCGCTTGAAAATTAAGGATTAGGCGATGGCGTAAAACAGGAACAGAGACGGCCTTGATGTCCTCTTCCGTCGCGGCAAGCCGTCCGGAAAGAACGGCTCGAGCCTTGGCTCCCAGAACGAGGGCTTGTCCGGCTCTGGGGCCTGCGCCCCACAATATCCATTTTCTGATGAACTCAGGGGAGCCGGGGTCTTCCGGGCGAGTTTGACGGATGAGGCGCACAGCCAGGCGCGCCGCGGAATCGGGGAGCGGAACCTTTCGAACCAACGCTTT
>JAJYOT010000067.1 GCA_021796015.1 bacterium
GTTGTCGAGAAATTGCCTTCGGGTTTTTCCGCCACGATTTCATACACTTACGATCTTGACGGCAATAAAACGGGCATGACGACACCCTGGGGAACTTTCAGCTACGCTTATGACGCCGACAATAGAGAGACCAGCGTCACGAACCCTCAAGGCGAAAAGTTCGCGTTTAATTACGACACCGATGGTCATCGCATCGGACTCGCGTATCCCAACGGCGTTCAAACGAGCTACGCCTACGACGCCGCCTCACAACTCACGCAAATTATTCACCAGAAAAACGGAACCGCGATTGCCTTCGCGCAATATTCCTACGACAATGACGGCAATCGCGTGAACATGGCGGACACATCCGGCACAAGCAGTTACGGCTATGACGCGCTGAGCCGCTTAATTTCGGCCTCGCATCCCGCCGCAACGGATTTGCCCACGCTGAGCGAATCGTTTTCATACGATCCCGTCGGCAATCGCTTGGCCGACGCCTCAATCGTAAATTATTCCTATAACGCCGCAAACGAGCTGGTGTCGAATTCGAGCTTCACTTACGCTTACGACAACAACGGCAACTTGATCTCGGAAACCGATCTCGCGGGAAACAAGACGACCTACAATTACGACAGCGAAAATGAACTCATTTCCGTTGCTTTCAGTTTCTCTCCTTTGCTTTCCGTGACCTTCCGTTACGACGCCCTTGGCCGCAGAATTTACCGCTCGACGGGGACATTGCCGAGTCAAACCTATCAATACGTCTACGACAATCAGGACATACTCGCCATGCTCGACGGAAACAACAATCTTGTCGCTTTGTTTACGCACGGCCCCGGAATTGATGAGCCGCTGGAAATCCGCCAATCAAATGGAACCGAATATTTCCTGCACGCCGACGGACTCGGAAGCATCGTCGCCGCCACCGACATTAATGGCAATGTTGTCGAAAGAATCGAATACGAAAGCTACGGCCAACCGGTTTTCCTAGATGAGCGCGGCGCGAGCCCCGTCGTGGAAACCCAGAGCTTCACGGGAAGCCCGTATGCCTTCACGGGGCAACCTTATGACAACGAAACGGGGTTGTATTTCTATCGGGCGAGGTATTATGATCCAATCACGGGACATTTTTTATCCCAAGATAGAGTGCAGGGAATCATGGGTAGCCCTGCATCACTCAACCTTTATCAGTATGCTCTAAGCAATCCACTGCGCTTTTCAGACCCCAGCGGCTTGTTTGTCGGTGTAATTGGAACAGGTGGAAGCGTCGTGCTTGGCACAGGACCTGAAGGGTCAGCAGGTTTTGCTTTCGGGCCCAACGGGAAATGCGGCAAAAATTTTAATTTCTTCGAAGCTGTCGGTGGTGGTTTTGGAGTAAATCTCAGTGGAGAGCCCATTTTTGTCGGTGCCTTTCGAGGTGATCTGGGTAATTTAAAAGGAAACACGGTTAACTTTAATGTAGTAGCTGGTCCTATTAGTCTCACTTTCATTTTTAGTTATACTGGAGAACCATTGGGGGGAACTCTTGGTGTAGGCCCCCCTGGTTTACCACTTCAAGTCTCAGCCAGTTTTTCACATACATATTTTCCTTTCGGTGGCCCCGGTAGTAACCAAAATACTCAAGGATGCTCTTGTGGGACAACACAATGAATAATTCACAACGCAAGTGGTTAATGCTTCTCTTTATTTGGCTTTCTGGAGGGTTTTCATTGCTCTACTGCGCTTTTACAATTAATGAAGGATTTCTCTTGCTCATCCCCATTCTTATGATTGTGATTCTTCTTTTTTTACTGCGCATTAAATGTCCGCATTGCAAACGACCAGTAATTTCTAAGCCAACAAGCTTTATGGGAATCAAAAGCGTCTCGTATAGTTCCTGGGTTGGGAAGGAGTGTAAATTCTGCGGATATAAATTTGATTGATAGGTAAATCTTAAAGATGCGGAACAGAAATCTCGTGGGAGCGTGAAGGCATGAGGGAAATAGGGACAGTCCCTGACATGAATTGCCAAGCCTTGGGAGTGGGGGACAGTCCCCATTTCCCCGGACGTCCGGAACGAGTTTTAGCCAAGGTCACCGACGCCGACAATCACGCTGTACCCAGAGGCAAAAAAGTGACAGGGGGATTTAATGAGCAAGCGTGAACGAAGGCGACTGATCCGCGATAAGCGGAAGAAATTATTCTTGCGGGCTTGGAGAGAGGCCAAGGCTGGGGGCGAATCTTTGACCGCTTTTTGTCGCGATTACGGCTTGTGCCGAAATAATTTTTACCACTGGCTTGGCGAAGAGGGGGAATCCGTCAAGCCTTATCCAATTCACCGCATCGACCCCGCCTTATCCGAAAAAGCTCGCGAGATTTACCTTCGATACAAAGGAACTTGGAGCGCCGAGACCGTCTCGCTCGCGCTTCAAGGTCGAATAAGCCCCTGGAGCGTCAGAAAAGCCGTGCGCTCGACCAAGGCTCCGGCCGTAAGCCGCGAGTCTCCCGCCGAGCTTATTGTTTCTTCTCTCTCCAAAAAATATTCGCCGTTCTGGGCCGTGGACTGGACCGAGTTTAAGATCGCAAGAGACAAGTTTTTCATCCTTCTCCTTATGGACGAGGCCTCGCTTTTCTGGCTTGGATGGGAAGTTTTGCTTTACTCCCCGAACGCATTTGACGCCGCGAGATTTATTTCCAACGTTTTCCGGAGATACTCCTTGCGGCCGCTCGCAATCAAATCGGATCGGGCGCAAACCTTCAAGAGCCGGCTCTGGACGGAAGAGCTTTTAAAAAACGGAATCCCCTCTTGTCTTAGCCGCCCGCATTGCCCGACGGACCAGGCCGTCATCGAGAGGGGGATTCGCGACGTCAAGGCGTGGCTCAAAGCTTCGGCTCCGTCAAATATTTCGCGATTGCGCGCGGAATTGGACGAAGGAATCTTTATTCTTAATTTCCTCAAGCCCAGGGCCGTCCTTGAAGGCCGAACGCCGGCGGCCGCGTATTTTCATCCGAGGAAAAATTTAATCAATATCCAAAAGAGGCCGGAATCCGTCTTTCGGCCCTGTCTAGCGAGGGGAACATGAATAAAAAATTAATTCTCGCGGCCTTCTTTTTCGCGGCGCCGTCAATAGTTTCCGCCGATGTCGCGGTGTCGACGATATCCTGCTCCCAATTGCGGCTGATGGAACTCAACAAAAATCCGGGGCTGACTCTTGTCGACGTTCGCCTGCCGCCGGATTTCGCCAAGGGACATATCCAGGGGGCGCGAAATATCCCCGAGGCCGCCGTTTTATCCGCCGCTCTCTCAAAAAGCGGAACTCTCGTCGTTTACTGCGGCGAGGCCTCCTGCCCTCTAAGCCATTCGGCGGCCGAGGCTTTGATTTCCCAGGGATACCAAAATGTCTCCGTTTTGAACGGCGGGATAGCGGCCTGGATTCAACAAGGCTATCCCGTAAAAATCTCGCGAAGTCCGAGGGTTATGGTAAGACATATTTCCGCGCGAGCGGAGCGGGATAAAATCCTCGCGAAGAAAGTTTTCGTCATTGACCTTCGCCCGGCTTCGGGGTATCAGGCCGGGCATATTCCGGGCGCCGTCAATATCCCTTTGGAAAGCCTGGCCCAAAATATCCCGGCAATTCCGCGAAACAGCGAGGTTCTGGTTTACGATCTCATCCAATCCCGCATGCGGCGGGGGGTCAAAGAATTAAAAAACTCCGGCATAAAAGCGCGAGAGCTTTCCGGAGGATTCGCGGCCTGGGTCAAGGAGAAAAATCCCGTGGAGGTTAAGGAGTGAGAAAAGTCCGCAAATATTTTGCTCTGGGGTGCGCCCTCGCATTTGGGTTCGCGTTCCTTTATGTCGGCAGGGGCCGAGCTCAGAGCGTTTGCGCCATCGTCAAACTCCAAATTTCTCAAAAGGCGACTCTTGAGCGAGAGGCCTTCAACGCGGATTTAAACATCTCAAACAACGTTCCCAATCAGCCGCTGACAAATCTCAAAGTGCAGGTCTTTATCAAGGACGCGAGCGGCAATCCGGCGGACCAATTTTTCTTCGTCGCGGTAAGCTCTTTAAGCGGCGTCAACGCGATTGACGGAACGGGCGTCATTCAATCAAGCAGTTCCGCCGACATCAACTGGCTCATTATCCCCTCGACCGGCGCGGGCGGAACTCTCCCACAAGGGCTGAACTACTCGGTCTCGGCTCTGATTAGCTCCACGCAAAACGGAACTCCCCAAACCTTGAACACTTTTCCCGCCACGATCACCGTCATGCCCCAGCCGGCTTTAAGCCTTGAGTACGCCATTCCCTTTGAAGTCTTCGGAGAAGAACCGCTCCTTTTGCCCAACACCGTGACTCCGATCATCCCCTTTCCCCTGGCCGTTAGAGTCCTCAATGTCGGCTACGGTCCGGCCAATAATTTTCAAATCCAGTCCGCCCAACCCAAAATCGTGGACAATAAGCAAGGACTGGACGTCAGCTTCACGCTTTTAGGAACCAATATCGGAGGGATAACCGCTCCCAATTCGCTTCTCGTTAATTTTGGGAACATCCCGCCCGGCGGCGCGGCGCAAGCCTCATGGATCATGTCGGCGTCGCTCTCGGGGCAATTTATCAGCTTTACCTCGACATTCACTCACGCGGCGGCTTTGGGAGGGCAACTCACTTCCCTCATCCAAAATATCGCGAACTACACGCTCTTAAGCCAGGTGCAGGTGGACGTTCCCGTGGCGGACCCCAGCCCCGATTTCCTGGTCAACACAACGTCCGACCGCCTGTCCATGGAAGGGTTATTGGACTCGGGCGTTCAGCCGCCCGCGCAATTGATATTAGAATCGGACTATCAGACCCCGATTCAAGTGACGGAAGTTCCCGCCGCCCTTTCAGGAACGCTGGGCGCGGGTAACGGCAGTCTCACGATCTCTTTCTCCCAGCCCGTCAGTTCCGGCGTCTGGGCGCACAGCTACGTCCCGTTCCCCTATGGAAATACTCAGGATGGGACAAGTCCCGCCATCGCCTCGGCCACGCGCTCGGACGGCAAGAAAATCAATCCCCAAAACGTCTGGATATCAAAACACTTCGTTAAAAGCGGTCTCAAATATATTTTCTGGCTCAATGTCCTGGACTTTACGTCCAGCGCCGCCTCCTACACCGTCAATTTCAGCTCCGCCGGACTTGACCTTCCGCCCGGCGCCGTGCCCAATCTCGTGGCGACAACGGCTTTAACGGGGGGAGCGCTCAATCTGAACTGGACGGCCCCGGGAGACGACGGTTTTATCGGAAACATGTTGGGCGGGAGCTATTTTATCGAGTCAAGCCTCAGTTCCACGACCGCTTTTGCCCCGGGCTCCGCGCAAACGCATTTCGCGACGAACACCGTGGCAAACGCTCCGCAGTCCTACGCGATCTCGGGACTGGTAGGAAACGCGACCAATTACCTGGTCCTGTGGACTCAAGACCCGGGCGGCAATATGTCGCCTCTATCGAATACGGCGACGGCCTACACGCTTCCTGATCCGCCGACCGGATTTGCCCTCATTGGCGTCAGTTCGCAGTCTCTGACGGCCTCCTGGCAAATCGGCGACAACAGCCTCCCCATCGCCTACGAAATTTTCTTGGCGACGTCCGTGACGGGAATAGAGGTCTCATCCAGCCCGCTGTTTGATTCCTTCACCACGAGCTTTACCTTCACGAATTTAACTCCGAACACCGCTTATTTCGTCTTCGGAAAAGCCTTGAACCCGATCACTCTTGTCTCATCGCCGCTCAATTTTATTCCCAGCACGGCCACGCTGGCCGCGCCGCCTATCCCCGAGCCATATGCCGACACGAATTCTTCCGGCACGACGGCCGTCTGGTCGCCCGGTCTCGACCCTCCCGGAACGCAGTTCTTTTCCGAACTATCCACCTCGCCCACGGGCGCGCCCGTTTTTTCCTCGAGCGGCTGGATTACGGCGTCGAGCTTTACTTTTACAAACCTCGCCACCAACGCCACCTACTACGGCTTTGTCAAAGCGCGGAATTTTAACCTGGTTGAAACCGGACTTGCGGCCTTGGGGGCGGTTCTCATCCGCCCGCCCGACATTCAGCCGCCGCGAACGAGCCTCATCATCAGCTCGCCCTCCTTTGCGGGAGTCGGCACGATTCCTTCTTCGACGACCTTCGCGACCGGCCATACCCCGATGACGCTCTCTTCCATCGATGACCTTATCTCGACCGGCGACGCCTTGGGGCTTGGCGTCGCGTTTCAATCCTTGTCCATTGACGGCT
>JAJYOT010000068.1 GCA_021796015.1 bacterium
ATGATTGGCCTCAAGAACCTTGCGGGTGTCATCCTGAATCTGGGAAATCGCATGCGAGGTTTGGTGTAGCGCGCTGTCGTAAGGGCTATTGAGTTGTCCCATCCATGACAAAAGTTCGGATTTCGTGCTATTCAAACTGCTCATCGTGTTTTGAAGCGCCGTCATCATCGAATTCATCGCCGTCAAATCGCCCTGATCAACGGTGACCCCCGAGCCGTAAACCTGATTAGCCATGGCCTGATAATAGGTGGAGAGAAGATTCACCGTCCCTAAAGACCCGGGATCGTATTGACTAATCTTGATATTGTAAAAATTGATTCCCTCTTGGAGAACGGACTGCAAAGAATTGAGCATCGCGATTTGATTGGCGTAAACCGTCGCGGTTGGGGGGCTATTGCCACCTGAGTTGATGTAAGCCTCGTCCTGCTTTAATTGCGCTTGAGCGCTGTTTAAAGCGGCGGTTGCATCGTTTAAGAATTTTTCAGCTTGGGGAATCTCGGTCGCGAGTTCCTGCTGGGAGCTCTGAACCGTCGAAAAGGAATAGAGAAAGCGCGCGATTGAGAAAGAAATCGAAGGAGAATTGGCGCTGCTTCCGGATGACGGCGCCAAGATTTTGGCCGCGGCCAAGGCCAAAAGGGCCAACTGTTGAGCGTTAGAAACGGTCGGAGACGGCTGATGACCGGTTTGAACGGCGAGACCGCCCCCGCCGCCCACATTAATTGAAGACGCTGAGCCCGCTTGGGCCGCGATATTTTTCAGCTCGGAAGCCAAACCGGTTAAATTCCCGTTGTTAGTCACGGAGAGAGAATAAATCTGATTATAGCCCGCTTGACTCGCCGCGACATTGGTCGGCAATTGATAGGACGAAAGATTGTATTTCCCGCCCGACAAGGTTTGGATTTTCGTTAGGATTTGGTTAAGTTGCGCATCTTGATCGTTGATTTCCTTGACGCGCTGATCCATTTCAGTCGTGTAAAGGGTAATTTTTTTCGGGAGGCTGTATGGCCCGCCGCCGGGATAATTACTGTCCTTCAAATAATCTACGGTCTCATTCCCATTAAAATTCGGGTCTTTTCTCTCGTTGACCTGAGTCAGATTCGTTGAAACCGTCTGTTGAAGATTGGTGAAATTGGTCTGCCAAGATTGCAAACTCGACAAACTGCTGGCGGTGTTTCCGGAACTGCCGCCTAAAGAGATCAGCCCCCAAGGAATGGTTTTATCGTTGAGTTGTTGAGTTTGGGTAATCAGAGAATTTTCCGCGCTAAAAAGCTCTTGATAAGCTCCATTGGAAGACACCTGCTGAATGGAAGACTCTTGATAGGGAATGAGCGTGTTTTCCAAGGCGTTTTGAATGTTGTTCAGAGGCGAGATAATGTCGTTTTGAAGCAAATTTTCCTTGCGGTTAATAAGCGCCTGCACCGCGTTGGTCGGGGGATTGGCATTGGCATTGGGATATTGGGCCACGAAAGCCTGATCGGCCCCAACATCGTTGATGATATTTTGCACCATGTTGACGGCCTGCTTCATGGCGGTCTGGGCTTGGGGAACGGTACCTCGAAGCGCGCTTTGAATGGTCGTCACGGTCGTCTGGGCCTCGCTTCCTTGAATGACCAGCCAAGCCGCCTGCGGCAAGAGAGAAGCGATTTTCACCAAATCCAGGGAAGCCTGAAAAGCCTGGGGTGTTCCGTTATTGGGTATCTGTGCGTTTTGAAGAGCCGTTCCATAATTTTGAACCGCGGTTTGGAGTTGGGTCAGAGTCAAACCCGAAAGCCGGGGCAAGCTCGGCCCTCCAGCCTGACTGATTTGGTTGGCCATTTGATCCATTTGAGAGGTAATGGAGTTAATGGATGATTGCGCTTGGCTCAAGGTTTGGCTCGCTTGGGCTTCCCAAACCGGCAAAGACTGAGGATAAGAACGCCCAAATTCATCGGTCACCATCGTCTGATTATTGGGGTCTAACATCGCCGCGACCGAGTTAAGGTCCTTTTGAAAAGTATTGAGTTGCCCTTCCCAGTAAGACTTTCGCGCGCTTAAAATTTCGCTAAAGCTCATCGAGTTGGAAATGCCCGGGCCGCCCGGAACGTCTTTAATAATGACTGGCCAGGCTTGAGTAGGCGCCGTCTTAATTTCGCTGAGGCCATTCTGCGCTGATTGAAGATTGGTCTGGACCTCGGTCAAGATATTTTTAAATTCCTTGAGCGAAAATGCCGAGGGATTGTTGGGATTTCCGTTCGTACGCCATTGAGACACCTGTCCCAGTTCCTGCAAACGCAGTTGAAACTTCGCCTCCAAAGCCTGCGCCTCGGAATCAAAACTTCCGCTCGTAACTCCTTCATGAGAGGCAATGGTCGCCATAACCGAGGGAAGCGCGCCTTTGACGGAAGTGAAAACTTGGACCGCGGAAGAAGCTTCGCTAAAATCGGAAGAGAGTTGATTTTGTTGGGTTTGATCGGCCTGGGTCTGCTGAGTCGCTTCCTGCTGCCATTGCGGAAGATTAGACTGCGCCTGTTGAGCTGCCGCTTGGTTTTGTTGCGACAAGGTCTGGGACTGGTCTATTTTCTGGATGTTGGTATTCAAAAGACCTTCCATCCCGCTGATCGCGTTTTCCGCCGCGTTAATTTCGCGAAGGCCTAGAGCGAAATCCATGACCGCCGAAACCTGGGAAAGGCCTTGAATAAAATTCATCATATCCTGCCCGTTCCGGCGATTATTCAGAGCGCTCTCCCGCGCCTTGGAAACGACTTCAAGCACTTTTCCAGTCGCGTCCCGCATTTTCATCTGGGCCGCGGCATTGGTTCTGAGAGTTCTAATCTCCTTCACCAAGTTTTCGATTTTATGATCCACCTTCAAATCTTCGGGGGAAAGGGGACGTTCGCTCGGGACGTTTCTCCCCACCTTGCGGTCCAGATTGCTCAATACGGACTTGATCATTCCAGGACGAATTTCCTGATCCTCGGCATAACCGATGCGATTCTCCGGGCCTCTGCGTTTTTTTGCATCCATCGAAGACAGATCTTTCAGTTTTTGCTTCAATTCGTGAAGATGTTGGTCTGAATTTGAGGCAGGACGGCTTAAATCATGGTTTTCTGAAAGCTTTGAACGGACATAACGCTCGTTTTGAGCCTGTCGTAATTTGGCCAACCGCGCTCGATAGGCCTTGATTTCACCCGGGGTCAAAGGCCGGTTTTGAGTTTTGAGCGCCGCCTCGTCTTTATGAACCGAGGCCAAATCTTTTTGAAGCTTCAGTTCTTGCGCGCGCGCGGCTTTCATCTCGTCCTTAAAATTTCCCGCCGATTTCTCAAGTTCTTTAAGGCGAGCGTCTATTTCCTTGGGAGTTTTTTTGTAAAGCTCGGAGTCAAACGGAATCGGCTTACTGGGAGCGGAAGCCGCCGCTACCACGCCCGCGGCCGCAGCGCCGGCGGTACGGGAGTTGAGAGTGTGCATGACCGCGTCCGACAAGTTAAATCCCAAGGCCGATTCAACTTTGTAGAGAAGGACATTCCCCCAGGTAATCGCTCCACCAAAAGGAATCACGCTTTGACCTTTAGGGGCTTCAAACGCCGAGAAAAGGCCGTGAAAGCCGTGAAAGTCGTGCCCCGTAACCGCATGCCAAGAAGGAGTCAGGCTTGTATCAATCTGGGCTCCGTAGGAAAGAATTCCTTGAATCTCGGAACCGACGGTCAAAAGCCCCAGGAAAAACTTAAGGTCCTGCCAAATGAAGAATTTCCAAAACTCGCGCGCGAAAACGGCCGAGGCCATGGCCTGGGTCCAACTTACGGAATCTTCGGGATGTTCGGCTTCAAGACGCCGGCGATGCCAATCCACCGACTGGGGCAAGGTAAAAATGGTCGAGAGAATAAAAGTATTTAATATGGGGCCAAGAACCAAATCCTTCATCAAGGCCTGTGTGGCAGCGGCTACAATGGGCGCAAAAACTCCACCCAAGAAAGGAATCCCTGAAATGAAAACAGGAAGGCCGTTGGCGGCCGTAACCAACAGCGGCCCCATCACGGGAATAGATAAAAGACTTAAGTGGAGAATCGCGACCCCCGGAGCCAAGGCGCCCAAGATTCCCATCGCCACCGCCGAAGCCACCGCCATAATGAGTCGGCGTCTTAAAAAGGCCAAAAGCGGCAAGGGGGCGACATGGCCAAAAATTCTCACCAAACGACCCGGCCCGGTTGAGAGAAAACGAGAGGCCCAGGTTTCGCCGTTTCCTGAAATCGCGCTTTCACGCAAAACGCGGCGGAAAAATTGCTCGGCGTTTTGGGTCTCGACGACCAGCCCGCCATCGACGTCGGCCAGACTCAAAAAATCCTCGGTGGAATGGGCGAAGGTATAGCTGATATTCTGCCGGAAATAACCCAAAACGAAAACGTCAAACAAATGATACGGGAACCGGACAAAAAAACCCAAGAGATGCTTCTGAATCTCGAAGGTTCTTTTCAGCCGGCCCTTCCATCCCGGCTCGTAATGCAGATTCGCCAATTTTTGAAATCCAACATGGTATTTTTGCGCGTCGAAATGCTGAAAGCGCTGGGCGTTGAGCTTTTGAAGCCCCAGATAAACCGCGTCCCACTCGGCATGAGGAGAGTCTTCTTTAAGCCCGACCTTGGACGCGAGTTCTATCACGCGCGCGCGCGTAATATGGAATTGACGGGAAATTTGATCGATGATTTGGGGAGTCTCGGCGTTTAAGGGCAGACGGGAAAGCTCGGAGTCGTGCTTAAGGCCGACGACCTTGCGGTATCCGAGCATGTTCTCATAAAAAATCGAAACTCCCGGAGGGCCTCTGGGCGCTTCCGGCGGCAAGGCCGCTTGGGAATCGCCCGGAGGCGGCCCCATCGGCGGACCGCCGTTCCCAATTTTTCCCGCGCCGTCAAAAAGCGCCCGGCTCGCCAAGGCCGCGGACTCGGGTGAAGAATTCGCAATTCTGTTTTTTTCTTCGTCATTCCGGCGCAAGCCGGAATCCAGACCATCGCTAACGGACTGGACCCCGGCTTTCGCCGGGGTGACGACGGGAGAATTGGGGACTGTCCCTAACTCCCCAGGCCTGGTCTCCACCCCAATGACCTTTTGCGCTTGACTCGCGGATTTCTCTGGAGAAGGTTGGGAAGACGTTTCAATTTTTTTCGCTTCGCTCGGCAATGGTTCCGAAGGCAAAGCCGCGTTCGGAGGAGGAATTTCGGCTCCCGATAAAGAAGCCGCCGAAGGATCCAGCGACTGATCGGGAAGAGAAAGTGGGTTTTGGAGCGGGTCTGGGGCATCTTCTTTGGGAGCGTCCGCGGCTAAAACGGCGTAAAAACGGGACCCCGGAGACAATAAGATCAAGCTGAGGGCCAGAAATATGGAGAGAAATTGCTTGATCTTTTTTTGAATCATGCGTAAGCGAGATTAAATCGGCGCGGCAAGTTGAAAGCTAGTGGGCCCTCCTTTTTACCGCCGGCATCCGGACGTTTGAGCGCGCGATACGTGATGAAAGAAAACAAAAATTGTAAAACGTTCGACGCCGCGACGAGAACCAAATCGATGTGTTTGGCCGGATTCTGCCAAGCCTGGGTTCCCCCCCAGACCACAAAACACGCGGCAATGAGGCAGAAAATTAAAACAAACCCCGGGGCAAAACTATTTGGTTTTTCCCCCCGCTTGATGGTCATCAAATCCGGAACAAACAAGGACAAATAAAAGCCTTGAACCAGAATCTGAATTCCCGCGCTAATCAAAGGCAACGGAACTGGGAAAACCGATGAAATCAAAGAGGGCATGAAAGCGGCGAGACCAAAATACATTCCAAAGCCCGCGGCAATAAGAAGAGGCGCCAAGGCTAAGGTCATTTGAAGAGAACGGTCCGTTCGAAGTTCGTTCAACCATTTCCTCAGCCAAGACCCGTCATGGGAAGGAACGCTTGGCTGGGTTTTTTCCTTTGGGAGAAATTTCGCCAGCAAAATTCCCGCGGCCAAAACGGCGGAAACCGACAGGCACTCCGAACCCCACAAAAATTTATCGGCCGCGGTCTGAGCCGGAGCGACGATGAGCCCGACCATGAGATTGGCCGCGATCACCCCGTAAGTCC
>JAJYOT010000069.1 GCA_021796015.1 bacterium
TCCCTGGGCCGGCTGGTGACGAAGAGGAGATGCCTGCGGCGCTGCGTAAATTTATTTTCGATGGCCGCGCACTTTTTGTCTACGATAAGGCGCGAGAGAGAGGGCTCCCGGTCCCCGGGCGAGGGCTCCGAGCCCTTGGGCGAGGGCGCCCAGCCACTGGGTTCGGTCGGCTTATTTTTAAGCGCTTCTTCCCTGAATTCAGCGACGGCGGCGGGGTCGTTTTGCCTAATCTGGACCACGAACTGGAGGAGGACCTCCGGCGGCAGGGCGTTGAGGAAGGTTCTTGTCCGTGAGATGAAGAGTTCAAAGCGGGAGGCGTCCATTAAAAAAGCGTTCTCGGGCTCTATCTCATAGACGCTTGAAAAATCGAGGTTGACGCCGATCAAAACGCCGTCTTCAAGGCTGAGAAGATTTAGATATTGCGCGAGCGGCGGCGCTTTTGGCGCGTGAAGGACATCCCGCAATTTCGTCAACCCCAGTTCGGTCCTATTCATGATCTAAGTCTCCTATTGCAATTTTGACCATTTCGGGCTACAATTATAGTGTCATACAGTGACATATGGAGGCGAGTTCCATGAACCGTATTTCCCAACCAGTGACGATTACGTTGCCCCCCAAGCTTCTGCGCGTCGCCGATAAAATCGCGAGAGATGAGGGCCGCACCAGGTCCGAGTTCTTTAGAGACGCGCTGAGGGCTTTTTTGTGGAAGAGGCGTTGGGAGGATATCCAAGCCTACGGCTCTAGGCGAGCCAAGAAGATGGGGCTTAAAGAAAAGGACATCGAGGGTATCGTCGACGAGGTTCGCGCGCGCCGCCGTTCTTAGGAATTTCGTGCGCGCCGTCATCGACACCAACGTCCTCGTCTCCGCCGCCGTGACGCCGCGCGGCGTGGCGGCGGCGGTTCTTTTCCTCGCGACCGATAGGAAGATCGAGCTTTTTATTTCGCCTTTTATCGTCTCCGAACTGGAAGACGTCTTGAGCAGGCCGAAGATCGGGTTTTCTCCGGATAAGATTCGCGCGGCCGTCGCCGAGATTAATGAGATAGCCCGCGTGGTCCATCCAAAGGCTGAGGTCGACGTCATTTCGGCCCACTCAGCCGACAATCGGATACTGGAGTGCGCGGTGGAAGCGAAAGCGGACGTTATCGTGACCGGCGACCTCAAACACATAAGGCCCCTGGGTTCCTTTGAAGGCATCGAGATTTTGACTCCCCGTGAATTCATGGGCAAGTATTTCCCCGCCGCTTGACCCTCTCCTCGCCAAAATCTTCCGCCTCGTTTAAATCCGGCAGGCGCTTAAAGCGGCTTTGCAGGATAAAGCGGGACAAGACCAGGAGATAGCCCGCTGGTTTTCCGCGTTTTAAGACGCGCAGCGCGAGATAAACCGCTCCCAAGATCAGGAGATTGAGGACGAGGCCTTTTTTGTTGAAGAGAAAGGCCAGGAAGAAGGTGAGGAGGATGACCGCTCCGTCATACAACTCCAGTCCGAAGAACTGATCGGTCGCGTTGATGTTTCTGTAGACTTTGATGGGTTCCATGTTTTTATCTTCCTTGAATTTTTCCCGCCCCGGCGGCTCAAATTTTGCCGCCGAACCCAGGGTCTGGGTCGCCGAACCTCGTGGTCTGGACTGCCGAGTCCAGGGTCTGGACCGCCGAGGCGGGTTGTTGTTTAGGCTTTAAGCGCCTCCTCTTGTGGCTTGGCGGTTTTCCTCGCCGCCCGCCGGTCCAGGGCTTGAAGCATGTCGGCTTCTATCTGCCAGTGATAACGCCGAGTCTGATCCTGCCAGGTTCGTATGCGGCCTTGGATCTGAACGCCGTCTCCCTTGGCGAGGTCCGCGCAGCGCTCGGCCATGGCGTGCCAGGCCGTGACGGTGATAAAGTCCAGCGCGGCGGAGGTCTTTTCTCCTCTTCGCGGGCGCGGAACGCCAAGTACGAATTGCGCCCGAGTTTTATCCTCGCCGAAGTTCTTGATTTTAGGCGAATTCATCAGCCTCCCCGCCAGCGCCACCTCGTTAATTTCCGGCAGGGCTTGCCGCATATCTCGCGGATCCTCCGCGTTCTGATCTCGGAGCGCCTCTTCTTCCTTGATTTCCTGATTTTCTTCCATTGTTTTGATCCTCCTTTTTAATCGCGACAAAGACTCCTTTGCGAGTTCCGCCGCGCAAGACATTGACCCAGGTCTCATCAGTTTCCCGTGAGGGATTGGATGAGGGCGACGACGGAGCTTGATAAAAATATCAAGGCTCCCCCGCCGATGACGTAACAGCCCCGGCGCATGGCGTCTTGATCTCCCATGGCGAGGCTGATGCCGACCATGATGACGCCGATCATGAATATCCCCGGTCCGAGTATCGTCACCAGCCAGTTCGAGGCGGAGCTTAGGAAAGTTCCCACCTGCGCCTGGTTTCCCATCACCATCTGCGAGAAGGCGGGGGCCGCCGTTACGAGAGCCATTCCCGCCGTCATCAAGACGCCGCTTATCTTCTTTTTCATCGTTCCTCCTTTTTTGTGTCATTTCCCCGACTCCTTAGCCGAGAAGTCCGCCAAAAGAGAATTGGCGTTCTCGTCTATTGGATTGTCGGATAGAATCTGATGCAGGTATTTCTCTGCCTCTTGCTCGCTCCCCGGCGTTTTTCTCGCGAAGTCGGCGGCGGCGAGGTAGTAGAGCTTCTTTAAGTAAAAGCTCTCCCTGATGGAAAGCGGGTTTTGAGATTTGAAGTTCCGCAGCGCCAAGCGAGCTCGCTTCATCAGGGAAGAGTTGTCGGGGAAAGCACGGCGGATGTCCAAGGCCGTTTTCGCCAGATTCGCGCTTGGGGCGCCGCCGTCTTGTTTGGACAGCTCCTTAAATTCCGATTCAAGCGAATTTTCCCGGTCCGTAATTTCACGTTCAATATCATCGGCGGTTTTTTTGAGGGGCGGCGGGGCGATCATTTGAAGCGTTCGCGCGATGCGTCCGGCCCGGCTTAAGCGTCCGATGTTTTCCATGCCCTTGGCCACGGAGATTTCCGCATCAAAGAGGCGGCTTGAAATCTGATCGTATTGGACAGCGGGGGCGCCTGAAACGGCGCGGCGCAAGAGAGAGAGGAGCCTCTCCGGACTCTCCGCGTGAAGCTTTAGGAGTTCGAAGATATCGACATAATCTCGCGCGAAATTTGCCGCTGAAAAGCCTTCCGCGATATCCGCCTCGTCGCGGCGGATTTGAAGGATTCTCTCGGCTTTTTTGGATCTACGATAGGCTTCTTGAATGGTCTTGTCATCGGGATCAAGGGCTCTGGCGATGCGGAAGGCGTATCTCGCCTCTGAAAACTTCTGGCGATTAAAATACGCTTCTCCGTCAGAAAAATCCTGTTTGGCCAAGGCCTCGGCGCGAGCCTTGGCTTTAACGTATTCCGCATCGATGACCTCGCGGTAAATCTCGTGTTTTGATAGCGCGCCTGAACCCTCCTGGTTTTGAGATGAGAAGCGGTAAGCGAGGGTGAAGCGGTTGTCGAGGCCCAAGGGGTCGTTTGCAAGGGAGTAATCGAGCTCGAAGCGGTCGTCTTCGGTGTGAAGGCCGAGGCCTCCCGTCAAACTTCCGTCAAAGCCGACGCGGAATATGAGGATATCGAGGTAGCTGTATTCAAATCCCACGGCGGGGTAAAAATTCTGGTCGCCGGCGGTTCTTTGCAGAGAGAGGAGAATTGTGGCCCTATCGTGCTCGATGATTCCGGAATTTTGTGGTCTTGAGGCGGCCTGAAATGAAAGTCCTCCGCCCGCGAGCAGTTCCCGCGGGTAATTTTCCGCCGCGCCCGCCAAATTAATTTGCGGCTGTGCGATATTTTTCAGATCGGCTCCCAAATACCAAACGACGCGCCTGAGTCCCATGAACTCGTCTTCCTCGTAATGCCCCATCATTCCCGCGTCGAGCCCCCAGCCCATGTCGCTGTATCCGGCGAGGTTAAAATCGAGGATGTTGGCGGAAATTCCGGCGCTCCAGTGCCGTCCCAATTTTTTCGCGAATCCGGCCATGTAGTCCGACTGCGTATTTGAGATGTCGTAGCCCGGGTCGTCTATGGCGGATCTGGCGACGATGTTGTCGCGGGCGAGTTGAGTGACGCCAAAGCCGAAGCTTCCGAAGTCCGAGGGAACGGAGAGCCCCATAAAGTCGTAGCGCGCGCCGCCGACGAGGAATAGATGTTCCCCCGAGATCATCATCCCCGAGTCCGCCAGCCCGGCCGGATTCCAGTAGAGGGCGGTTGGGTCATGGATGTCGGAGACGACGCTTCCCGCCATAGCCGCGGCTTGTGCCCCCGGTCCGCGAGACATGAACTGGCTTGAGGCGGCGCCGATGGTTTGGGAATAAATCGGTTTGACGAGCCAGCCGTTGGACGCGCTGGCGAAAAGAGCGGCGGCAAGGATGTTCGCTTTAAGCCGCATTATTTCACCACCATCATGTAGAAGATTTCCTTGGTCGCGGGAGGCGAGAAGCGCACCTCGCAGATATAGCTGCCGTTAAAGAGAGGCCGTCCATAGCGGTCGCGGCCGTCGAAAACTTCTTGGCTGATGCCGGGCGGGATATTAAAATAGTCCCGCTTAAAAAGGAGGGTTTGCCACTCCGAATAAATTTCGACGGTCGCTTGCGAGTAACCCGAAGGCGGAGCGTTAAAGACGATATGGGTTCCGCCTCTATAGGGGCTGAAGGGATTGGGGTAATTGTAGGCCTTGGGAAATCCGGCGGAAGAGGCGAGTGAAAAAGTTTGGAGCGCGGTTTTTGACGTTGAGTTGTAGGGGTTTTGCGCGGCGACTTGGAGGTAATAGTTTTGGTAGTAGGCGAGGTTTTTAAGGGTCACGGCGATAGAGGAGGTGTCCTGTGCGACGTCTATCTGAATTTCCGGCCTTGCGGCGAGCGGTCTTAGATTAAGGAGCTGGGGAGAAGCCGAGTTTGGGATAGATGAATCAATGACGGCCACGGCTGGCATGTCGGAGGGCGAGTTTCCGAAATAGAGCGTGTAGGTGATGGGGTCTTTTTGCGGGTCGGAGACCTGCTCCCAGGAAATATTGACGTTATTGTCCATGGTCTGGACCACGGGTGATTTGACGAAGGGCGAGACAATATCTGGCGGCGGCGGGGCGAGGTTGAGGAAAATGGGCAAAAAAGTTTGGGTTAAGCCCGTGAGGGTTGAACTTCCGCCAAAATCATCAAAGGCCGAGACGCTCCAATAATAAGTCGTCCCGTACTGGAAATTGAGGTCGTAGAACGCCGCCGTGCTCGTTTGCGCGACGGCGAGGCCTCCGGGGGCGGTTGAAATTTCGAGGGTGTAATAGACCGTGTCGCCGTCGGGGTCCTGGGCGGACTGCCAGGACAGGGTTTTAGAACTCGCTCGCGTTTCAAAAGTCCCGGTTCCCGAGAGGACCGAGAAATTTCCCGGAGCGTCGTTTTGAAGCGCGATAAAGAGGCTTTGGACGGCGGTCGCGCTTGAAGCGCCGTAGTCGTCATATGCCTCGACTTGCCAATAGTAGGTCGTTTCAAATTGCAGTCGCGTCAGGTTGAGGGCGGCTGCCGTGCTGTCTTGGATAAGTCCGAGTTGCTCTGAAGTCCCGAGATAAACCCGGTAGCTGGCAATGTCGTTGTATGAGTCCGACACCGCCGACCAAGATAGCTCGGCCGATGGGGATAGCGCGTGTTCGGACAGCGTTCCGGAGCTGCCGTAAATGATTGGCGCCGGGAGAGGCGGGTTGTCGAAGATGGGGAGGAAACTCTCAATCGTTCCGGCGGAGGTCGCGCCGAAACTGTCGGTGGCCGAGACGCGCCAGTAATACGTGGTCCCGAATTGGAAATGAAGTTCATATGCCGTTTGCGTTCCTTGTTGGACAAGGTATTGTTCGGCGGGATTGCTTGAGAGGTAGAGTTCGTAGCCGACCGCGTCGCCGTCGGGGTCTTGTGCGGGCTGCCAGGAGAGGGCGTAACTCGCGGCGCGGGTCGTGATCGTTTGAGATGAAGTATAAACTGGAATGGC
>JAJYOT010000027.1 GCA_021796015.1 bacterium
CCGATCTAAGTTCCTCGACTTTTTTAAGCAAGGACTCAAAAAGAGACTGATTCTGAACCGCGACCGCGTAGTATTTCGCCTCCAAGACATATCCCATCAGATATTTTCCTTGATTCATCGCTTGGGCTTTCTCAAAATAAGCTTTCGCCTTTTTTGGGTTTCCGCCCAACATCGGAGGCCGGGAATAATAAGTTCCAAAGAAAAGTTCAGGGCCGGCGAAGTTATAAGCGACGTTGAGTTCCTTAACTCGCCGCATCATCGCGACAACCTTAGGGAGAGACGCTAAACTCGCGGGAGAGTCTTTCTTCAGATTAATCTCTCCAGCCCAGTTAAAGGCGGCCCAGAAAAGAGAAGGCGCGTCCTTAACCGAAGCCCCCTTGAGTTCTCTTGAGAGAGCGCCCAGGCTTTCCGTTTTAATACTTTTAAACTTCTTTTTAAGAGAGAGAGCCCTTAAAGCGTAATTTCTCCCTCTTTGGTAAAAGGCGGCGGCTCGCGCGGGGTTTGAATCTTCGATAAAGAGAAAACTGTATCCCGCAAAGCCCTGAGCGGCCAAGACCAGTAAAGAAGAATTGCGCGGGCTGTTATAAAGGAGCTCTTCGAGAAGTTTCAATTGCGCGGGAAAAGAATCTTTGGCGAAAGCCGGATCGGCTTCATCATAGAGGGCCCCCACCCCGCCCTGAATCACTTCCGAAGTCGAGCGCACGGCAATTGGGCGCAAACTACAAGCCGAGGCCAGAAAGACGAAAAAGAAAAAAGATTTTTTCAATTTAGAGGTTGAAGGGACCGCCGAATTTGCAAGAACTTAAGGGATGAGTTCCAGGGGCCGCGCTTTCCGTAAAACTCAAGAACATCTCCCTTGAGTTTAGCTCCGTACATATTTTTATCGACGGCAAAAAACCATTGAATGGATTGCCTAAGAGCCGCAACCGACTCATGCATGACGTAAAAATTTCCGTCTTCAAATTGAAGCAAACACACCGAAGCCGCCGGATGCGGGCCGGGTTGATAAATAGGCGCAAAAACGATGGAATCAATCGTGATTTTGTCGACCGAGTCATAAAGCGGTCTTAAAAGATCATCGGAGACAATTTTGGCCTCAACCCCCTTGGGGTCATCTAAATCCTTAACCCAAACGGCGTCTCCTTTAAGAGAAATCTGGTAGCGGTGGGATGGGAAAACCGAGGCGACTCCCTTGGCCAAGTCCTCGCGGGAATAAATATGAGTCACCCCATCCTGGCGAAATTCCGTCCACAAGGAGCTGTCTGAACCAATTTGAGCGGCGACCTTGATGAGCGAATCTCCCACGGGGCGGGAAATGAAGGCTTCCTTTTTAGGGGACGCGAACGCATTCAAATTCAACTCCAAAAGCAATTTAGGGGAAGAGCTTGGAGCGGCCCAGGGAACGGAAGGCGTTAAACAGAGCGTCAAGGCGGCGGCGAAGATTATCTTTTTCATACCCTCATTGTATAAAAGTTAAAAAATTATTTACTATACCTTTTTCTTTTAATTTGTATGGATGGTATTGTCCAGTTATTTTCGGGACACAACATTAAGCAAAGGGACTGGACTTTTCTCCACACTCTTGTTAGAATCAAGACAAGTTGAAACAATGGGAGGCGTCATGATGAAAAAAAGTCTTTTCGCGATCGCGGAGGCTCTCTTATCCCTGGGTCTTATCTTTTCGCCCGCTTTCTCTCAAACAGAAATTTCAAATCCATCTCCCTGGCATCAAAAACTCATTCCGCTCGCCAAAGACTTTCATTTTAAGCCTTCCATCGCAAAAGCCTCTCCCGTCTCCCAAGCCCGTCTTGGCGCGCATATCATGCCGGTCAGCTTTCATTCAAAATTCATGTCGCCCTCTCCCAAAGCCTCCGCTTCCAAAATTCTTTTGTCTTACTACGGAGGGCCTCTTCTCAACCACGTGAAAGTCGTGGTCATTTATTGGAACAAAGACGTCGCTTTTCAAGATCAGATTCCGGGGTTTTTCGCCAACGTCACTCAAAGCCCTTTTTTTGATTGGCTTAAAGAGTATAACGCGCCTCATCAATCCATCGGCTACGGTTCTTTAGAAGCCATGCACCTGGATCAAAAAGCTCCGTTTAAGAATCTCATCGAGGATTCGGAGATTCAGGCCCAGCTCTTAAGAATGATCAAAGACGGCTCTGTTCCCGCGGTAGACAAAAATACCCTTTACATGATTTATTTCCCGCCCAAAATGCAAATTGATTTGGGTGGTCAGAAATCCTGCGAGGTTTTCTGCGCCTATCACAACAGCTTTCTCAAAAACGGATCTGAAATCAATTACGGCGTCATTCCTGATCAAGGAGGCAGTTGCGACGGCGGTTGCGGGCCCAGCCCGTCTCGCTTTGACAATGAAACTTCGGTTACCTCGCACGAACTGACCGAAGCCGTCACCGATCCGGCCGTGGGTCTTGTTCAGGGCTCCCAACCCGCCTATCCCTTGGGCTGGTACAACGCTTCCGCCGGAGAAATTGGAGATATTTGCGCCGATAAACAAGGAATGGTGGATGGATATGTGGTCCAAAAAGAATGGTCCAACCAACGCCAAACCTGCGTCAATTCTTCCGACGATCCCGGTTCCCCTGTTCAATCTCCCAACTAAAAAGTAAAAAAGGGAATATCCTTTTTTACTTGGCCAAAGCCTGGGCGCGCTGAATAAAGACTTGATATCTTTGAGCCAAATGCGGGTTCTGATTTAAGAGAGCCGCGCTTGTAAAGTCTGAGACCGCGTTTTCATACTGCCCCATTTTCGTATAGGCCGAAGCCCGGTTAACCCAGTATCGGGTCGCCCGCGGACTGAGCTCTATCGCGCGGCTAAAAGCGGCGACGGCCTTGGAATAATTCCCAAGAGCAAAATAACCGAGCCCCAGGCCATTATAGGTTTGGGCGCTGGCCGGATCTTTTTGAACGGCTAGGGCATAATTATCCAAGGCTTTCTGAAAATCTTTTTGGAAATAGCGAAGGTTTCCGCCTAGGAAATAGGCGCGGGCGTTGTTGGGATCAAGGTTAAGAGCCGCGGTAATTTCAGACAAAGCGTCTTGATATTCCTTGCGGATGATTAAGAGGGAAGCTAACTCCAAACGATAGGAAACGTCGCGCGGAGACCCGGTAATCGCGCTCTCAAAATCGGTTTTTGCCGAATCATAAAGGTGATAGGCAATATAAACCTCTCCGCGAGCCGCTAAAATTTGGGAGTTATTCGGCAAACGACCCAAGGCCTTGGAATAGCGCGTGATGGCCTCATCCATTCGCCCGGCGTTAGCGTCGGCATCGGCTTTAATCAACAGAAGATAGGGGTCCACTTTGTCGGCCGGGGACAAAGGCGCGGCTTCGGAAATCGCGCGGTAGAAATCATCTTGGGTGTCATGCGGAATGGCAAAGCCGAAATCGGGAGAATGCGCAATCGGAAGAAGAAGGTTGGCCGCGCGGTAATCCTCATGCGCTTGCCGGTAATGATGAGAAGCGGCATGGGCGACCGCCTTAGCCAAATATAGATGAGAATTTCTAACCCCAAGGATAATGGCGCGGTTTAAATTATCCAAGGTCTCCCGCGCTTGATGCAAGGCCAAATACGAAAGCCCGCGCTCGAAATAGGCCGGCCCATAAGAAGAATCTGCTTCCAAAGCCTGATTGCAGAAGGAAATGGCTTTTTCCGGTTTTTTAAGAATTCTTAAGGCTTCGCAAGCCCCGGTCAAAGCTTTTTTTAAATGCGGATTAATTTTCAAAGCCTCCTGAAACTTTTTTAAAGCTTCTTTTGTCTCGCCCAAAGCTCCCTCGGCCCGGGCCCAATAAATGAGATAGGAAGCATTCTTTTCGTCTAAATCGGAGGCCCGGCCCAGAAACTTCGCGGCCAGAGCGTATTGATTAGTTCTCCAATAGAAAAGCCCCTTCACATAGTAGGCCGGCGCGTATTTAGGGTTTTGAGCAAGAACGGAATTAACATCTTTAAGGCCATTCTCCATATCTCCCAAACGGGAATAGACCTTGGCCCGGGCCGTGAGAACTAGTTTTGAGTCCATCCTCAAATTTAGAGCCCCACCCAAGGATTTGAGGGCGCTCAAAAAATCCGACATCTCATACTCAACGACGCCTAAATTATATTGGTAAACCGCCGTCTTGGGAGACAAGGAAACCGCCTTAAGCAAATCCTTAAGCCCCTGGTCTTTTTGATGGAGCATCTCGGCTTCAATAACCCCCCGGTCGTTATAAGCCTTGGCGTTCTTTGGCTCCGTTTTGATGGCGAAATTTAAATCATCCAGGGCTTTTTCTAAATGATGAGTGGAAACGTAAAGCCCGGCCCGATCAAGACGCACGAAAACCTCTTGCGGAGCAATTCCCGCCGCCTGGGTTAAATCATCCAAGGCCTTCGCGTTTTGGCCCTCTTTTTCTTCTATTTTGGCCCGCAAGGCCCAGGGAACGGGAGAACTCGGCCCCATCTCAATGGCCAAAGCCAAATCTTTAAGCGCGGCCTTCTCATCCCCATTTTTTCTTTCTAAATTAATTCGCCTTAAAATCGCGGTCAGAAAAATTTGAGAACAGGGGGCTTTCAGGCAAAGGCTTTCCTCAACCGCTTTGGAATAAGCCTCTTTCGCTTTTTTCAAATCTTTATTTTGGGCGAAATAATCCCCGATTTTGACGGCCTCGCCCGGCGAAAGCCAATCAAGGCCTAAAACTTTTCGATAATCTTTTTCGGCCTTTGATTTCTTTCCGCCGGCGAAATACGCGGCGGCCTGGGCCAAATAGGGTTTCTCATCCTCCCCCGCTTCTTGAACGGCGCGGTCCAAATTCTCAAAAGCGGCGGTGGTCTTGTGAAGGGAAAACTCAAGCCGGGCCAAAGCCAAATAGGGGCGATCATCATCAGGATTGAGCTTTAAGGCTTTTTGATAAGCCTCTTCCGCCCGGTCGAGATCGTTTTTTTGAACCAGAACATCTCCCAAAAGAAGATAGGCTTCTAAATCCGCCTGGTTTTTTTGAATGACCCCCAGTAAATTTTTCAAGGCTTCATCGGGTTTGCGCTCTTTATAAAGGATGCGCGCTTTCTGATAAAGATAAAGCGGCGACGGCTTGGCTTCAATTTGAAGGGCGTCGTTGATATCGCTTAAGGCTTGGTCGTATTTCCCCAGAGACTGATAGGCCAGGGCTCTTCCCGCCAAAACTTCCGGGGTTTTAATACCGCGGCTGAGAAGTTCCGCATAGGCTTTTAAGGCCAAGTTTCCTTCTTCCCGAATCTCAGAAGAAATTCCGGCGGCCAAAAGTTCGCCGCTCCGCATTTGGGAAAAGGGTTTTAAATTGTGAGAAAAAATCCAATGGGCGTTTTTAAGGGCGTGTTGAATGTCTCCCAAATGCTCCTCAATAGAAGCCTGAAGCCCGCGCAGACGGAGCCAATCAGCCTCGACCTTGACGGCTTCGCCCGCATAGGCCAGAGCCTTTCTAAAATTGGTATTGAGATAAGCTTTGTTGGCCCTTTGATAAAGCCCGCGCGGGCGCGGCACATGAGCGGCCCAAAGAGGCGAAGAGAGAAAAATCAGCGGCCCCGCTAAAAATTTTGCTTTCGATTTTAATCCCATAGACTCTATATAAACACAAGTTATTAAATTTTTAAGTCATAGCCAATCTTAAATTCAGCGGAAGCGCTTTGAGGCTTGACAAAAATCAGAAAATCTGATATACTGAATATAAGAAAAACGAATATGGCCACGCTCAGAAAAATCAACGAACGGCATCAGATCACGATCCCCGCCGGCGTTCTTCGGGACGCTGGCCTGCCCTCCGGAGGGCTCTATTCCATCGAGGCCAAGGATGGAAAGATTATTCTAGAACCCAAGGAAATCGGCGACAAGAACCTGGAAGAAGAAGATTGGAAGGCCTTGGAGTCCATGGTCCATCGGCAAACTCATTCCGGCGAGTCGACGCTTTATCCCAATCCCCAAACGGCGAAGAGTCATTTTAAGCGCCTGAATAAGGGTTCGGCAAGAAATAAGTGATTCAGGTTCGCTATCTGCGTTCCTTTGACCAGTCTTTCTTGTCTCTGTCCAAGCGGGAGCGCGCTCTCGCGGAAGACGCCGTCAAGCGGCTTCTGGATTATTTCGACGGCAAGCCTCGCCCCCTAGGGCTGGGACTTCGAAAGTCGCGGGGCTCCTTCTGGGAAATTCGCGCATCCCTGGATAAGAGAATTATTTTTATATTGGAAAAAAATCTCGCGACCTTCGTTTTGATCGGCAATCATGATGAGATCCGGCGCGCTCTCGGCCGCTAGTGTTGTGTCCCATGGGAACAAAAATGTCCCTTATCCGTATTAATTTCAAGGGGGCCCCATGAATACCACAATCATACCGGTTGGGAACATCGAACAGCGTATTTATTTTCTTCGCGGACGACGGGTCATGCTGGATCAGGATTTAGCGCGACTCTACGGCGTAAAGCTCAAAGCATTAAACCAGGCTGTTAAGCGAAATAGAGGCCGATTCCCCAAGGACTTCATGTTCCAGTTAAATCAGAAAGAAGCGTCGGCTTCAAGGTCACAGATTGTGACCTTGAAGCGCGGGGAAAACATCAAATATTTGCCGTATGCTTTTACCGAACAAGGAGTCGCCATGCTTTCCAGCGTTTTGCGAAGCGAACGCGCCATTCAAGTCAATATTTCCATTATGAGGACATTCGCGAAATTGAGGGAAATAATCTCATCCAATAAGGATTTGGCAAGGCGTCTTGATGAGCTGGAGGGAAAATATGACGCTCAATTCAAGGCCGTATTCAACGCTATTCGCGAATTGATGGAGCCGCCTAAAGAGCCCCCTCGAAAAATCGGCTTTGCGCCTCCAGGTCAAAAGTAAAAAATTGGTAAAAATAAGCGTCAAGCCTTGACAAAAAAGCGGCGCGGGGTTAACCTTAGGGTATGGCAACCATCATATCGAACGCTCCCATACCGGGACTCAAGATTTCAAAAGTCGGAAGTTCGCGCAAGAAAAACAAAAAAGGCGGCGGGTTTTTCGGCTTTGGAAGCAAAGCCGCCGAGGATGCCGGAAGCCTGGTCCGCGCCCGCGCGGCCACTTCCGTATTATCGGCCGGGGCGTCCGCCGCTGGCGGCGCCGCGAGGGCCGCTCTTCCCTTCGGGGCCAAGATTTTCATGACCTTGATGCTGGGCATCGCGGGCTTTGGCGTCTATTCGGCAAGGCAAGCCTTTAACCGGCGCCCCGTAATTCCAGTTGCATCCCCCAGGGTTTTTGCGCCACGTCCCACACCGCAAGCTCGCCCCGCTCAGGCTTCCGCGGCGCCTTCTAATCTCCCAACGGATAATCAAGGTTACAGTTCTTTAAATATGGTTCGCGGAGGACTGCCGGAAATGCAGTCTCCGGCTCCCGCACCAGCGGAGGCCGCGGCCACGCCTCCTCCGACCTCACCCGCTTCGCCCGCTATTCCTGATATGTCGGCCTTAGCCCAAGCGGCCAAAGCCGCCAAGGGCGGAAACGGCGGCAGCCCCTTTGATTCCAAAGTTGGCCAGCTTTCCAGCGCCATGCCGAGTCTTTCCGGAGGCGGCCCCGGCCTTTCCGGCGGAGTCGGCATGCCGTTTCAGAAAATGAAAAACCCCGGTTTTCTACAAAAACCTAAAGCCATGGCCGTGGCCCAAACGGCGCCCTCGATGGGCATGGCTCACGGCGCCGGGTTTGGCGGCGTGGGCAAGGCTTTTAACCAAGCCAGAAACGCCGCGGCTTACGGCGCCGCCGCCCAAAATTCCAACGGCGCGGGCGCGGCTTATAATTCCGGAGCTCAATTTGACAGTCCCATCGGCCAACCGGCGACCATGGGCTCCCCGCAAGGGATCGGCTCGGGAACCGGCCTCCAAGGCGCCGCCGATGCCAACCCCTCGACCAATCCCAATGGAAGCGGCCAACCCTCTCCCGGCGGCGGAGGCGGCGGCTACGGCAACTCCAATTACTGCCCGGGGTGCATCAACGGCAACAACAACGGCGGGAGCAATGTCACGCCGTGGGGATCGATGGCCAAATTAGCTGGAATACTCATGATGATAGCATCAGGACTACTCCTTGCGGCATCAATAATATTGTGGTCCGGTACAGTCCAGCCCTGGCTTCTAGCTACCGCTAAATGGTTAGGATATATTGCCGCTGGTCTTGCAGCTGTTGTTGCCATCATGGGTGTAATCATTTTAGCCCAAGGCCAAACATTTCAAGGACTCATGTTTACGTTGGGCGGAGCTCTTCTTGCTTATGGCGGATATAATGTCGCGACAGCAGCATCATCAGTTGCTAGCACACAAGCTCAGGTCAATAGCCTGAACAATGCCATAAGATCTGCAATACAAATAGAGCCAGGCCCCCCAAATTTGGTGTCTATTGGTGGCCAATCTGCTCTAATATATCCTACCTCAGCACCTCCAGTCGCATTAGTCAATCAGTTTACGCTAGATCAGGCAGCACTGACAAGCGCCACCTCCTCAGCAGTAACTGCTGGTCAGGTAGGGACAGCTGCGTCCGTTGGAGGTCTTACAAGCTCTATTGGCACAGCGAATCACTGGGCTTAAAATTGTGAATCAACCATATTCAATATATTGGAAGTTTGCTATGGCGTGCGTTTGGTGTATGCTCTATGGCTGTATCCCTCCTGGTGAAGCTGTGCCCTATGGGAATATAACGACACCTCTTGATGCGGCGTGCATCAATAAAGACTTTGATAAAGTCCAATCACTTATAAAAAATGGAGCTAATATAAATTACAAAAACCAAGCAGGAAACACATCCCTTATGCTTGCCGCTGAAGTAGTTGGGGATTCTGACATCGTCAAATTCCTCATCGACCACGGAGCGGACATCGGCAACCCTGAAAGCTATGCCTCCCCGCAAATGGCCGCGTTCATTCGCCAGGAATACGCCCGCGCGCATCCGGGAACCGCCGCCGCCAGCGTCACACCGGCGACCGAGCATCGGCGAAATGGGGACAGTCCGCAAGGGACAGTCCCCATTTCCGTCAACACGCCGGATTATCATTCGCAAACGCGGCCGGATGATTTCGCCATTGTCGTCGGGGTCGAGAAATACGCCCAAAATCTTCCGCCCGCGGAATATGCCTCAAACGACGCCAAGGCCGTGTTTAAACACTTGAGAGCCTTGGGCGTTCCCGCCCGGCATATCGTTTTTCTGTCGAACGAACGCGCCGGAAAAAGCGAACTCATCAAAAATCTCGAGCGCTGGCTTCCGATGAACGTGAAATCCGACTCCCGCGTCTATTTTTATTTCTCCGGCCACGGCGCGCCGGATCCAACCACCGGCGACGCTTACCTTCTCCCTTTCAGCGGCGACCCCTCCGATCTCGCCGACACCGCTTATCCCTTAAGCAAGCTTTACGCGCAACTCTCGCGTCTCAAGGCCCACCAGGTCGTCGCGATGATCGATTCCTGCTTTTCAGGAGCGGGCGGGCGTTCCGTGATAGCCCGGGGAACGCGCCCCTTGGTCAATCAAATCAAAGAAGGCGTCGTGTCTCCCCAGGGAAAACTCTTGGTCTTAACCGCCTCCAAAGCCGATCAGATTTCCGGGGTTTTAGACGACAAAAAGCACGGCGCGTTCACCTATTACCTTCTCAAGGGTCTTAACGGCGCGGCCCTCAACGCGCAAGATCACGTGACGCTTCATTCCCTCTACGATTATCTCAAGCCCCAGGTCGAGGACGAAGCCCATCTTGATTCCCGCGACCAAGACCCGCAACTTTTGCCGCCTCATTCACGAGCGGACGCGCTGAAATTGCGGTAGCCTCTTGAATTTAGCCGTACTTCCCGCCGCATCTTGGATACTTTTCAGTTTCAAATCACAAAAAATTGCACATTAGTTGCATTTTTTAGCTAAATTTTGCAGAATAGTTGCAATGTATAAACGAAGACTCAACTTAGAGTCTTGGCTTCAAAAAAAGTCCCTTTTACTCCTAGGCCCTCGCCAAACCGGGAAAAGCACCTTGGCCGCAGGTTTACCCAAGGCGCAGTATTTCGATCTTTCTGAAACCAATGTTTTTAGGGAACTCAGCGCCAGACCGGAACTTCTGCGTCAGCGCATTAAGGAAAGAACGCGGATCGTCGTCATAGACGAGGCCCAGAAACTCCCCGAGATTTTTGACGAGGTCCAAGTCATCCTTGACCGCGACAAGCAATTACGCGTTTTGATGACGGGTTCCAGCGCGCGAAAGCTTCGCCGCTCCGGCGTCAATCTCCTTCCCGGGCGCATTTGGAGAAGAAATTTGTTCCCACTGGTCTCCTCGGAATTAGGGGAGGCGAGAATTGACTTGCGCGTTCGCGCGGGTTCTTTGCCTGGAATTATCGATTCGCCGAATTTCAAGATGGAGCTTAAAAATTACGTCGGGCTCTATCTCGAGGAAGAAATTCGAGCGGAAGGCTTGACGAGAAATATTGGAGCCTTCAACCGTTTTCTAACGACCGCGGCCCTCTCCAACGCCGAACAAATCAACTATTCAAATATCTCAAGCGATGTCGGGCTTCCGCTCAACACCGTCAAAGGGTATTTCCAAATTCTCTATGACACGCTGGTGGGATACGAGCTATCGCCTTATCGAAAAACTAAAACGAGAAAAGCCGTGGCGACGCCGAAATTTTATTTTTTCGATACGGGAGTCGTCAATGAACTGCTCGGAAGATTTGATATTGAACGCCGCGGCGATTTATTCGGCAAGGCCTTTGAGCATTTAATTTTCACGGAGATAAAAGCCGCCCTTGAGTATTTGAACTCGGATGCCCCCTTGTCTTATTGGCGGAGCCTTTCAAAATTCGAGGTGGATTTTTTGATTGGCGACGCGGTCGCAATCGAGGTCAAGGGAAAAGCCGTTGTGACTTCTCGAGATGAGCGTTCTCTTCTCGCTTTAGCCGAGGAAATTCCACTGAAAAGAAAAATCATTGTTTGCTTGGAGCCGCATTCGCGGATGAGCGATTCGGGAGTTGAAATTCTTCCGGCGGAAGAATTTTTAACGCGGTTATGGTCGCGGCCCTCGGAGAATAGAATTTTATTTCCTTAATGCGGAAGTTTTGGGCCGGGGGCTCCTCCGCTCCATTTAAGGACATGGATTTGTCTCCGGAAGAATACGCTTCGACTGCGCCGTGAGAAATAAGCTGAGATAGCGCGGAAGGGAAAACAAAGCGCCGCCGGGGTTTAGCTCTTTCCCACCGCCTCTCGATTGATGATTGCGTTTATCTTGAACTGGCCTCGCGTAAATTGTTAACTTAAAAGTAAGGAGAATTTTTTATGAATCGCTATCTCATCTCTTTTTGTCTCATCGCATTTCAAGCAACCCAAGCGTTGGCCGGGCCCGAAAATTTAGCCCTCAAGGCCGACCAATCTTTCTTAACTCTTCCCGCGGCTCTTACCTCAAGCTCACTTCGCTTCTCGTCCAAAACTCATGCTAAATCCAGCGCTTTCCTAGCCTCTCAAAACCCAACAGTGATTTCCGCCTCGGGGCTGGTTTCAGGAGAACTCAGCGGAATTTGCCCCATGACGCCGTTTCCCCCCATGGGCGGAACCGTCAACACCTTTGGATACGTGCGCGTTTCCGGAAACATTTCCATCAACCAAGACGGGCTTCATGGTCAAATTCAAGTCTCTGGAGGAAGCTCGGTCATGATGATTTGCGCCAACGGCATCGCCCTCAACGCTTCCGGGCTCATCCCCGTTTCCGGAGAAGGCCCGGTTTATGACGCTCAGGGAAAACTCTTAGGAAATCTTTTTCTCCGCGGGAAAGCGTATGTTTCCGGAAATTATCAGCTCAGCGGCATCGCCCAATTTCAGGGCGTTTTAAATTAATTTTCCCAGACGAAATTATTGTCGGCCTGAGCTAAAGGTGGAAGAGCCAAATCCTTAGGCGAGAGTTTCGGGCTTTTGACCGGCCAAGAAATATTGACTTTCGGGTCGTTCCAGATAATTCCGCGCTCATGTTCCGGCGACCAATAGCCGGTGGTCCGGTAAAGAACGGAAGCCTCCGCGCTTAAGGCGCAGAAACCGTGAGCAAAACCCTCGGGAACCCAAAGCATTCGGTTTGAATCATCGGAAAGCTCTAGCGCCGCCCATTGCCCATAAGCGGGAGACCCTTTGCGTATATCCACGGCCACATCCAAAATTTTTCCGTAAACGCAACGCACCAACTTCCCAATTCCGGCCGGGCGCTTTTGGTAATGGAGCCCTCTTAAAACCCCCTGGCTAGAGCGGGATAAATTATCCTGAACAAAGCGCGCTCCGGAAACGGAGGCAAAATCTTCTTCCCGCCAGCTTTCCATGAAAGAACCGCGCTCATCCGGAAAAATTTTTCCCTCAACCAACAAGAGCCCGGGAATTTTATAGGTCGAAAGCTGAGAAGACATTGAAAGCCTAGGCGGGAACGGATTGCTTTTTCCAGTAATCCTGCCCGGCCTTGGACAAGGTATAGACCGGGTCATAATACTCATAACGCCGCTTTAACGCTTCCGAATCTTCCGCCTCAATGGAGGTTCGGTAATTTTTCGTCCAATAAGAAATTCCTTTCTCGCGATCGTAGGAATCTATCTGATGCACCCATCTCTTTCCCACAAAGGGCACATCGCAGACAATTCTAGGGGTGGCAAAGCCCGGAAGATAACCCATAATGTCGTGCTGGAGCTTTTGCGCCTCGTCAATGGAAACCCGCCAGTGTTCGGAATTGGGAATCATGTCGCAAACATAGAAATAATAGGGCATGATTTTTGCGTGGTCTAAAAGCGTAAAACAAAGTTCCAAGAGGTCCTTAGAAGTTGCGTTGACGCCGCGCAAAATGACGCCTTGATTGCGCACATCCCGAAAGCCCAATTCCAAGATTTTCCTGGCGGCCTTAGCGACTAAGGGGGTTACTTGGGCGGCGTTGTTGACGTGCGTGTGCAAAGCCAAATCTACTTCCCTCTCCCAGGCCTTCTTAGCCAAACGCTCAAAAGCCCGCAAAACCTCGTCTTGCAAAAAATGCTGAGGAAGCCCTTGAAGCCCTTTGGAAGCGAGGCGAATATCGCGGATATTGGAAATATCCATTAGAGATGAGACAAACGCCTCTAGTTGCGCGATGGGAACGTTGGCGATATCCCCCCCGGAGACGACCACGTCTCTTACCGCCGGTGTTTTTCTCAAATATTCGAGAATTAAATCAAATCTTTTCTGCGGAGGAAGCTCAAATTTTCTTTTTTGAATTTGGGGCACGGAATTTCCGACTAAATCCATCCGCGTGCAATGCCCGCAGTATTGGGGACAGGTGGAAATGAGTTCCGCCAAAACCTTGGTCGGATAGCGATGCGTCAGTCCTTCAACCGCCCACATCTCGCTCTCATGCAAACTGTCTCTTTGGGCCTTGGGGTGGTTCGGCCACTCAGGATGACGATCGGAAAAAAACGGAAGCATATAATGCCGAACGGGGTCATGGCGCAAATCTTTTTCGTTCATGGTGTTGAGCATCTGCGGCGGAATCAGCATGGACATCGTCGCAAATTCTTTTTGATCGCGCTCAATTTCAGCGATTAAATCATCCGTAAGATAAGGGCCGAAGGCGTGTTTGAGTTCTTTGATATTTTTAACGGCGTGCTGGCGTTGCCACAAAGCGCTCTCCCAATCCGCGCGGGAGACGTCTTTAAAACCGGGCAAGCGTTTCCAATCCGGCTCGACAAACGGACGCGCAAGCGGATAGGTAAAGGGCTGCAAATTTTTCTGATCTCGGGTTCCCATCTCTTGCATTATAACTCAGTATCCCATGGGATTGAAAGAGCGCAAGAAGTCAATAAAGGTGTCGCGGTAGTCCAAATAAACCGAGCGCGTGCTCGACAAGGTGATAATCCAGTAACTTTTCCCGCGCGGCAAAATAGCCACATAGGAATGAAGATGTTTTTTAATAGACGGAAGGCGTTCGCTGGGAAGCCAACGGTTCTCGTTAATCTCAAACATCCGCGCAAAAGTATCGGCTCCTCTGACCACCCGCAAAAGAGTCGCAGAGCGTTGGGTGAGAGAATCCGAGGCCCGCATTCCTTCGACGGCTTTTGTGAGAGGCACAAAGCCGGGCTTACTCGAATCAAACCAGTGAATGTCAATTCCGGTCCGGTAAACCCCGGTCGGATCATCGGGGCCAAGAATATGAACCACATATCCCATTTGATCTTTTTCGCTAAAAGCCACCCAACCTTTTGGAAGGGTGCAGGAAAAATCTCGCCAGGGAGAGACGTAATCCGTAGAATCTCCAGAATCCGCAAAAGAAGATACGGCAACAAATAACGCCGCTATCATCAGTTTGAATTTACGGGACATAAGGCACTCCTATTTTCGCGCGGAAATTTTTCTCGGCCGTAGCCGCCTCATCCATCAAGTCATTGAGAATATTAGAGCCCATGAATTCTTTCTGCCAATAAGCCAGGCAATCCTCCAAAGACGGAGCTTTCTGATGGGATTCAATTCCAGATGCCTGAAAATCAAGATTGCTCAAAGCTTTCTCGAAATCAGATTCGCTTGCAAAATGAGCCTTCGCCAAGGACATCGCCCCTTTTTTCATCGAATCCAGGCGCTGGGATTTTTCAAGAACTTCTTCTTTAGCCAGGGATTTTGGGCACGACACGTAAGATTTTCGGATAAAATAATCGCGACGAGAAGTTTCGATATGACGCAAATCCCACAAGGCATTTTGTCCCGAGGCCAAGGAGTGAATAAGAAAATCATGGAAACGCGCAGGATGCTTCAACCAATCCTCAAAAAGGGCCCGCATCTGGGGATCCAGAAAGTCTTCCGTCTTAGCTCCGTCTTTGATTTGAGCGTAAAGAAGCATCTGCGCCGAATAAGCGTAAGACTCTTCCTGATACGGAAACGCGGACCATCCCTCGATTTGGGCTTCCACCTCCAAAAGCCCGTGAAGGAGAAACCCCGCCATCTCAAAAGAAGAATAGTTTCCGCGCTCGCTTCCATCGGAATAAATTTGGGTTTTAGTTCCCCAAGAGCCGGACTCAACCTTGTCTGGGCGAGCTGAAAGATCTAAAGCCTCCACCGACGGCGCGGGAAGCCCCATCGTCTGGTAGGCGGAAGAAGATACCGGAAGCATCGCCTTCCAATCTTCAAAAATAAATTCTCTTTTTGACGCCAAGACCGGACCGGAATTAAGCGCCACCGTCGCCTCAAAACGCCCTTCGGCCTTTTGGCTGACGAACGCCTTTTGATGGGCTTCCATTTCCATCTGATCGGAATCAATGACAATCGCCGGCGTTAGATTCATAACGATATTAAGCGCCCTTGAACGAAACGGTTCTTGGCCGTAGGTATCAATAATTCTGAGCAAGCCTTTCGGGTCTCCGGAATAGGGAGCGTTGAGAAGAAATTTCTCAAAATCCGCGCTGGAGACGACGCTCAAGGGAGGCAAGGAATAACTTTTTAAAGGCGGAAAGGTTTTCGGCCCTTTGGGTTTCTTAGCTATTCCGTAAGCATGATCTCCAATCACGCTCGAAGCCGACAAAGCCTGGCGAATGGAATCAACCGTCATTCCAGAAACGACATTGGAAGATTTTAAGACCGGCGGCGCGCCCTTCTTTGTTGAAGCCGAAGCCGCAATCGCGGGAGCGGTCAAGGCCGAAGGCCGAGCGCCCTCATCACTCTTTGGGGAAGGCGCCGGCGATGAGAGCACGCGAGAAACCGCCGCCACGGAGGCGGGAACCACCGCAGCTGACGGCGCGGGCGAAGGCATAACTGCAGGAGCCGCAGCAACTGCCGGAGCCACTGGCGCCTGCGGTAAAGACGGAGCGGGAGACGGCGCCGCCTTCACAACCGCCGGAAGGGCTGCTTTGGGAGAAGCTGAAACCGCCACGGGGGCAGGCGGCAGGACAGGAGTCTGACTCTGAGAAGGAACAGGAGTCGGAATCAATGCCTGGAATTGCGGCAAAAACGAAGCGGGAGACGGCGCTAAGGGCGCATTTTGGACAACGCTGGAAGCCGCCATAAGCGAAGCCGGATTTTGGGGCGCGGCCAAGGCCGAAGGCCGAGCGTCCGCGCCGCTCTTTGGAACAGACGCTAGCGGCGGGGAAGCGGCTTCTATTTGAGACATAAACCCGGACGGAAGCGGGGGCGGCGGCGGAGCCCCCAAAGGCGATTGGGATAAAAGATCGGGATCGGCATCCTCATCCGGCGGAGTTAAATTGAGGGAATACAACTCCTCTTTAGAAAAATAGCGGGAGAAATGTTTACGGTTGTCCATCGTAAAAAAAGGCCAGGCTCCTTTCAATATCTGACGGGCTTTTTTGAGTTCATCCGGAGTCAAGTGTCCGCTCCCATTTTCAGAGAGAATCAAATCAATTTTTAGAAGAGCCTTTAAACGCTCGGTGCTTTTAAGCCGCCGAATTAAAACTCGTATTTGAGATTTTCGTATTTCCTCCCCGCGCCCCGGAGACCAAATCGAACCATCGGAATGAACGAAATAATGGTTATCCATCAAGAGATGCAAAACCGTCTTCGGCAGGGGATTATTTTTTACGTTATAAAAAGGATCGGCGGAATTATTCAGCCGCGTATCCAAAGGCAAGGCCGCGAATGCGGCCTGATTCCAAAGAAAAATGAATGCCAGAAATAACTGCCTCATCGCCCTCTTATTTTAACCCCTCAAGATTACCCAAATATTTCAAATTTTGGGGCGGGCCGCGCGGGCGCTAGCGGCGCAAAAAGAGGGTTCTCGCTAAAATGGAATTGGCGTATTTGGGAAAATAGATTTGAGCCAGGATCATGGCCGACATCACAATCGAGGTGAGATTGGGTAAAATCCAATAAAAATTTCCCTGGGCTAAGGCAACCACAAGACTTAAAGCGCTTCCCGCGACAACCAACATCGAAAGAAGCGGACTCAAACCCTCGGGAGCTTTTTGAGTTTTACGGTAGAGTTTAAAATTGGCCGCGATTTGAGGAATATTTAAAATCGTTAAAAGAGTCATCGAAGTCCAAAAAAGAAATCCCGGGAAAGCGATTCCGGCAAAAATCGCAACGCTGGTCGCGCCGGCCACCGACAAAGCGCTTAAAAGACCCTGGACGCCTCTCGGAGAATAAAGAAGGATTTGAGAAACTAAAACCGAACTTTCCAAGAGCCCCGCGAGATTGGAAGAAATCCAAAAAGGACTTGAGTGTTTAATCAAGGATAGCGCCAAAAAAAGGGCCGAAGCCGCCGCCCAAATTAAACCGCCTTGAAAGGAAAGATCCTTGGTCGCCGCGGCCTTCAATTTAAAATTTTTTACGATTTGAGGGATTCCGATTGAACTTAAAAGAACCGTTCCCGCCGTTCCCAAAACCGTCATTGGGTGATGGAGAAAGTGCGCCCACGCGGGCTGAGACAATACCATTCCCCCAAGGCCGCCGGCGGCAAAAGACGCGCCCGCCAGATTCCTGGCTTTTCGGCCCCAATTTCCCTCTCGTTTCGGCGCGGACATTTTCAGCAATTCTTGCATCACCAAGTTGGTTCCGGAAGTGCGCCCGCCCAGCCACAAAACGCTTGGGGGCAAGGTTCCGCGCAAGTCTTTACCCACGGTAATGGCTAGAGATTTTGGGAAAGCCAAGGCCATTTTGGCGTCACCGCCCATGGTCCCATTGGGAAACAAGTGAAATTCATCCCCCAAAAAAAGAAGATTATTTTCTAAAACGGGGAAACCTTTTTGCCGCATCGCCGAATAGATCAGGGCCGCCCCCATTCCCTTGTCGAATTTATTAAAGTAAACGAAATCTCCGCCGTGAATGACGGGAAAAAGAAGACCGCGTTCCTTGAGTTTTTTGTCTAAAAGCTCAGCAAAAGCGGTCGAGCGAGGGTCGCCATGGGCGTTAAAGCGCACCAACATCTGAGAGGGAAGGTCTCGGCTGATATTGACTTCATCATTTGAAATCTTGAGTTCAGACAAAGCTTCATCAATAATGGAGGATATCTTCGCCTTTTCTTCCGCGCTCCAGTCCCGATCCAGATAACGGACGGGTTTCCCGTTTTTAAACGCGACAAACTCGCTCCCGGCGCCTCCGACAAAGAAAAGGTGGTCCCTCAAGGATTCTGGAATTTGACTGAGCAAAGGCTCGATGGTGTTGGCAAAATTAGCGCTTACAGGTTGCCGGTCAAAAGTGCGGCTGGTGATAATGGCGACCGGCCAACCTTTTTTAAGAAGAGTCTTAATTCCTTCAACCAAATTTTTCTCGGGCGGCAAACTAATGCCTTGTTCGTTAACTTCGGTTAAAGTTTTGTCGTAATCAAAAAAAACAGCGGAAGGCGGGCGAGCGCGAAGCTCGCTTAAAACCTGCTCAGGGTCTAAAGGCGCGGTCAAAGCCGAAGGCCGAGCGTCCTCGTCACGCTTTAGGAAAGAGGTCAGTGATGAGGAGGCAGGAATCGCCAAGGGGACACTCCCCTTGTTTCGGCGACCGGAAACGATGTCCCAAATTCGGCGGCCAGCGGAAAAAACGGAATTATCAGAAGAGTTTTCTCCCAGATTCTTGGTCTCAAGAGAGACGCTTCTTTGCGCGCGAGAAAGGACTTTCGTCAACGGGGATTGGCCAACGGCAAACGCGGGCTTTTTCCCAGACATTTGAACATGCGGCTGAAGACTTTTTTCGGCAGAAAAAACTAGAGAGTCTGTTTTCTTGGTCGAGGAAATATCATCCAAACCATCGGCGGAAACAGGAATCTCTGGAGCGGACAAATTTTGATTGGACAGAGAAGGGGTCAGGGAAACATTGACCTCTAAGACCGGGTCAACCACGGTTGGTTCAGCGGGGCGCTCAATTCCAAATGAGGCAGAAACAGAAATAAAGGATACAAGAACCGAGAGAATAGAGAGGGGTCTTATTTTCATAAATCTATTTTATCAGCCTCTCACAAATTTTTCTTGGGTCCAAGGACCCAGAAGCATTCCGGCAAAAGACCTAGAGCCTTTCTAGGACTAAAGACCCTTATATTAGGAGTCTGATAAAGCGATAATCATTTTATGTCCGCGTCAAAGTCTTGGATTCTTTTTTCTCTTTCCCTCGCGCCGTTTGCTTTCTGTTTAAAAGCCTCCGCCGCCGAAATTGATATTTCACACCCATCCCCCGCGCCTCTTCTAGCGCCCATAATTTTAGGACCAGGCAATCTAAATCTCGGATTAAATCACTCTCCCCGCACACAAAATTGGGCGGGACTCAATCCAAAGATGCTATCACCCGAGCAAAAAATACGGCTTAAAAAGGTTCTTTCTCTCGCTCAAACCATTCCCACCGGACGGAAGACTCTGCGGAAAATGGACGAGCTCGCCCGCCAAAAAGGAAACTACCCCGTCACCCTCTCTTCCTTGGGTAAAAACCTAGGGCAATATGATTACGCCACGGGTACGCTTCAACTTAATCACCAGTTTCTCCATGAAGACTTAAGACTCTCGGTTTCAATTCTCATTCATGAAATGACCCACATTCTTCAGCATTCACAAGAAATTCCGGCGGAGAGTCTGGAAATGGAGCTTGAAGCCTACGCCCTCCACATGAAAGCCCTTAAAGAACTTAAGATGCCGGTGGAAAAATGGGACCCTTTCTCGCGGGAGGCCTTCAAACTTCTCAAACGAAACCCCCGGGAGTATGCGGACTGGATGGCCGAACAACATCCGGGAAAATTTTTTCTTGCAAAAAACAACGCCGGTGAGATTGTGGATTTTCAGGAAGAGGAACTCGACAGAAAAGACCAACAAATCGAACATCTCCGCAATCAAATTAAGGCCTCCCCTAAAAATTCAGCGCTCAAGAAAAAAATGAGACGCGCTCAAATTATTTCTCATTGGATTGAGCGAGATATCGCGCTTTTAAGGTCGCCCAAAGCATTAGCCCGCTACCGCCATTTTTCAAAACGCGTCCATTTACTCCTTAAACGCATTAGTCATGCGCTATAATTTTTAAAGACCTTATGTTATCTTTAGGAAGCTTAAAACTCTCATCCTCAATCATCCAGTCCCCCATGGCGGCCTGCACTGATTTGCCGTTTCGCCTGATCGCGCGGGAAAAAGGTCTTGGATTTTCTTTTCTGGAAATGGTCTCCGCCCAAGCGCTCGTGCGGGACAACGCAAAAACCCGCGAACTTCTTCAAAGCGCGCCCGAAGATCGCCCGCTGGGAGCTCAACTCTTAGGCTGCGACCCCGCAATTATGGCGGAAGCGGCGCGGATCATCGAGGATATGAATTTTGATCTCTTGGATTTAAATCTCGGGTGCCCGGTCCGGAAAGTTGTTTCAAACGGCGAAGGCGCGGCCTTGCTCAAGGAACCTGAAAAAGCCGAAGCCGTATTTAAGGCGGTGAGAAGCGCGGTCAAAAAAATTCCCCTGACCGTCAAGATGCGGGCAGGTTTTGAAGACCCCAGCGGGCGCGAGGCGGCTGAAATAGCCCGAAGAGCGGAAGACTGCGGCTTTGACGCCGTCACCATCCACGGACGAACCCAAAAACAAGGCTATTCGGGAACAGCCGATTACGCGGCTATTGGCCGAGTGAAAAGCGCGGTCAAAATTCCGGTCATTGGAAATGGAGATGTGGTCAGTGAAAAAGCCGCTCGCGAAATTCGCGCCGTAAGCCAATGCGACGGCATCATGATTGGGCGCGGCGGCCTGGGAAACCCCTGGATTTACAAAAATCTCGATGGGGCCCTGAAAAATCAGAATCACGCTTATATCCCCCCCGTCCAAGAAAGACGAGAGACCCTTCTCAAGCATTTAAATCTTGAGCGTTCACTTCTAGGAGACCGTCAGGCCGCCTTAAATACTCGACGCATCGTCGTCTGGTACACCGCGGGACTTCCCAACTCAAAAACCCTGCGCGGAGAAGTTTGCCGCACGATCAACATGGATGAGATCATCTCAATGGTTGGCAAATTTTTTAGCGCCCTTCCAGAAAACGCGCCTCCGCCTGAGGCTCCGCTTCTTCTCGCGGAATAATTTCAAACAAAGAAGGCTAAAAAGGCGTTCAGTCTCCGAGTCAAAGACATGAGAAGCCCGGAATATTCGACGGATTTAGGATAGGGCCGCGTCTTACGGCGGGTTTCACTCGCTGAAATAGGAATCGTAAAATAAAAAGTCGCCCCCAAACCCGGCCAACTCTCGGCCCAAATGCGCCCGCCGTGAAGTTCGACCATCATGCGCGCCAGGCTTAAGCCCAAACCCGTTCCCTGCCCGGCGTCGGTATGGCTGGCTTGAACAAAAGGCTTAAAAATTTTTTCGAGCTCATCTTGAGGAATACCTTTGCCCGTATCCTTGACCTTAAATACAATGGTTCCTTCATGCTCAAAGCGGCCCATATCGGCAGACACTGTCACCACTCCTCTAGGAGGAGTAAATTTGACGGCATTGGAAATCAAATTAGTCAGAACTTGCACAATGCGCCTGGAGTCGGCTTCGATTCTGGGGAGAGGGATCGAACATTCGCGGCTAAGTCGCACCCCATGAGCCAGGGCAAAAGATTGAAGACCTTGAACCGCTTCTCCGATGAGAAAGCGAGCATCGCACAACTGCCAGTCAAGTTTGATTCCGCTATGAGAAGCCTTGGAATAATCCATCACGTCATCCACAAGATTTTCAAGCCGTCCGGCGCTACGAATCGCCAAATCGAGCATCTGCCTTTCTTGATCGCTCAAGCGATTTTTGGCCTGTTCGTTTAAAAGCTGAAGGCCCAATCTCAAGGAAGTGACCGGAGCGCGAAGCTCATGGGTCAAGCAGGCTGGGTCGAGGGCTTGGTCTTTTCTCTCCATGCCCCTAGGATAATAAAACGGCGTTACGGTTTTATTGCGGTTTAGAGCGCACCATCAAGGACCAAACGCCGCCCTGAACGATGTCTGTGTGCTGGTTGGAAAGCTCGGCGTTGAGAATCACAAAGCCCTGGGCTTGGCCGACGCGCTTGAGTTTTGAAACTTCCATTTTGAGAGAAACCACATCCCCAATAAAAATCGGCTTTTTAAACTTCCACTCGCCTCCGGTAAAAGCGATGATGGTTTCCCGAATGATTCCGGTGTCATGCAAAAGACCGCTGGCAACCGAAAGCCCCAAAAGCCCATGGGCGATTCTTTTTCCAAATGGGCTTTTTCTCGCGAACTCCTCATCGAAATGAAGCGGATTCATGTCTCCCGAGACCCGACCGTATTGTTCGATCATCTCTCCTGTAACAACCCTCGGACGCGGACTGGTAAAAATCTGCCCAACAGCGAAGTCTTCAAAATAAAGGCTTTTCATATCTCCCACTTGTATAAGATATCTCAAATGCGTCCGAGCCCGCAATCGTTTATTCGGTCTTACGCCGCCTCGAAATGGCGGATGTCGGAGAGTTTGCCTTGGCGGTTCTCCGCGAAAACGGGCTTGACCCGAATTCCAATCGCCGGCGGCCAATCGGGATCGACTTTGAGGAAATGTTGAAATTGAGTCGAGGCGCCGTCGAGTAGAATAAAAGCGTATCCGTACGGCACGGGTTTTTTTTCTCCGGTTTCGGGATCGATAAAAGGAAAACGCAAAATCGTAAACGCCGACAAAGTGCCCATAGGGCCGACCTCAACCCATTCATCCATCGTCTTAAAACAAGGCCCACAAATCTTGCGCGGTGGGACATAAACCTTTCGGCACAAAGGACATTTAAGCCCTAAAAATTTCTTATGGTCTCGAATTTCGGTAAAAAACCGACTCCCCTCCATTCCCACTGAATATTGAAACGGCTGAAAAGCCTCGCCACTTTCAATAAAAATGAAATCCGATCGCTTAAGACGGTTTTTCTGAACCATAGATTAAAATGTCAGACCAAAAACACCCTCCAAAACCGGTGGAAAGAGCCTTTTTTACGCCCTCGGCTTGGCGCTCGCCCGCCCGGCCCATAATCTGATGCGCGCACTCAGCTGCCCGAATAAGCCCGGTCGCGCCGATAGGGTTGGTCGACAAA
>JAJYOT010000070.1 GCA_021796015.1 bacterium
TCGTCCCACATGGCCACGGCCATGGCGTAATTGCGGAAGACGATGGGCCAAAGCTCGACGATCGGCATTTCTTGCCATTCGCCGCAGTCCAATAAATAATCAGAGATGGCCGCATCTCCGGAATGGCTTAAGGGACCTATGAACGTGCGGTAGATTTGTTTCCTGCCTGTCATTGTCGCGCTGTGGTAGTCTTGCCAGTTTTTAACGGCCTGGCTTAAACTTTTAAATTGGTTCGCTGTAAAGTCTTGGAGGATTCTTTCGACTGGAAACGGCAGGCATGTGACCCGCCATTCAAACACATGCTTGAAAGACGGCCCCCGCGCAAGAAGCTCCTTGTAATGCTTGCGGGAATCGGGGCCGATGCTGATCATATGCAAATCCGGATTGGCGTTGAAAGCGTCCCGGAAAAGTGCGGCGAGGTAGTCGTCCCGGAACGAATAGCCGATGACGATCAGGAATTGGGCCGATTCAAGGCGGCGCTTGAGGATGTAGGCGAAATCGAGAAGCGGCGCTTCCATCGGCTGCTTGGCCATGGGGTAGAGAATGACCGGGTCGGCCTTCTTGCCGTCGTAAAGCTCTATTTTCGCCCCGGAATTGTTGTTGGGGCCTATGGGAATCTTAACATGCCAGCCGTCTTCCGAACGATACCAGAGGACGGAGCCGTGCAGCTTGTAAAGATAAACGGCCTCCGAATCCTCGGCCTCCAGGGCGCGCGGACTCCATTCCGGGTTGAAGCCATCAATAAGCCGACGCTGGAGATTCTTGCAAAGAAGCTCGATGCACGGGTCGTAATTGACGGAAAAAATATGGGCCGGTCTTCCCCACTGAGAATCGAGAAGCGGGCTGAGATACTCGACGCCCCGGGGCCGGATCACCTTATTGCGGATAAACGACTCGATCTCGCCCTTCAGTTGCTCCAGCGCCTCGGGCCTTAGGCCATGGCCGTCGCTGAAAAATTCCGAGAGCTCGTCCTTGGGATGAGCGATGAGGCGGTGGACGGTTTGCAAAATAAGCTCGACATCGAGCTTGCGCGGCGGATTCTCGCGGGCCAAGGCTCTTTCCAGCCGCTTCATTATTTCTTCCAGAGCGGCCCCGCAAGAAGATTTATCTTTCTTGATCTTCTCAAGAAATTCCTCGGTCATCGGGCCGACCGCAGGAATGCCGGCCGCGACCGAAGCCCCCGCGCCCAAAAAGAAAACGATGTCGCTGGCGGATTTGCTGCCCTCCGTCATGCGGCAGCCCCCGCCATCATCTTCGCTATCTCGCGCTCGATTTTCTGGAGATCGGCGTCGATCTCTTCCAGCGGCCTGGGCGGAGCGTATTTGTAAAAATAGCGGTTGAAGTTGATCTCGTAGCCTATCTTGGTCTTGGACTCGTCCACCCAGGCGTCCGGGACATGGGGCAGGACCTCGCGCCGGATATAGTCCTCGACTTTTTCCTTGAGGAGCACGTTCTCAAAGTCCCGAAGCTCGGGGTCTGGCTCGGGCTTGCCCTTGTCGTCCAGGCAGATATCGGCGGTCTCGTCTCTTTCGCTGAGGGCCTCGAAGATCGTTTTCATGACGGGAGAGGGGACCTTCACACCGGTCCGCTTGAAGGCTTCCTCAACAAGTTTCAAGAACTCCTCCCGGTTCTTGATGGTGCCTTTCGCGGCGAGACCTGCCAGGGCGGCAAGGATCGTTCTCTGAAGCTCCTGCCCCGCAGAGACCTCGGCTGCGGCGGTCTTCTTGTCCTTGCGCTTGCGGCTCTCGGCAAGCCGCACGAAGGCAGGGGTCTTCTCGAGACGGGCCAGACGTTCCTTGTCCGCCGAGAAGTTGAGCTTGAGCGGCCGCTCGACCGTGACGCGGCGGTAGCCGAAATCCTCGTTGTCGAAAATCCGGACGTGCTCGCCTTCCTTGAAGTCTCCATAGAGGCGCGCGATGTCGTGACGTTGCGGGTCGCAGATATCCTTGCGCTTGTTGCCGAGGCTTTTTCGCATCTTCTTGAAAAAACCCGTTCCGTCCACGAGCTGGATTTTCCTGCGGCGGGAGCGCGCCTTGCGGTTGGTCACGATCCAGAGATAAGTGGAGATGCCCGTGTTGTAGAAGAGCTGATCCGGGAGGGCGACGATTCCCTCAAGCCAGTCGTTTTCGATGATCCAACGGCGAATCTCGCTCTCCCCCGATCCTGCCCCTCCGGTAAAGAGCGGCGAACCGTTGAAAACGATAGCCAGGCGCGTGCCGCCCTCATTGGGGTCCTTCATCTTGCTGATCATGTGCTGGAGAAAGAGAAAAGATCCGTCGTTGATTCGCGGCAGTCCCGCGCCAAAGCGCCCGCCGAAACCCTGCTCCTCGCTTTCCCGGCGAATGAACGTTCCCTGGGGCTTCCACTCCACGCCGAACGGAGGGTTGGCTAACATGTAGTCGAACTTCTTTCCCGCGAAGTGGTCCTGGGTGAAACTGTCACCGAAGTGGATGTTATCGATATCATGGCCCTTGATCATCATGTCGGAGCCGCAGACGGCATAGGCTTGGTCATTAAAGTCTTGGCCGAAGACAACCAAGCGCGCTTCAGGATTCAGTTCATGGATATAGGTCTCCGAAACCGAAAGCATGCCGCCGGTCCCGCAGGCCGGATCGAACAGGGTTTTGACCGTTCCCTTTTTAGTCAGAATGTCGTTATCTGGGAGAAAGAGAAGGTCGACCATCAAACGGATGACTTCGCGCGGGGTAAAGTGATCTCCGGCTTCTTCGTTGGAGGCCTCATTGAAGCGCCGGATGAGTTCCTCGAAGACGTAGCCCATCTCAATATTCGAAACCTTGTCGGGATGAAGATCGATGTCACAGAACTTCGAGACGACGAGGTAGAGCCGGTCCGCCTTGTCGAGCTTAGCGATGTGCTCCTCAAAGCCGAAGTGTTCGATGATCTCGCGGGCTCGGCTGGAGAATCCCTTCATGTAGTTGGTCAGGTTCGCCGCGATGTTGTTGGGATCGCCCTTGAGCTTCTGGAAGGTGAAGCGGCTCGTGTTATGAAACTGTTGGCCGGCCGCCTTATTGAGGATTGGCTCGAGGTTTTTGAGCTTGCTTCCTTTGAGTTCCTGTGCCTTCTGAAGAACCTTCTCCTTGGTGGGTTCAAGGACGCAGTCAAGGCGGCGTAGGACCGTCAGCGGGAGCATTACGTCCTTGTACTGATTCGGACGGTAGGGGCCGCGCAGGAGGTCGGCGACCGACCAGATGAAGTTTGTCTTCTCGTTAAAGTTATTCATGGAATCGTGGTGGCGGTCTTCGTCCTGGCCCGGAACCGGTGTCGTCCCACCTACCTAGACCTACCCCGGCTGAGCGATTTTTTAGTTTAACCCATAACCCGCCTCTCTGTCAAACTTTTTCCGCTTCCACAATCATCGTCGTTTTATGGATATCCACAAGGCTTCATGTGGGCTTAATTTCATCACAGTCCCAGCCCGATCGAACATTCGGCCGATCGTCGCGCTATATCTCCGCCAGCAAATGGGTTTCGCGGGGTCTTAAGCGGGAAAGCCCCAGCAGATTGGCCGCACGCGCCTTGATAGAAACAATTCAGCGGAATTACTGGCGAAGACGTATATGAGGCCTCCTGACGAATGCGGGAATACTGCAAAAAATGTGGTTAATCAGGTGTTTGGATCAGCAATCTTCTTATCGAAACAGTTGTCGCATACAGTCATCTCTTCCATCTCAAAAAGATTTCCGCAGATCGTGCAGGTGTCAAGATCTCCAGATTCCCATGAAGTGGCACAGTTGAAGCATAACCATTGCGCTTTATGCTTACCGATTTCAACGAGAGTCTCCTCCTTGCAACTCGGGCAGATCATTGTAGGGGATGGTCCGCCGTCTTTTATGTGATCGTAATCAGATATTCCAAGAAACTGGCTAGCCCAATCGCTTGCTAAATTGAGTGGTTTGAATTCAGAATTACAAAAGAGACACTTGGGATGCTCTCCGTTAATAATCACTGCCTTTTGAAGGCATTGTACGCAATCAACTACTATCGCTTTGTCTTCCTTGTATTTTTGGAGTAGTGATTGTATTTTGTTCCAACGATTATCGACAAAAGCCTTGAAATCTGTAAGTTTATTCTTAATTTTTTCTAAAGTATCAAGCTCCTGCTTATTCATCTTCGGCTGAGATAGTTCTTTCTTAATAAAATCAAGCGCGAAGCTAACAGCCTGTGCGGTGACACTTTCTATTGCCGCAGGCGTATCTGTGATCTGAAAATGCTGAGCTTTATTGCGTTTTTTTCTCAGCTCATTAATTGTTTGACTTTCATTCTTCGCTATACACACCTTAGCTATGTTCGCCAGACGGTTGACAAGAGATTCAAATCCTACACTCTTGAAGTCTCCGTTTGCCAGTGCCGCCGCGTGGGCTTTATCTATGTTCTCAAAGAGAAGGCTCCAGTGCTCTCGCCGCAGTCGTTCTTTGAAAATAAGCTCAATGCCCGCTGCCAGGTGCAGAATCCCGAATTTGTACGCGCGTTTGTCCAACTGCTTCTTTCCGAGGTTCTCAAGGCCGGATAGGATGAAATCAAGGCCATTCTCAAAAAGCTCGTAACTGAACTCCGTATTCACTTTTCCTTTCATGTCAACTCTGAAAACACGACTATAACGCCAAAAAATCGGCCCCGCCGCCAACGATTAATACAAAGGCACGCTGAGTCCGACAAAAGGACCAGCGATTTTTTGATGCCTTTGCGCGTCTACTCCGATGATTACTCCTACTAAGCTGCCCCCGATATGATCGATAGTGCCTCCGAACACGAAGTTGTTGGAAAGATCACTCAGAGACGCTCCTGCCGTCAGGCCAAAACCCGGCGTCGGATAATGCCTCCACCAATTTGGAAACAGTTCTCCAGGGCGTGCGATATAGAACGTGGAGAAGAGATATACACCGGGGTTGAGAAATTCTTTTGAACGGATAACCGAACCTCCTCCAAGGCTGATGCCCAATCTGCTATTGTCTCCGTTCCGGAGGGTAATCTTGGTTTTCCGAAAGGGATCGCTGGGAGATATCGGATTCGTGGGTGGGGATCCACTGGAAATCCAAAGATGACTCTCTGTATTTAAATCTAATCCTATGCGCGTTTGCCCTACCCAAAGAGTGTCTTTGAAAAGTCTGAGGTGGATAGTTGATGAGCTTTGGATAAAAGCTGTTTGCCCTAGGGAATGAGGAGATGTTGCCTTGCTGATGGCACGGGCGATGTTTTGGAGCATAGCTTCTCCGGGACCGGTAATCTTCTGGATTTGCTCGTCATGGAGGGTAAGAAGGGGTGGATTAGTATCTTTCTTATTCCAATCCCAAAAGATGAGAGTCCACACTGAAGATTCTCCGGGCAGAAAAAGACTGTGCCCGTTGTTGCCGTCTATATTGCTGCCATTTACGGGATACTGCGTGCTTGAAAAAGGCCAAAGTATCCACCGCACAAATGAATTAGATGAAGTGTAATATAGAAAGGTTTGCTGGACATGTGCGTTAGAATCAATATATATAACCCATTTAGGTAGCCATGGCTCATATCCGCCCGGGTAAAAATATGTTTTTAACGCAGAATCCCACTTATTGTTATTGAGGCAATTTTGTACACCCCGGCGAGAATAACAACTCCCTCCATTTTGGCCGTTTTGCTGCGAGTCTTGAGCGTGGCTCCCGATTGGCGGCAGAAAGCAAAAAAACGCTATTGCCAAAATTCTTATCAACTCCATCACGGCTTTTTTAGAGGGCATTGTTTTCATAACCAACATTCTCCTTTATTTAAAACCTCGCGGTGAGGCTGAATCTTTGCGCGTCGCCGAGCTCGCCTTGGGGCGTGAAGGAATAATCGAAATCAAAGCCGTCCAAGCGAAGCCCCGTTCCGAAAGAAAATCCGTTAAGCGCCGCGAGGTTTTAAATAAAGGAGAATGTTGG
>JAJYOT010000028.1 GCA_021796015.1 bacterium
CTGTTAAAATAGTAAAAAGCGTTTATAATATAAGCAAAAAGCCCCGATAGCTCAATGGATAGAGCTACTCCGTCCTAAGGAGAGGATGGGGGTTCGATTCCCTCTCGGGGCAAATTTTGCGCGGGAATCGAAGCCGACCCGAGCGCGTCCGGGAGACGAAAAGCGAAACGAAGTTTCGCGTCAGCTCGGGCGGCGGGCCGCGAGGGAGAAGCGCAAGCGACGGAAGAGCGGGATTCCCTCTCGGGGCAAGTTTTGGCAAGTTTTTGGGACGCATTTTTTGTTATCTTTTGAGGAGGAGAAAATTTAATGGGAACACATTGGGCCAGACAGCAGGTTAAAAATAACGAATTGGAAGGCAGTCTTGCGAAAACGATTCTTTGGATCAAAGCCAACAGGCAAGCCTCCGGAATTATCGCAGGCGTAGTCTTGTTAGTCGCCGTTGTGGGATTAACCGTCTATCATAACTTCAAAACTCACAGAAATAAAGCCTGGGAAGAACTGGGACTTGCGGAGGGGCTCTACGCCGCCGGGCACAAAGGCAAATCTTTCGCTCAGATTAAAAATCTGGAAACGCAATACTCCAACACCCCGGCCGCCGGTTACGGACTTTTGTTTGCGGGAGACGTGTCTTTTTCAACCGGCGATTACGTGACGGCCGAGTCTTATTACCACCAGTTGGAAGCGCTGAACTCGCAAACGCTCACTCCTTTTGCTCTCAATGATCTTGCGTTGACTTACGAAGCTTCAAAATCCTGCGATAAAGCCGAAATGGAAGCCCAGAAATTTCTCGATCTCTACCCTGATCATTTTTTTGCGCCTCAGGTTCACTCCGTTTTAGCCCGTTGCTATGAAAGCCAAGGGAAAATGGAAGATGCCAAGGTGGCTTATCAAAAAATAGCTTTGGAATATCCCAATACTTATTTTGCCGCGTGGGCTCAAGACAAAATTTCGCCCAAAGGGGGGGCAAAAAGCTCTAAAAAAACGGCTGAAACTTCGCTAAAAGCCGCCCCGCATTCCGCTCAAAAATTTAAAAAGCTCCCACGAAAAACTTAATGCCCCAAGGCTCGAAAAAGATTTTTTCGTTTTTCGTATGCGGTCTTTGGCTATTACTCTATTCATCCCAACTCTACGCCACGAATCTCGATTTATCCGCCGGCTACAGCGTAGACGCTCTTTCTTATTCTAATCTTAATTACAATCCTTCACAAAAGGATAATCAACAATACATGACCAATGACGCCAATCTCGGCATTGCCGTGCGGAATATTGATTTGCCGGACTCTTGGAACGGAACAACCATGGACATCGGGATTAAATTCAATGCGTTGGGAGTATCCGGCTCAACCGTCGCCCTCAAAGGCTCGCCTTTCGGACAAATCGCCTCCAACTATCCCAACACTTCTTTGACCCCTTTCATGGAAAACGCCTACATCCGCATTCATCGCATCTTGGGGAAATCCCTCGAAGCGACCATTGGTAGACAGAATTTTAAGCTTGGAAGCGGACTTTTGCTCGATGATGACGGCGCCGGATTCACCGGAGCAACCATCAAGGGAAACCTTCCTTTTTGGGAAACCTCTCTTGAAGGCTTTTACTTTAACACCAGCCATTCGATTTATAACGACAGCTACGCCGCTCCCGCCACGAGTTTCATGGCTCCTAATGGACTTAATCTCGCCGGGTTTACCTTCGCCATCCCTACCGATGGTATGTGGGAGCTCAATGAGCTTGTTGAAAATGGGAACGGACCGGAAATTGATCCGGGGCTGGGAGACACACTGACCTCGGCGACCAGAAGTTTCACCAGCCTTCGCTATCAAATCAATTACGGCTCCCTCGTTTTTGACGGAGAAGCGGCCATTGAAAAAGGACAAGCAACCACCAATGGCGCTAATGGGGCGCCCAGTTCCATCACCTATAATGGAAACGCCGCAGTGGTCAGAGCCAAATGGAAACAACCTCTTTACAAAGTGGGGGAGGGAATCGCTCATTTAGCCTTGGCTCACGGAAGTGGAGCAACTCCCGGGGAAACGGGCACCGACACCGCTTTTTTTCCGGCGCATGGACATCAATTTGACGGACTTCAAAGAGACGGCTTTGGCGCTTTTTTTGCCGCCACCCCCTACGCCGCATTGGGAACGGCCACAACCGCCAGCGGGCTCCCCCAAGGCGCGACCGGCATTGATGTGGTCAGCGGAGGATATACCCCTCCAGCCTATGACAACGTTTCCCTTGATCTTGATTATTTTCTCTACCGCGCCGATCAAGTCGCCAGCGGTTCACGTAATTTAGGAGATGAGTGGGATATCACTTTTAGGCGTAGTTTTAGAAGCAGTCTGACCGTTTCCTTAACCGGAGCCATTTTCTTAGCAGGCCCCGCCGCAGTGGCCGGTTATCCTAATACTTCCGCTCCCGCAGGCAACATCGCCAGCCTTATTTCCTTTAACGTTTCCGGCCGATTTTAAGGTCTCTTACCCCTCCAAAAATCCGTTTTCCACAGACTTATCCACACAAGCTTATCCATATAATTGACATAAATTTGCCGTAAAAAGACTTATTTTATATTATATGTCTACATTTATGTCATACGACTCCAACCCTTCGGACAAAAAACTCCGACTGCGCTTTCCCGACGGATTAGAATTTGAGGCAACAGGCACCGAGGATTTCATCAAAGAACAGCTCCAAGCCTTTTTAAACAAAAAAGAACAGCATCCCTCAAGCAAAGAATTTCAAAAACCGCTCCATCAAGAATCCTCGGAGCCAACAAAACAATACAACCCCGCGCAGATTGATTGGGGGAAAATAGCGGAAATTTCAGGAGAAAACCTTCTACTCAGAAGCAAACTTGAGCCCTTCGGGCAAGAAGCCGAAGCCTGCCTCATACTCATTGCCGCAAGCAAAGACCTCGCAAATAACCCCAAGCCCAGCGCCCTTCAACTGGCCCGCTGGCTCCGAAAATCAGGATATCCCGTGACCAGGATTGACCGCGTTCTTCAAAGCACCGCCAAAAATGGAGACATCCTCATCTCCGGATCTCGCCGGGCACGAAAATACGAATTAAGCCCAACCGGCAAACTCAAAGCCCTTCTCATTGCCGAAAAGCTCTCCCGGCGCCTCACGGGAATCTGAAACCCAAAAAGACTCAGCAAATTAACCCGCGCCGAATGTCCTCATTCATAGCTATTGATAATAAATATTATGTTACATATAATGAATAACACTAGCGCCTTTAAAAATCAATAAAGAATATTTATTTTATTTAATAATCATTAAAAATAAATGCTTATTTTATTAGTTCAATATTTTTTATTGATTTTTAAAATTAGCAGACAAACGCCAAAAAAAATGAGCTCCAAACCAGCCTAGAATTTATGGATTCAAGGAATCCGGACATCCAAACAAAGCAAATGAGCTCAAAAATCAGCCAAAAAGCTGAACCCAAAAAAACCCATGAGGCGCCCAAGTCAAGTTTTAGGCAAAAAAGAGCATTAAAGGAGGATTAGGAAATTAAGATAAAAACCCGTTGGAAATGGGCGTTTAACTAAGACAAAGAAGGGAAATCGAAAGGCCAAATAATTCCTAAAGCGATCAGCAAATATCCACCAAGAATTAAAATAGGAGAAACCAAGGAAGCCCAGTTGCGCCCCAAGGGATCGGAAGCGGATAAAACCCAGAAGCCCAAAACAACCACAAAAATACCCCCAAAGATGAGTTTGATCCCCAATTTAGATAAAAGTGATGAGCGGAAAGGTTTGGAGAGTGAGGCTCTGTTGGGTTTTTTATCCCCCTGACGATTTCGTGACATGATGCAATTCTCGCCTTTTTCTTAACCCTATATTTTCAATAAAATAGCCACGCCTTGATCGGCGGCTTATTCTTCGGAAGACAAAATATCCCCCAGGGTCAAGGGGGACGGAGCTTTGAGATATTGCGCGACGCGAGCGCGTTCTTGCTTTTCGCTATGACGCTTAATTGAAACAAACAAGCGAAGCGCCTTCGCGTCCACGCCAGAAACCACTGCCCCCACTTCTTCTCCCACCTTTGGCGCTTCCTCATCCATTTGAGAGGCCGGGCAGAAAGCAAGAACAGAATTTCCCTTTTTATTTTTTTCGGAAGGGGCGGCTTCCTTACGGTTTTTTCCCTGAACGCTTGCCACTTTAAAGACCACCCCCGTCTGATCAATAGAGACCACGGGCCCAGAAACGATTGTCCCAGATGGATATTTTTTACGCAATAAATCAGAGGGGTTGGGAAGAAGCTGTTTAATCCCAAAATACACCGCCCCCTCGGAGTTTTTTCCCTCGGCCTCGGGTAAAACCTTTGAAACAACCTTCACTCTTAATTTATCTCCGCGCTTATAAAGCGGGGTAATATTTTCCCCCCAGGCAATGTCGGTCGAACGAATAAGCCCCTTAAAACCTCCGATATCAATCGTCAATCCTTCAGCCGAAGTTTTAGAAATACGCCCAAAACGAACTTGCCCCACTTCAATTTCAGAGAAAATTTTTAAACGCCGTTGGGCGGCTTCTTCTTCCAGAACCGCTTTCCGAGAAATAACAACCTTTTTTTCCCCTTCATTGAGGTCAATAATGTAGCACTCTATCACCTTATTTAAAAGCATTTCCGCATTGAAAACAGGGCGAAAATCGGCCAAAGAGGCGGGCAAAAAAGCGGTAACGCCGGAAACATCCACTAAAAAGCCTCCCTTGATTCCAGATTGAACTTTACCTGAAATGCGCGCATGTTCGCGAAAAGATTTCGAGATTCCTTCCCAAGACAATTCCGCCATCGCTTTTCTATGCGATAAAAGAGTCGTTCCATCGGAACGCTTACCCGTGTAAAGGACGGCGATCTTCTCGCCGGGTTTCGGCATCTCGGGCGCGAGAGATTCCCCTTTGCGTTTTTTGAGCGAGTCTTGGGTTTTGGAATTTTTTTTAGGGACGGGGAACGTAAAATCCGAGGCGGGAATAAAGCCTTCCTTTTTTTCTCCAATATCAACCCAAATGCCTTCGGGGGTTGAGGAAATCACATTGGCCCATACAATTTGCCGGGAGGAAACTTGTTTAGAAAGCCCTTCTTCCTGGGCGAAGAGAGCCTCCATTTCCTGCCGGGCTTCCCAATCTTCCTTAGCCTCGGTTCCGGCGAAATCATCCTGCATTTTATCTTCCATTGAACCTAACCCCTTAAGTGATTATTAATCTAAAATTTTAGCCCCTTCCCCAATAATCTTAAGGTCAATACAACGCCGTCCGCAAGGATTATTGAAGAAAACGCAAGTATATTGTATTAAAGTTTAAGGCTCATTTTGCTGTCTTGGTCCGACGATGCCGAACCATTTTGATAATTTTTTGGGCAACCGCCCGGCGGCCCATATGAGTAGAATCAATCAAAACGGCGTCTTTTGCGAGACTTAAAGGATTGATTTTTCTTTTTAAATCTCCCAAATCTCTTTTTAAAATCCCTTCTTTTATTTTGCGCCAATCGGCCTCTTGTCCAGCCGCTTTGAGTTGATGATAGCGGCGCTTCGCCCGCTCTTCAACCGAAGCGTCCAAATAAATCTTAAACTCGGCGTCGGGAAAAACATGGGTCGTGATGTCTCGTCCCTCCATGACCACCCCGCCATTTTTCCCCAAAGACCTCTGCAATTTACAGAAAAACTTTCGCACTCCAGGGTAAGATGCGACTTGGCTGGAAAAAGCGCCGACCCGCTCTTCTCGAATATGCGCAGACACGGGTTCGCTATCAACAAAGGTCTTGAGAGTGACCTGATCCGGAGCCGGACGGAATTCCCAATTAATCTCATGGGCCAACGCGACAATTTTTTTCTCATCTCCGATATCTAGTTTTTTTTCAAGCGCCTTCCAGGTTAAGGCCCGGTACATCTCTCCGGTATTGACGAAATAATATCCCAAGGATTTCGCCACCCATTGGCCGATAGTCGATTTCCCCACCCCGGCGGGGCCGTCCATGGCGATCACAAAACCTTTCTTTCTCACTTTAAAATGCTTTCCAATACCTTGATTAATTTTAGATGGTCTGATCTCCGCCCAATGCTGATGCGAACATAAGAGGAAAGCCCGTATTCATCTAAAGGACGAATGATAATGCCATTCTTCAGCAGTTTTTGAAAAAGTTCCTTCCCAAGAATAGGCGATTTCGCGAAAACAAAGTTGCAAGCCGAAGGAATAATCTCAAAACCAAAATGGACCAGCGATTTTTCCAAAAATATTTTTTCCTTTAAATTTAAAGAAACTCCCTTTGATACAAAACGATGGTCTTGAATCGCAGCAATACAAGCCCTCTGAGCCGGCAAGCTGACATTAAACGGCATTCGAATGCGGTCCAGCCAGCCCACAATTTCAGGATTGGTTACGACATAGCCGACTCTAAGCCCCGCAAGTCCGTAGGCTTTAGAAAAAGTTCTCAGAACCGCCACGTTTGGAAGCCTGGGCGCCCACAAAGGAATGCTATTGGGATAATTTTTTTCCAATCGCGCATAATGATAATAAGCTTCGTCTAAAATCAAAATGACCTTCGGCGGCAACCGGGCGATAAATTTCTCCAGTTCCTTTTGAGAATTATAGGTCCCCGTGGGATTATTGGGATTCGGAATAAACACAAGCCGGGTCCTCTCGCTCAAAGCCCCCGCCATCGCCTCAAGATCGAGCTTCCAGTTTTTCATCGGAACTTCAATAATCCGAGCCCCCATGAGCAGGGATTGCTGGCGAAAGCGGATAAAAGCGTATTGAGAGGTCAACGCCTCATGTTCTTCATCCAGGAAAGCCTCACAAAGAAGACGGATAATCTCATCTGAGCCATTTCCAATCAGAACCGAATCTTCCGGCGCTTGATGTAATCGCGCTAAAGCCTTCCGAAGTTCCGGGCTCGCGCCCTCAGGATAAAGAAAACAATCCTTAGAGGATTTCCGGTAAACAGAAATCGCCCTAGGAGAAGCGCCTAAAGGATTTTCATTAGAGGCCAGCTTGATGACATTCTTAAGCCCAAATTCTCGCCGCACCGATTCAATAGATTTTCCGGGGATATAGGGAGAAATTTTACGCAACAACGCCCGCGGCTCTATATTCGGCATGAAAAACCTTCCTTCACCGCCATGAAAGCGGCCATGCGCTCGGCTTCCCCATTTCGGTAAGAAAAATAACCTGGAGAACACACGGTACACTCTGAACTTAAAACCATCGAATCTTTTGATAATCCTGATCTTAAAAGCTGATTTTCCGCCTCAAGATTTAAATCCAATCTCAAACCTTTTGAGTCTTGGATAAAATCTTCCGCGGGGAAAAACTCCTTAATTTCAGGACCCACTTCGCAACAACAGGCCCCTATATGAGGGCCCACCGAAGCCAACAAATCACCCGCTGTCAGGTTGAAAATTTTCTGCATCTCGGTTGAGGCTATATAAGCGAAACTCTTCGCCATTCCCCGCCAGCCGATGTGAAAGACCCCAAAGACCGGTTTTTTTTTAGACCACATAAAAAGCGGGACGCAATCCGCGACCAAAATAATGGGAAGAACGCTTGAGTCTCGGCAAAGCCACCCGTCTCCTTCAAAAATTTTTTCCATTTCTTTATCCGCAGAAAATATCTTCGTTCCATGGACCTGACTGAGAACCCTGGGAGTTTTTCCCTTTAACTCCGGAGTTTTGAGCCACTCCTTACGAGATTCCGGGTCTTTCATGTTGCCCAATGAACGTTTGGTCAGGCCTCCGAAAAAGCCAGAATCGGCCATCCGAAAGTCCTGCCAAAGAGTTGGGGATAGAGTTTCAGGGTCTTTGATCGGCATATTGCCTTATTTGATGTTCGGACGCGGGTTTCAGCGAACGAATGGGGCGCACCCATTTCGTGAAACTGGAAGGTTTGAGGGAATATTCATGAACCAATCGCGCAACTTCTGAAATCGGCAAAAATTTTTCCCAATTAAGCCTTAAAATACGCACCCCGGCCTGTTCCATCTCCGAAACGAACTGATCATAGTTGGATTGAAGATACTTTAAATATTCCAAGGTAATCGTTTTCTCCATCGGGCGGCCACGCATTTTGATGCGCTCAAGGGCCGTTTCTGGGCTACATTGAATGTAGATCAGGATTTGCGGAAAAACCAGTTCCCGCAGAACCATGTTGTCAAAAAGGTCAAGATAGGTATTGTAATCCATATCCGAAATAATTTTATCGGGATGATCGTTGAGCATACGGGCAAAAATCGTGTCTTCCCAAATCGTGCGGTCTTGAACCACCCCTCTGATTTTCCCAAGGCTGATGCGGGTTACAAATTCCCGGTGTTGCCTGAAACGATGATTGAGAAGCCACACCTGCATCATCGTCCCGTAACCCTTCATATCGTGGTAAAAACGATCCAAATAAGGATTCCCATCCACTTCTTCCAAAACCGGTTCAAAATTAAGAGCCTTGGCCAACTCAATAGTCAAGGTGGATTTCCCGACTCCTATCGTTCCCGCGATTCCTATATATCCCTCGGCAAACATTTTTCACCCCATCCGTATTTCTTGTTCAATACCCTTCATCGCTAGCCTCAAGTCATCCGGGCTGGTCGCGGCTTCCATGATATCGTTTTCGGAAGCTAATCCATCCTTAAAAAGACGGTAAAGAGATTGGTTAAAGGTCTGCATTCCATAAAATTGCCCCTTCCCAATGGCTTGAACGATTCCATTGGAATCATTGTCTTCAATGAGCTTTTTAATGTGAGCGGTCACCGCCATAATCTCAATAGCAGGAACCCGCCCTCCCTTCGAACACGGCAAGAGTCTTTGGCTAATCACGGCTTTGAGGGTTTCAGCCAATTCCTTTCGCATTAAATTCTGCTGATGAGGAGGATAAAGATCGATAATGCGGGTAATCGTCTGCGTCGTGTCGACCGTGTGCATCGTGGCCAAAACCAAATGCCCGGTTTGGGCGGCCGTTAAGGCCGCCGCGGTTGTTTCAATATCCCGCATTTCCCCGAGTAAAATTACGTCCGGGTCTTGTCTTAAAGCCATTCTGAGACCTTCCGCGAAAGACTCGGTGTCTTGGCCGATTTCTCTTTGAGTCACAATTGCCTTTTTATCCTTATGCAAAAATTCAATGGGATCTTCAATCGTCACGATGTGGCAAGGCCGCGTCTCATTAATGGCGTCCACCATCGCCGCTAATGTGGAGGATTTCCCGGAGCCGGTAGCCCCAGTCACCAAAACCAAGCCGCGTCTTAACTCGGCAATTTTACGAATCGTCGTGGCTGGGAGCTTCAGTTCCTGAAAAGAAGGAATTTGGACCGGAATATAGCGAATGGCCAAGGACAAACGCCCCCTTTGATGAAAAGCGTTGACACGAAAGCGCGCCACATTTTCAACCTCGAATGAAAAATCGCATTCGCCTTTCTCATCGAATATTTTTTTGGCGTGGGGCGTGATGAGTTTCTTTAAAATCTCCTCGACAACGGCGGGCGTCAATATTTCCTGAGAAAAGGGCGTCAGTTGTCCGTCAATACGGATATGAGGAACGCCTCCGACCCTTAAATGAACATCGCTTCCTTTTTTATCTATCGTCGCCTGTAAAACGCTTTGGATATCCATGAAAATTCCTCTATTTCAGTTTGCGGGTCTTAAGCCGTAAAAACGCGGGTTTAGACAAATCATCCAAGGAGTCCTGTAATTTCGCGGCTTCCAAAACGCCCTTTTTCTTCCCTGAAAGAGCCGAGTCATTTAAGTCATCTTGAAAATGATTGGCTTTAAAAAAATGACGCGGGCTTCTTTTGACCGGGAAACCGGTCGCAATCACCGTAATGCGAATGGAATCTCCCAGAGAATCATCATAGGCTTTTCCCATTTTAATTTTAGCGTCGGGACTCGCGGCGCCGGTAATTAAATCCATCGCCTCCTCCATTTCCGCGAGCTTAAGCCCGTCTTTGCGTCCGGTAATGTTGACAATCAGGCCCTTGGCCCCATCCATGACTACATTTTCAAGAAGCGGCGAATGAATTGCCGCCTTGGCCGCGGCCAACGCGCGTCCCGCTCCCGAGGCTTCGCCCATTCCAATCAAAGCCTCGCCTGCGTCTTTCATGATCGCTCGCATATCGTTTAAATCCATGTTGATATTGCCGGGCATGGTGATGACGTCTGAAATAGATTGAATCGCTTTTCTTAAAACGTCATCGGCCAAGCGAAAGGCGGATTCTGCCGTTGTTTCCGAATCGCTGATATCCAAAAGACGTTGATTGGGAATCACAAGCAAGGTGTCCACATTTTTGCGCATCTCTTGAATTCCCTGTTCCGCGAGATTGGCGCGGTTAAGCTTCTCAAAAGCAAAGGGCCGGGTTACCACGCCGACGGTCAAAGCCCCCAGTTCGCGGGCAATTTGAGAAACCAAGGGCGCGCCGCCCGTTCCGGTTCCGCCGCCCATTCCGGCGGTAATAAAAACTAAATCCGAGCCTTGAAGAATTTCGCGAATCTGTTCCGCGCTTTCCTCCATCGCCAAGCGTCCACGGGCGGAATCGCCTCCGACCCCAAGGCCCTTGGTTAATTTTTCTCCGATCTGAACGCGAATATGAGCGAGACTCCTTCTCAAATCCTGAGCGTCGGAATTAGCCGCAATGAGTTCGACGGATTTAATTCCCGCTTCCGCCATTCGGTTAATCGCGTTTCCCCCCGCTCCGCCGACTCCAATGGCCTTAATGACAGCGCGAGTTTCGTGAACGTCTTCTAAAACTTGAATTTTCATTTTTTAAAAAAGCTCCTGAAAGACCGAGGTGACGCTTTTAAGCCAAGCCGGTTTTTTGCCGGGCATCACGCGACGATTTGGGGAAGCCAGGGAAAAAGGAAGGGAATTAGACAGAAGCCCCAAGGCCGTCGAATACGCTGGAGAACTCCAGGCCGAATCAACCAAAAACATATCCGGATGCGGAACCGCGACACGAGCGGGCATACCTAAAATCTGGTTGGCCGCATCGCCCATCCCCCGCATCAAAGCTCCGCCTCCCGCCAAAACAACGCCCCCTGGGCCAACGACATCGGTATAGGGAGAATTGCGAATATCTTCCTCAATCAAGGTCAAAATTTCCTCGACTCTAGGAAGAACAATGCCCATCACAGCGCTCACCCTAATTTTCCCGAGAGTTCGCCCATCTACTCCGTTAAATTCCAATTCCTCATCGTCTCCAAAAAAAGACGGATGAGCAAACCCATGTTCCACTTTCAGGCGTTCCGCCGTCGCCAAGGACGTGCGAAGCCCCATCGCTAAATCTCGCGTGATAAAATCAGAACCAATCGGAAGCTCCTTGGAATAGCGAATGCTTCCTTCGGAATAAATTCCTATCGAAACGGATTGCCCACCGATATCAATAAAGAGAGCGCCCAGTTCTTTTTCCTCGGGTGTCACCAAAACGTCTCCCGCGGCCAAGAGACCATAAACCGTTTCCTTGGCCTCAAACCCCGCTTGAGCGACGGCTTTGGTCAAATTGTTTAAATGCGCGGAAGAAGCGGTCACGATGTGAACCTCAACCTCGAGCAAAGAACCCTCCATGCCCACCGGATCAGGAACGCCTCTTTGGCGATCGAGAGTAAAGGACTGCGGCATGACGTGGAGAATCTCGCGATCGGAAGGAAGAGGAAGGGACTTGGCATTGGTAATCACGCTTTCCACGTCTTCTTGGGTGATTTCCTTATCAGTTCGAGCGATATTAAAAGCCCCTCGATTATTGAAAGATTGCAAATGACTGCCGCGAATGCCGACGACGAGTTCTTTGACCTCGCAATGGGAATTTTTTTCCGCTTTTTCAACCGCCTCTTGAATGGCGCGGGCGGTTTCCTGAATATTAATAACCACCCCGCCTTTAAGGCCGCGGCAAGGAACGCTCGAACCGCCGACAACTTTGACTAACTCCTGCCCCTCGCCGCGCTCGCCAATGAGACAGGTAATGCGACTGCTTCCGATATCAAGACCGGCCAACACATTGTCCGTAGACATCTTAAAACCCCCTCGCCAAAGCCTTGCTTACATCCGGCTTGACGAAAACTTTCCCATCTCCAAAAGAACGCATATCGACGAATAAATGCCCCTTGGCATAAGTTTTGGCGTCCGCAAGCACGGCATTGAGCCGCTTGACTTTCTCTTTCGTCCATTGAAAATCGCCCCAATCAATGCGAGTTCCATCCTGGAGTTCAACGCTCCAGCCATTCACCGGAGACAAAAAATGCAAGCTCTCAATGGGTGAGGAAAGCGGCAAGGACGCAACTTTAACCAGGAAACGAGCGACAGGGCGCAAGGTTTTTAAATTCGCATCCGTATCCAAAATTTCAGGAACTGGTCGTTCATATAATTTTTTCGGGGCTTTAAAAAGCGTCCCCTCCGCATCCATGAAACTCCGTCCGTCTCTTCCTGAAAAGACGGCGACAGCCTGCCGCAACACAATATGATAAACCAATCCCCTAGAGAAAAAATCTCGGCTTAGATGGACCGTTCTTAAGAAAGGGAAATGATTTTTAATATCACCACTTCGGTTTTGCCAAGACACGGGATTCTGGGAATTAAGAAAAGAAAGAACTTCGGGCTTTAAAGAATCTGGAACGCCTTCCACTTCCACGGTTCTAGGAAAAGGAATAGCCGCCGCGACCGATTGCTTGAAATTAAAAAATGATTTTTTTAAACGCACCCAACTCAAAACAAGCGCGGCTCCCAAAATGAGAATCGCGAAAATGAAAACGACCTTGCGGTTGCGCGCCTTGCGCTGTTGCGGCCGCAAAACGACTTTGGGGCTTCTTTTATGGGAAGCGAGACGTTTCATAGCGAACGCCCGACCACCTTGATTTCAAGTTCAAGATCTACGCCCGCGTTTTTCTTAATTTTCTGACGTATTTGTTCAATCAAGTCCACGACGTCAGAGGCCTTGGCGTTATTAAAATTCTCAATAAAATTGGCATGAAGAGGAGATACTCGCGCCCCTCCCCATTCCATCCCTTTAAGACCGGCTTTTTCAATTAATTCGGCGGCAAAAGATCCCTTGGGATTTTTAAAAATAGAACCGATGTTAAAAGTATGCACGGGTTGATTTTTCAGGCGTTTTGCTTGATGTTCGGCAACGCGCTTCATTATATCAACTTTGCTCCCTTCTCTCAATCGCAAAAGGGCTGATAAAATCACGCGTCCTAACAACCCGCTAGAACGATAGGAAAAATTGACCTGGGAAGAATCGATAAACTTGGGCTTAAGATTTTTTGGATCGAAAATTTCGACATCTTGAATCAAAGTTCCGATTTCAAGTTCGCGCGTTCCGGCGTTCATCATCACGGCTCCGCCCAAGGTTCCAGGAATCCCCACCAAGGGCTCGGCCCCGCCCAACCCATGATTGGCCGCAATCGCAATCATCTGCGGAATGCGAACTCCGGCTCCAACACGAACAAGGCCTTTTTCCAGAAAATCAATTTTTTCAAAATCTTCTTTGAGAACCGCGACCACCCCCGGAATTCCGCCGTCTAAAATAAGGAGATTAGACCCCCAGCCCATAAAGAATACGGGGATATTCGAGCGCACAATAAAACGCATTAGGGTTTCCAACTCAAGGCGGTTGTTGAGTTCAAGATAGGCCTCGGCTGGACCCCCGATCTTAAAAGTCGTATAGCGCAAAAGCGGCTCGTTTAAGCGCGCCTGGGGGAAAATTTTTTTGAGCCCTTCTTGCCAACTAAGTTCCATCAAATATAAGCCTAACAAATCACGTCTTGAAATTCCATTAGAGGCCGGCGGCCCTTTGCAGGCGATCCATAATCGCCCGTCCCACGCCGCGTTTAGATACTGTCTCAACGTATAAAGTCTTTACGCCCGAAACTTCGGCCTCGCGCAAAGACGAAAATAAAGAACGCGCATAGATCTCAAGGCCGCCGGAAATTCTCCGGCAAAAACTTGGCGCGGGCACGCCTAAAGGCGAGCGATGAACAAGTCCCGTTCCCGGCAAACTCAAAGCCGCAATTCCCTGGCGCACGCACTCTGGGGAAATGAGTTTAACGCGACAACGGGGAGCGTAATGTTTATAGCGAGTTCCGGGCGAAGCGGAAAAAATTTTTCCGGGAAACAAGACCTTAACTCCGGATGCGCGGGCAATATCTTCAACCGTCAAGGGGCCGGGACGCAAAAGCCTCGGATAACGCCCGCGCGCGTCAATAATCGTAGATTCCAAACCTTTCCTACAAGGACCGCCGTCTAAAATAAGAGGGATACTCCCGTTTAAATCCGCGCGCACGTGAAGAGCAGTTGTGGGGCTGGGCCGCCCGGAGAGATTGGCGGAAGGCGCGGCGATGGGTTCTCCCAACAGGGAAATTAATCTTCGAAAAAAAGGATGGGCCGGACAACGAACGGCAATGGTCTCTTGCCCCCCCGTCACCACCTTTGGCACAAGGCCGGAACTTTTTAAAATGAGGGTCAAGGGCCCCGGCCAAAACTCCGTGATTAATTTTCGCGCAAGCAAAGTGGGGCGCGCGATGGTCTCCATCATGGCAGGGCCATTCACATGGACGATGAGGGGATTGTCGGATGGGCGTCCCTTGGCCTGATAAATTTTTCTCGCGGCTTTGGCGTCCAAAGCGCGCGCCCCAAGGCCATAGACCGTTTCCGTTGGAAAAGCGACCAATTCTCCGCGCCTTAAGACCCCCACCGCCTCCTTTAGGCCGGCGGCATCAGCTTTTAAAAAGCGCGTCTTCATCTTCAAGCAGATTGTTTGATTGGCCCAATCGGAAGACGCTTCTCTAAAACGGCCTTGCTTTGTGCCGCACGATAAGACTGAACCGCCTCTCTAAACTCAGGATGATAAAGCCCCAAAATTGAAGCCGCCAGCAAAGCCGCATTCACGGCTCCCGCCCGTCCGATCGCCAAGGTTCCCACCGGAATCCCCGCCGGCATCTGCGCGATGGAAAGAAGAGAATCAAGCCCGCGCAAAGCCTTGGACTCAACAGGAACTCCTAAAACCGGAAGGCTCGTTTTAGAAGCCGTCATTCCCGGCAGATGAGCGGCCCCGCCCGCGCCGGCGATAATGAGCTTAAGCCCGCGCCGCTCGGCTGAAGAGGCGTATTGGAATAATTTATCAGGCGTGCGGTGAGCCGAGACAATTTCAACCTCATAAGGAATTCCTAATTTCTTAAGCGCCTTCAATGCGTGGCGCATCGTTGAATAATCGGAAGCCGAACCCATGATGACGCCGACTAAAGGCGCGGAAATCTTAGCTTGGGTCCGATGAGTTTTTTTTAACGGCGTTTTGTTCATGAAGATAAAGTTGATCGAGCGCCAAAGCGAATCAAGGCCGCGGCTTGTTGGGCGGTTTTAAGGGCTTGGGCCGAATTTTCGCCCAGCGCGGTCACGTGTCCCATTTTTCTCCCGGGGAAACTTTCTTTTTTTCCGTAGATATGAACAGAAGCCCCCAAAACCGCCTTGGCTTCATCCAGCCCTTCGGGGGTTCCGTCTCCTTTTTTAACGCCTAAAAGGTTCACCATGGCCGCGGCCTTTTCCTTGAGAGCGCTAGACCCGAGAGGCAATCCAAAAACTCCGCGAACATGATTTTCAAATTGGCTCGACTCGCAAGCCTCAATCGTGTAGTGGCCGGAATTATGAACCCGCGGAGAGATTTCGTTGACCAAAATTTCTCCGTCTTTTTGAAGGAACAGTTCCACTCCCATGGAACCGACCCCTCCGATTCCCTCCACCGCCTTTCGAGCGATTTCAGAAGCGCGATCAGAAATTTCTTTATCTGCGGCGGCCGGAACGAGAACGGCCCGGCACACATGATTTTCCTGAATCGTTTCAGCGACAGGATAAACCGCCGCTTCATTCTTTCGCGAGACAGAGACAATCACGGCCAATTCTTTTTCAAAAGGGCAGAACTCCTCGATATAAAGAGGTTCCGAATCTCCCTTGAGAAGTTCCCAGGCTTTTTTTATTTCCCCCTCCGAAAACGCGGCGGCATTGCCTCGACCGTCATAAGCGTTCCGGCGTTTTTTAATCACAACTCCCCTCCCGCCCCATTTTTGGAACGCAAAAACCGCTTCTTTAAGGCCGGACACCTCCGCAAAACGCGGGACCGGAATTCCTTGCTGGGAAAGCTCGCGCTTTTGGAGAAATTTATCTTGGATTAAAGCCAAACAAGAAGACGAGGGATAAACGCAATATCCCGCTTGCTCCAAATCCGCTAAAAGTTGAGAATCCACGAATTCATTTTCCAAGGTCAAGACATCGCAAACATCCGCAATAGAAAACAAAGCGGCGCGGTTATTGAACGAACCAATAAACAATTGATCCGCAAGTTTTGCGGCAGGACTGTCGGGCGATTGAGCCAAAATGGCGACTTTAAACCCAAGTCTTTTAGCGGCTTTAGAAATCATCTCCGCCAATTGCCCACCGCCCAATATCCCCAACGTTTTCAAAGCGCTAGCTTCAACTTTTTTCATCCATCATTCTCGCAAAAGACAACGACAGCTCATTTTATCATAGTTCTCACGGCGGCGGTTTTATCCAAAACGCAAAGATGCGCAAAATGATATGATGACCCCAATATGGGACCGCGATGGCTGGACCAACTGGAAAGAAAATTAGGCTTTCTCTCTATTCCAGGCTTAGCGGCATTTTTGGCCGGAATGAATGCCATTATTGGAATTCTCAGTCTCTTTAAACCCCAGTTTCCCGACATTCTCGTCTTTGATCCCGGCTTATTTTTAAGCGGGCAATATTGGCGCGCCGCGACCTTTCTCTTTGTTCCGCCGGAGATGGGGCCTTTGTGGCTGGCGTTTTGGCTGATTTTTTTCTACTGGCTGATGAACCGTCTTGAACAAATATGGGGAGATTTTAAATTTCTCATCTATTGCCTCATCGGGGCCCTGGCCGTCATCGCGTGTTCTCTCATTTTAGGCCGAGAATTTTCTAATTCCATTTTTACGACGAGCTTGGTGCTCGCCTTCGCGCGACTCAACGCCGACGTCGAGATCCTTCTATTTTTCTTTTTTCCAATTAAAATGAAATGGATCTGGGCCGTCGGCTGTTTCGTCGTTTTCTGGACTCTTTTGTTCGGTTCTTTCTCAGACCGTCTCTATTACGGCCTGGGCATTCTCAACTATCTCGTTTTTTTCGGCACGGAACACTGGAATTCTCTTTATTTTGCCTGGCGCCGGCGTCGGCTTTAGAAGCGCGCGCGAAGGACCCTTATGAATTCCAAAGGCGGAGCCCGGGCACGCGGCGAAAATGAGCGTCGAGCGTCACCAGAACAGATCCTGTTTCAACCGTTTGCGCCGCCAGCCAAACGTCGTTGATGGGAACGGGAGTTCCGGCGCGGGCGAGCCCCGCCTTAATCTCTCCGAAAATCCGCGCCGTCTCCAGAGAGATAAAAAGCGGCAAGACTCCCGGCCGCGTCAGGAATTCCTCCAGAATCCTTTCGTTTTCGGCGCGTTTGTGTCCGCCCCGAAAGCCCGCATGAAGTTCTCCCAAGACGATCACCGACAGAAAGACGGTTTCGGCTTGAGACAAGGCGTCCAAGATGGCGCGGTTTCCCGCCAGAAAGGCGGCATAGGCATTCGTGTCGAGAAGTATTGATCTCATTTCCAGTCTTCGGGATCGATTCGCTCGAACATTTCCGATGACTTTTTAAACAGATCGGCATCCTTCTTGGACCAAAGCCCGCAAAGATCCTCGAAGTTTTTCCGGCGATTGACGGTTTCCCCACGCGACAGCCCCAAGGCCGACGTCAAGATTTTTTTAATCGTCTTATTCAAACTCAAGCCGTTTTTTTCCGCCTCGCGTTCGATAAGATTAGCGAGATTGGGTTCGAGATGATGAATGGTGATCGATTTCATATTTTCCTCTAATAAACCATTAAATGGTTCATCTATGACCATATTATGGTTCATTCTCTGACCCGCGTCAAGGGGAAAAAATCCACCCGCTTGAATTTCAAGCGGGTGGATTTGGCGATGCAAAACTTAATTTCTAATCGTGCACTTTCTGGAAGAAATAGCAGGCCGCAAAGATATCGCCGGCGTGATAACCCTCGGCGTTTTTTAACGTGACGCCTTTCGCGAAAAAATAAGCCCCGCTTTTACGGATCCGAAATTCTTCCGCGTCATTTATATTTGAATCGTAGGCAATGGCCCCGCCAACTGCCTTTGTTTCTAATAGCGGCAAACTGCCATCTTCAATGTAGCCTATAATCGTCTGATTATCCGCCCCATTGTCGAAACAATCAGAAACACTATCATCAGAACACGCGATGATATTCGCCTTCAACTCCGATAGGGAAGGAAAAAGCGGACCGTTATTTCCTCCGGAGACCATCCGGCCCACGAACGCAACGCCGACTGGGACATTCGGAGCCTCGCCTCTGTAGCAACGCCCCGAGTAAAATCCCACGAGCTCGCTTTGTTTTGGGCGATACCCCTGGGCGTAAAGCTCCTTGAGCCTCGCGAAATGAGTTTTCCCCGAAGCCGCAAAAACGGCCTTTTCGGCGGTCATAGCGACCATCTCCCTATTGCCGGCCGAATTTTTCCCGATAGAGGCGGCTTTCGCTTTTACCTCGTGAACGGCCGTCCGAATGCCTTGTCCGACCGAAGCCTCGAAGTTGGAACCGGTGACCTGCGCCGCGCTCAAGACTTGAACGCCAACTATTACTACCACCGCCAACGCGATCAACATATTTCTCATTGCACGATCTCCTTTTTGAGTGTCTACTTGATCCAGCCTAAATTATAAAAGGGCGGCGAGTAAGGTCCCCCCGATAATGGCACCAACAACGCCGCCGATTCCCGCGCCCACGATTGCGTAGAGAGCGATGCCAATTCCCATTCCGGCCTCGCTCCCGCCCTCATCAGAGTGAAGAGCTATGACGACGCCAACAACTCCGCCGATAATTGCTCCTAGGACAGCTCCGAGAACCCCGCCCCCAAAAACCTTAAGGCCGGAAAGAACGGGCGCGGCGGAAATCATCGCCGCATGAGCGACAGAGGGCGCAAACAAAGCGCCCGCCAACATTCCCAAAAGAGATCCCACGAGCATATTGCCGGAGGCGTCCTCTCCCTTTTTAGTCAGGGCCGCGCCACGCCCGCTCCGATAATCACTCCCGCAACGGCGATAGGGGCGATGTGGGAAGCCGCGATCATCAAGGCCAGCCAACCGACGCCGAAGATAAGGCGGCCCATGTCGGAAGACGAAAGGCGGGACGGCCCCGTCTTTTGGTTGGAAACGACGCTGGCGGGAGATTTCAGATTTATATTTTCAAGAGACAAGTCCAGAGCGAAGGCCCGCGTTCGGTAATCGCCCGAGAGGGTTCCCCACGCCGCGGCGTCTTTATCCGCGGCTTTGTTTTGGAGCAAGGCCTCGGCAATCTGCCGCGCAGCCAAGGACATGTCCTTCATATCTTGAATCGCCGTTTGAACCGACGCTCTCAGTTTTGAAATCTCCGTCTGAATTTCCGGCGCGCGCAAATCCTGAGCCGCGATTTGGTCCATCGCCGAATTTAGGGGAAGGGTATCCGCGACGGCGCTCTGGGCCGTCATCAAAAGCCCGTTTAACGCCTCCGCATCCACGCTGGACGGGTCTTTTTTCAAATCGGCAATGACGTCTTGGACGCTCGTATAAACGCCCATTTTCTTAATCATGAAACTGACGGTTTGCGCCTGACTTATGGCGGCGTCAATTTGGGATTTCAAAGCCGCGGGGTCGTTTTGCGCGGGCGACGACGCGGCAGCGATCTTGAGTCCGGGCGCCGAGGCATTGACCAGCAACGCGCCGGAAACGGACTCAGGAGCCGCGATGATTTTGCCGCTGAGGTCCGATTCCACTGAATTTTTACTAAGGGAAGGAGCGTCCATCGTTATAAGAGCCCCGTTTTCGCTGCTGATGTAAAGTTGGCGCCCATCTTGACTGACGGAAAGCGAATGAATCCAATCCGCATTCGGAACAGCCGCGCGCGCAAGCATTTTCCCGGTAGACCTGTCCCACGCCGAGACATACGCTTCATCGTCGCCGATGAACGCCGTTCGATGCTCTCCGATATAAACGATTTTCCCATCCGGGCTGAGCGCCGCCGACATGGCCGCTCTCATGATCAAGGCATCCCAAAAATTTCCCAGGATTTTCGTCATGAAGGAGGCGAAAACCATTTCGCGCTTGCCGGTCTCGAGATTCCACATCGCGGCTTGACGTCGACCGCTCTGGCCGGCGAACAAATAACGGCCGTCGGCGCTGACTGCTCTCGACCAAAGTCCGGGACCGGGGCCCTTGAAGGCGCGAATCACTTTTCCGCTTTGGGCGTCCAGGACGACGGCTTGCCCGTCTTCCATGCTGTCGACGATTACGATTTCCTTCCCACCTTTAATCGCGGCGGCAAACGTAATCCAGAAGGAAGGCAGGTTGAGGCGGCGCAATTCCTTATCCGTATGCGCATCGCGCAGGCTGATGACATGCCCGTCATTGATAATGACCGGAATGATTCCGCCGTCAGAGGCCGGTCCATCCTGACCGGCCACGATGCCCTTAAGAGGGCTGGAAACCGACGGCGTTGTCTTGAACGCCGGGTCGCCATATAGATTCCGAAGAGCCGAAGTAAGACTCGCGGAATCTTCCAGTAAAGTTGCGGAGAGCGTGTTCCATTCCTCGATATCCTGAGCCGAGGCCTTATTATTTGACAAGGCGTCCGCAATCTGGGCGCTCACGAAAGACATATCCTTTAAGTCTTGAACCGCCGCTTGCCCGACCTCGTCTAACTTCGCCCATTTCGCGGCGTCTATTTGAACGTTTTTTCCCTCTAAACTCTTCGCGACATCAATGATATTCCGGACGGCGGGAATCAATTGGTTCCAGGCCCTGCTGTTGATAACGTAAGCCGTCGTCCCCAAAGCCCTCGCGGCTGAGTTGCTCGAATCTGTCTTTAATTTTAAATCCCTAACAACATCCTGCGCTGATTGGTAGACGCCCTGGTTCCTAACGATGAAATTGATGGTTTGCGCTTGATCTATCGCCGTGTCAATCGCCGCCGATAACAGCGCCGAGCCGTTGTCCGCTTCGTTGTCTTGGGCCCGCGTTCCGCGCTCCTGAATATCTCTTTTCTTATCAGAAAAGCCGGGAATGGAAATCTCCTTCAATTTGCCGTCTTGAAGAGTCAAGCGGACCAAGGTTCCTTCCTTAAGCCCCATTTCCTTGGCGGTTTCTCCACGATAATTCGCGATTTTTCCGAAGGAAAAGACCCGCTCCTCTCCGTCCTCCGAAATCAAAATACCCATCGATCCGGAAATCATCATTCGTTTGACGATTCCAGCCATCGTTCCAGAAACCATGTCCGGAATGCGTTCGGACGCCATGGAAAAGCGCATCCAGTAATGGCGGTGGAACGCACTATAATTTTGAGCCGGAAGGACAAGTTCGTAAGCGGCGGCAAGAGCTTTCGGCGATTGAGGATTGGTCTCGGGAGAGTATATCTCGGATATGATTTTCGCGCCGAAGAGTTTCTCCAATTCATTCGAGGCCGGCAACGAAGGAGAGAAGCGATTGCGGGACAAAGTCACCCATACTTTTTCGTTTGGCGCGAGAACGGGCTCCGCTTTTGCGCCGTTAGAAAAGACGTCCGTATTCGCCTTCAAATAGAGGTTCGCCCCATCAAAAAAGTTCGACCAGTTCGCGATTTTGCCCGCGATATGATTCTTGACCGCTTGTCGGATTTTTTGGGTCGCCTTCATGATTTTAGCCGCGTGATGGGCCAATGTCGCCTTAAAGCCGGATTGCGGCTTACGATCGGCCTTTGTCGTCACTCCGGCAATTCGTAAGCCGGAGTCCAGAAGAATCTTATGAGACTGGACCCCGACTTTCGTCGGGGTGACGGAGATGGAATTGGGGACTGTCCCTAATTCTTTCGCGGGAATCTCAAAAGATTCCACATTCAGAAAATTCGCGGCGGAATTATCGCCGATATTTTGCATTCGCGCGTTCATGTTGGCGGGAACGAGGTCCACGCCCGCATTCGGACCGGAAACCGTCTCGCTCAAGGCCGCCCAGCAGTTAAACCCGGGGCTCATCAACACGATCGACAAGGACAACGTCCATGAAATTGTTTTAAGCATCGCTTCTTTTTTCATTTTTTCTCCCGCGCGGAGCTAAAATATTTTCCGCACGAACAGATTCTACCGCCGAGGCTTGGCGGAAGAAAAGGGTCTAAAGGCCTAGACGCGGTCTAGGCCTTTGGGTACCCTGGAAATGCCGCGGGATTTCGGCTATTTGCCCGCGCGGCGACGCTGGAGTTGATAGGCGGTTTTAAAGTGGCGAGGCAGCGTTTCCCCCGTCCCGCTGGAATTCATCAGACTATCCATCGTTACAAGAGATTCCAGCGCATGTCGGGAAAAATCATAGGTTTCAAAATATTCATCGTTCAACCCCAAAATGTGGCCAAATTCATGAGCCGGAGTTCCATAATTAAAGTCGCGAAGAGTTTAGAGGGA
>JAJYOT010000029.1 GCA_021796015.1 bacterium
AGCTACGAGATTGATTTAAAAGAGGCCCTACGGAACGCCGGACGTTTGGTCAAAGAGGGCGGAGCCCAGGCGGTTAAAATCGAAGGCGGCGGTTTTGTCGCGGGTATTGTCCGGGAACTTTTGAGAGTCCATATTCCGGTTATGGGACATTTGGGCCTCACTCCTCAATCGGTCAATCGCTTAGGGGGATATAAAGTTCAGGGAAAAGATCCCAAAACCGCGAAACAGATTTTGGAAGACGCAAAAGCTCTTGAGAAAGCCGGGGCTTTTGCCGTTGTTCTTGAATGCGTTCCGGCCGATTTGGCAAAGAAAATTACCGCGAGTCTTTCCATCCCCACAATTGGAATTGGAGCGGGGATTCATTGCGACGGGCAAATTTTGGTTTCTGATGATTTGTGGGGAATTTCCAAAGGCCCCACCCTTAAATTCGTCAAACGCTACGCTCATCTTCGGGAAACGATGACTTCTTCGGCGCGCGAATATCTTAAGGACGTCAAAAAAGGCGTTTTCCCCGGCAAGGAACACTCTTTCTAAAAAACGAGTTTGATGAAGGAACTCTGGACTGAAAAACCGCGGCGGATTCTGATATTCTATCCGCGCCGAATCGGCGATTGGGTGGTTACCACTCCTTTTCTGCGCGGGCTTCGCCAAAAGTTTCCGGAAACTGAAATCGTCGCGGTTTGTTCAGCCAAAAGTGCCGCGGTCATGCCGCTCATTCCTTTTATGAACAGCTTCCATGTTCTTGGGCGACCAGAAGATATCGGCCAAAATCTGCGGCTTTTGAAATTTCTGTTGACTTCAGGAACCTGGGATCTCTATATTGATCTTGATCCCAATCCGGCTTTTTCCCGCGGCGGCTGGATTTTTTCGCATCTCATTTCTGCGCGGTATAAAGGAGGGTTTTTAAGGAAAAAAAACGAGAGCTTCCAGATTCGCGTTCCAACCCCGGATAAGGATGAACCTATGCTTTCTCGCTATCAACGCATGGCCGATTTTCTCGGACTGCCTTATGAAATGCGAACGGAGTTGAAGATAAATTCAGAAGATTTAGATTTTGTCAGAAGCGAAATCACTGACCTAGAGAATCAATTCAGCAAGGGAAAGAAAGTTCTCATCCACCCCGGAGACTTAAAAAGAGAATCCGGGGCGCGCTGGCCGAGAGAGAAGTTTGTCGAGTTGGGAAAGCGGCTCAAAGAAGATGGTTCTATTCTTTTTTTGTTGGCGGGCCCGGGAGAAAAAAATTTTATTGAAAGTCTCGCGCGAGATATGGGACTAGACTTGTCTTGCGTGGTTGGCCCGCGTCCATTAGGGGAAGCGGCGGCCTTTATGCTTCAGATGGATTTGTTTATCTCAAGTGTTGACGGCGCTTCTCATGTGGCCGGGGCGCTTGGGGTCTGCACTTTTTCCATTTATACGGGTTCTGCCTGGCGGGTTTGGCGAATCCCTGGAGAACGTGATTTAGGCTTGGCCGGGGATTGGCATGATTGCCGGGGTGTTGAGGTCGAACAAGCGTATCAAGCGGTCAAGTCTATTCTGAGAAGATAACATGAAACAAAAAACCCTCCTTCCACTCCTTCAAGCAATTCGCGCGGAGGAGATTCATTCGATTACGGTTGTTTGGATTGGGCGTCTTGGGGACGTGATTGTTGCAACCCCATTTTTGCGTGGTTTAAAAGAGCGCTTTCCGGCGGCGCGCATTCGTCTTTTAGTGAGTTACCGTTCGGCGGAAGTTCTTTCCCTAATTCCCTTTATTGATGAAGGGTTGGTTTTGGGAAAACCGACGGAAATAATACGGCACGCGAGTCTTTTTTACGCGCTTTTTCGTCCCTGCGACTTAGTGATAGATTTAAATCCCTCTTTCTCTAAAACGGCTTCTCTTTTGTGCCGGATGATGCGCGCTCCGTTTAAATTGTCGTTTGAGAAAACCCGCGCCAAGGAAATTTATAATTATGCCGTCTCTCGCGCGGAGGATGAGGAGCCGATGCTAAGGCGCTATGAGCGTTTGGCGCAGGCGTTAGGCGCGCCTTATGAACCGCGTTTGGAACTTTCCGTCTCCCAAGACGACCGTGTTCAAGCGAACCAAATTTTTGATTCGCTGCCGAAAAGACAAGGCGCTTCTTTTCGGATTCTTGTTCACATGGGAAATTTTAAGCGCGAAAGTTCTTGTTGGCGGGGAGACTTTTTTACGCGCCTAATTAAAGAGATTCTTGAGAACACAGCCGTGGATGTTTATTGTCTGGCGGGGCCCGGAGAAAAACAAAAAACGCAAGAAATATTAAATCAAGCGGCTTTATCTATTCCCGTTATCAGTTCCGTTCCCTTGGGGGTTCTTGCGGCCTTAATGGGAAAGATGAATTTGTTTTTTTGCAATACGACCGGAACGACCCATCTGGCTATTGCCGTTGGGACTCCTACCTTTGCCATCCATACTGGTTATACCTATGCTATTTGGAATACCGGAGGGAAAAAAGATTATGCTTTCAAAAGCGAGGATTGGAATTCTTGCCGGGATGTCCCGTATGAAGAGATTAGGATTCCCCTTCTGGAGATGATTAAAAATTTGCAATATCCCAGGATTTAGTTATAATGGAATTGTAGAGTTAGTTGTGAAATGTCAGCGCGAGAGGTATTCTTATGAGTAAGACGGTGGCAGTTGAAAATCAAGCAGCCGAGTTTAAACAAATCACAAAGCAGCTTCGAGTCGATATCATTCGCATGATTGAGGCGGCGGGGTCTGGGCATCCCGGCGGTTCCTTGTCGGTCATTGATTTGTTGACGGTTCTCTATCTGAAATTTTTAAAACATGATCCCAAACGTCCCGACTGGGCGGATCGAGATCGCTTGATTTTGTCGAAAGGCCACGCCTGTCCGGCTCTTTATGCGGTCATGGCTTATACCGGATACTTCCCGAAGGAAAATCTAATGACGCTTAGAAAATTGGGAAGCTCGCTTCAGGGACACCCTGATCGCCTGCGTCTTCCGGGGATTGAGTTTTCAACCGGTTCCTTGGGACAAGGGCTTTCAGTCGGCTTGGGGATGGCGATGGCCGCCAAACTAGATAAGAAAGCTTTCAAAACCTACGTCATTTTGGGAGACGGGGAAATTCAAGAAGGTCAATGCTGGGAGGCTTTGATGGCGGCTCCAAAATTTAAATTGGATAATCTAGTTATGATTTTAGATCACAATAACGGGCAAATTGATGGGCACGTCAATGAGGTTTTGCCGATAGATCCCATGGAAGATAAACTTAAATCTTTCGGATGGGAGGTTTCCGCTATTGACGGTCATGATTTTGCGCAAATTGAAAAAGCCTTATCTCAAGCGCAGAAAGCGGGCCAGGTCCCGCATGCCATTATCGCAAAAACAGTCAAAGGCAAGGGCGTCAGCTTCATGGAAAACGCCATTGCCTGGCACGGAAAAGCCCCCAACAAAGAGGAAGCGGACCGCGCCGTGGAGGAAATACTCAATGCCTAAAGCAACTCGTGAATCATTTGGAGAAGCGCTCTCGGAGCTTGCTCCGAAAAACCCGCAACTTGTGGTTTTTGACGCGGATTTATCTAAATCCACGATGACCCAGGATTTCGCGAAGAAATTTCCTGATCGCCATTTTGATTTTGGAATTGCCGAGCACAACATGATTGGCGCTGCAGCGGGCATGGCCTTGTGCGGAAAAGTTCCCTTTGCGGCGAGTTTTGCCTGTTTCTTAAGTGGGCGTCTTGAGAGTATTCGCATTGCCGTTGCCTACAATAAAACCAATGTGAAGTTGGTGGGAACGCATGCGGGGCTTGGAATTGGAGATGACGGAGCTTCTCAAATGGGCCTTGAGGATATCGCGGCGATGAGGGCTCTTCCGAATATGGCGGTTTTGCAACCGGCTGATGCTGTTGAAACCAAGCAGGTGGTCGCCTGGGCCTTGGCGCATGAGGGGCCGGTTTATTTGCGGTTGACTCGCCAAAAACTTGAAGACGTTCATGACGCTGGATACCATTTTGCCTTTGGAGTTCCGGATGTCGTTTGGGAGCCGGAATCAAAACCGCGCCATTATCAAACGACAATTTTCGCTTCCGGTGGGACGGTGGGGCCCGCTGTTTCTGCGGCAAAAACTCTTTTGGAAAAAGGTTTTAAAGTCCGGGTTGTCAATGTTGCGACTCTGTCTCCATTCGGACCTGAATCCATTGAAAAATTCACGCTCGACAGTTCGCGTTTTGTGACTGTTGAAGATCACAATGTGAACGGTGGTTTAGGAGGAGCGGTCTGTGAAGCGGTGGCGGAAGTCGGAACGCCGATTCCAGTTGTAAAATTGGGCGCGAGGTCTTTCGGAGAATCAGGAACAGGCGAGGAACTCTATCACAAACATGGCCTTTCCGCCCCGCATATTGTCGAGGCTTGTCTCAAAAACCTTGATTAAAAGAGGCTGATTCCGTTGAGATATTGGCTCTTCGACGGGAAAAGTCCGACCGGGCCTTTTGAGGAAGAAGAACTCAAAAATCTTCCCGGGTTTAACGCCAAAAGCCTCATTTGCCCAGAAAACGCTCAAAGCTCCAATCAATGGAAGCCGGCTCAGTATTATTTGATTAAGCCCCCGCCGCAAAAAGTGCGCGAAGAAGCTCAACTTCCTGAAAAAAATCGAATGGGACGCTTGGCTGAAATTGAAGAGGCCGAGACCGCGCAAAAAAAAGAAGAAAAAGCGACTCCAGCCTCCGCATCTCGAGAACAGAGTTCTCCGCCAAATAGGACCGGTCTTAAAATTCTTCTCGTTTCCTCTCTCCTTGCCTTGGCCGTTTATTTTTTTCCAAAGGCGCTTTCTTCTTTTCGCTCCCATTCTTTGCCGCTTAATTTGAGCTCCTCTTCAGAGACCCATCAGGATTTAAGCGCGAAAGCGCTCGAAATCGTCAAGAATTTCCCCGTGTTACCTTCGGAGCGGACATACCCTGTTCAAATGGAGGATATTCTTGCGCCTTCAAAATGGAAAACGCCTAAGACCTTGGGTTCCTTGCTTGAGGCCAAAGCCTTAGGGGCTTTGGCCTTGGACGCTCTTATGATTTTAAAGGCGGAAGGCCTAAGCCCTATTTCAGGAGAAAAAGCTCTCGCTCAAAATGCCGATGCCTGGAAAAATTGGGGAGAAGCCTTTCTGAGTAAAAATTTAGCTTTTGAATGGGTGACTTTTTCTGTGTCCAATTCTAACTCCCATGTCCGAATAGAAGCGGCTTCCCCGATGCCTTGGTCGTTATCGGGGCGGAAAGATATTTTTGATTGTGATGTTCAAAATAAAACGGTCCAGCCTCTTAACTTCAACGCTTGGTTTGATTTAGATCCTCACGCGGCTCGAAAGTGGGCGAGGCAAAATGAATTTTTCTGGCAAAACATTAATGAGGAAATAACCTCTGCCCCGGCGTATTCTCTTAAAGAAATGGCTCAAAGAGGCGCAGTTCAAAAACCCCGGCCAAAAGAAGTGAAGAGAATTCATCCTCTAAAAGCAAAAGCCCTGCCTCAGCCTAAGGAGAAATACCAGATTTCAAAACCGGCTCCAACGCCCGCGCCTCAGGCCCCTCAAGGGAGCGCTCAGCACAAGAACGCCGCGAATATGAGTTTGGATGAACTCAATAAATATCTCAAGCGCGGTCAAGGTCCGGGAAATCAGAATTCTGGTTCCAACTCTCCACAAAATCCTTAAAAATAGGGCCTAGAAAAGACCTAGGCCTTTAGTCCCAGGCGTGAGACTGGGTTTTCGCTTATCATTAAGGTATGAAGGAAATGATAGCGACAGTTCTTCTTCTCTGGGGAGTTTCTCCGGCGCAGGCGCAGTTAGGCGCGGTGATTCCTTCTAGCCCCGCAATCCCAGAAGTCCATCCGGCGCGCTTAGCTTCTTTAAAGGCTTCTGTTTCTACTCCCAATAAGAGCTTAAATCAAAGAGACAATCTTCAAGGGATCAAGAGTTGTCAAGGGGAAATGAGTTCCAAACATTTTGACTGCGTGAAGGGAAAAATAGCGAAACTAAGAAAAGAGAATGTTTTTAATCCAAAAAAATCCTCCAAGTTGTTGACGGCGAGACCTTCTCATTCTTATTGGTTCCACGCCTCGGCTTCTAAAAATGCGCCCTTAGCGTCTCAAGCTCGTTTTATCCAGTCAAATTCGCTTTTAAGTTCGGTTAAAAAATCTCATTTCAAAGTTCCACTTCCCTTCCTTAAACCTGCGCTCTCCCATAAAGATTCAGACCGCTCAGGTCGGATTAAGGATGAATTTCTATCGAGATTTAAAGGAGCCAAGTCTTACGCTCTTAAAATTCCCAATTACATTCACGGTTTGATTGAACATTACGCAGGAAAATATTCCGTTGATTCTAACTTGGCTTTGGCGATGCTCAAGCAGGAAAGCGGGGGAAACCGTTACGCGGTTTCAAAGACGGGAGCCATGGGGCTTGGACAGCTCATGCCCGCCACGGCGCGCCGCTTTGGAGTTACAAATCCTTTTGACCCGAGGCAAAATATCGCGGGTATGATTCGCTATTTAAGATTTTTAAAACAGAAATTTAATGGCGATAAGGTTTTGATGGTGGCGGCCTATAACAGCGGAGAGGGGAGAAAATCTTTTCGCTATGGGTTGATTCCGCGCTTCCATGAGACTATTGATTATGTGAGAAAGGTTTTTGGAAACTATTTCCGCCTGACGGGCGATAAAATTAATTATAGCGGCCGCATCGCTCCGTCTAAGCTCTCGGCTTAATCGAAGGCGTTTTCGATATGAGTCATGTTTTCCCCGTCAAAAGCGATGACGTCAAAGCGCGTGGGAGAGTCGAGGCAGTTTTTTTGAAGATAAAGAAGAGCGGTGCGCTTAATCTTTTCTCTCTTGGGGGCTTGGACCGTTTCTGCGGCAAGCCCAAATTCAGAAGAAGCGCGAGAGCGCACTTCCACAAACACAATCAAATCTTTTTGCCGCGCGATGAGGTCAATTTCCCCGCCTTTCCAACGAAAATTTCTTTGAAGAATTTGGTAGTTTTTTCCCGTGAGATAACGGGCCGCCTCGTCTTCTGATTTTTTGCCTTTGTCCTTGCGGTCCATAGGGGCTAGGATATGAGCGCTTTGGCGACTGGGGCGTATGTTTTCCGGTGAACGGGAGAAGGTCCTAAAGATTTAAGCGCCTTTAAATGTTTAGCGGTCCCGTAGCCCTTATGTCTTGAGAATCCATATCCGGGAAACCTTCGGCTGATGGTTTCCATCCAGCGATCGCGGCAGACTTTGGCGATGATGGATGCGCAGGCAATGGCCAAGGATTTCTGATCTCCCTTGACGATCGCTTTTTGATCGCCTTTGAAATCTGGAATAGCAAAAGGGCCGTCAATGAGAACGGGGGCGGCTTTAAACCTGGAAGCTTTTTGGGCTGCGCGCCTCATGGCCAGAAGAGTCGCTTTTAAAATATTAAGCCGGTCTATTTCAGAGGGATGCGCCCAGGCAACCGCAATTTTTTCGGCATGACGGCGGATATCCAAGAATAGACGACTTCTTTTCTGCGGGGTGAGCTTTTTTGAATCCTTGATTTCTTCGGAACTCGGGAAATCGTCTTTTTTGAGAAGAACGGCGGCAATAAAAACGGGGCCGGCCAGTGGGCCGCGCCCCGCTTCATCAATTCCGATGAGACAATCGGAACTAAAGACGCGCTTTAGTTCTCGATCGAAGTCTCTTGGGGTTTTATTTGGCGCTTCCAAGGACGGGAGCGGACTGAAGCTTTGCCTGTGCCGCATTGGCCGTTCCATTTCCTTTCTCAGCGGCAGACTGGCCGGTTTGGGGCTTGGGAGCGGATTTGGCTTGAGCAGTTCCCTTCATGGATTCAGCGGAAGAACTGGATGTCTCGTCTAATCTCGCGGCTTTTCCTTTTAAGTTTCTCAAGTAATAGAGGCGAGATCTGCGAACTTTTCCAGAGCGAATCACTTCGATTTTTTCAATCAAAGGCGAATGAAGGGGAAAAGTTCTTTCGACCCCAACGCCGAAAGAGATTTTCCTTACCGTGAAGTTCTCCGCGATCCCCGCGCCTCTTTTGAGCAAAACGACTCCCTCAAAGGCTTGGACGCGTTCGGAATCTCCTTCAACGACTTTAATGGAAACTCGAACGGAGTCTCCCACCCGAAATTCAGGGTTTTTCTTTATTGGGTCCTTATGGTCTACGGTCATTGTTTTCTCCTTGCCTCTGCGTCATTAAATCGGGCCTTTTGAGGCGGGTGTTGGTTTCGGCCTCCTGATTTCGCCATTGTCTAATGAGCTCATGATTTCCGGAAATGAGAACTTCCGGGATTTCTTTTCCGCGCCAGTTTTTGGGGCGGGTGTACTGCGGAAAATCAAGAAGCGGGCTGGAAAAAGATTCTTGCTCGACAGCGTCCGCTTTTTTAAGTACGCCTGGTATGAGCCGGGTTACGGCATCGGCCAAAACGAGAGCGGGCAATTCTCCGCCCGTCAGAACATAGTCGCCGATTGAAATCTCATCGTCAAAATCGCTTCTCAAGCGTTCGTCAACGCCCTCATAATGGCCGCAGACAAGAACTAGATGCGGTTTGAGAGACAAATCCTTGGCGATTTCTTGGTTGAGGCGTCGTCCCTGGGGCGAAAGAAAAATAACGTGAGATTTTGGAGAGACGGCCTTTTTAATCGCTTGGTGAATCGGCTCGGCCATAAGAATCATTCCCGGGCCGCCACCGTAGGGCCTTGCGTCCACTTTTCGGTGTTTATCATCGCTAAAATCGCGCGGGTTGATGCAACGCGTTTTGAGGAGCTTGTTGTTTCTGGCTCTTGAGAGGATGCTGGTATCTAAAACGCTCTCAACCATATCCGGAAAAAGAGTCACGAAGTCTATTTGTAGGGGGGATTTAGCTGATTTGGACATGACTCCGTTTTCCTTGTTTGGCAGCCGCCGCTCCGACCAATGCCCGTATTGCCTTGATAATCCGGCCTTCCTTGCCGATGACGCGCCCTTTGTCTTCATCAGCGACCTTGACGATAAGACTGGTGATCCCATTTTCTTCTTTTTCCTCAACGACCACTGATTCGGGACGAGTGGTTAAGTTCTGAATAAGATAGAGAGTAAGATCTTTCATTGGGTTCGGTTCGCTTCAGACTAGGCTTTCTCCTTATTGGTAGAGGAGACTTTGAGCAATTGCGCCACCGTATCCGAGGGCTTGGCTCCATTTTTAATCCAATGATTGATGCGCTCTTGATTGAGCGTCAATTTCTTGGCCGCGCTTGTTTCTTTCGGATCGTAGGTTCCGAGAATTTCAAGAGGACGCCCGGACGGGCCCCTCATTTTTTCAATTGCCACCACGCGGAAATGCGGGTGCTTTGGTTTTCCAACTCTTCTAAGTCTAATTGTCACTGACATCAAACATCCCCCTGTTATTTATTTTTTACTTGTTCCTTTAAATTTTGAGCGGCTTGGGCCGGATTTTTTTGGCCGAATATCGCCGTTCCCGCGACCAAGCTGTCGGCGCCTGCTTCAGATGCGAGAAGAGCGGTTTGCGGGTTGATTCCACCGTCGGCTTGAATCCAGCAGTCGAAATTCCCCGCATCAATGGCGCTTCTTAAGGCCGAAATTTTTGGAAGCATTTCCTTCATGAAATGAGCGCCGCCAAAACCCGGGTCAACGGTCATGACCAAAACTAAATCAATTTCCCCGAGGAACGGAAGAACTTTTTCAGCGGGGGTTTGGGGCTTGAGCGCGATGCCCGCTTTTTTCCCAACCTCGCGAATTTGTTTTGCGAGTGTTCGCGCATCCTTGGCCGCCTCGATATGAAAGGTAATAATGTCGGCTCCGGCTTTGATGAACCAGGGAACAATGGATTCAGGTTCATGCACCATGAGGTGAGCATCCACAGTCAGATCGTATTTCTTGGCCATTTTTACGTGATCGGGCCCGAAACTTAAATTGGGAACAAAATGCCCGTCCATGACGTCCACCGAAACCCAGGAAATACCGGCCGCTTTGACCGTTTCGATTGCTTCTCCCATGCGCGCCAAATCGCAAGCAAGCAGAGACGGAACGATTTCAACCGCGCGTTTTTGGGTCATAGTCATAGGTCTCTCTTAAGCTCGGTCATAAATCTTTTTCTTCGACTAAAATTCCGTTGAGAAATATTCGGATTTGAGCTTTGCCTGGTTCATTGAGCGGAACGTCAATTTTAGTTCCAGGTTTTCTCAGTCCATTAAAAATTTCATGCTCTCCGTATTTGTCTACCGCGACGATTCTGACCAGACTATCTCCGGATCCTTGCGGAACATCGTAATGAAACTCGCTGGTTTGAGGCGCGGTGGTGGGCGTTAGACCCGAGGGTTTGGCGCTGACGGTAATGGAAATTGCGGTCGCCGAGGAAAGAACCGTGTCGGCATCCGGACTTTGGCTGAGAATAACTCCGGCGGGAAACAAAGAGGAAGAGTCTTGGTTGATGGTGAGACTTAAACTCTGTTGCGCGGCCCAAGCCTGAGCTTCGGTTATATTTTTGCGAAGAAAATCGGGCATCAAGACGACTCCGGTCGGAGGTGGTCCATCGGAAACCACCAAGCTGACCGCGGAATTAAGGGCGACTCCCAAGTCGGCTTTCGGGTCTTGGGAAAGAACGACTCCTTTGTCTTCCTTAAGCGAGTAAGCCTTGCTGACATCTCCCTCGGTCAACTGAGATTCTCGAAGAAGCATTTCCGCATTTCTCAGCGGTAAACCCGTGATACCCGGAACAAGGACGGTTTCTCCGCCTTGGCTGATGACGACGCGAATGATTTTATCTTCGCGCACGACGGTTCCCCCTGGAGGGATTTGTCTTAGGACCGAGTCAATGGGAACGGAGGCGTCAAAATCAGAGCTGGTTTTTTCAAGACCTAAGTGCAAGGGGGCAAGCATATCAAGGGCGGCCGATAATGATTTCCCGCGCAGGTCGGGAACGACCTGCGTTTTTCTGCTATGTACGGCGCCTTCGATAGCCCATTGGAACATAAAAAATAATACAAATCCTAAAAAAATAAGAGCGATGGCGGCTTCCCACCAACGCACAAACGATAAATTTTCTCTATTCTCCACGTTTCAAAGGGAGACTTCGCCCCGCGGTCAAGCGTCGACCATTTAAAAATTCGGCCGCTCCCATCGGACTTTTTCCCTCAGGCTGGACACGCGAAATCCAAACAGAACTGCCTTGTCCACATTGTATCAAAAAGCCCCGTTCCTGTTCAACGCGTAGAATGGTTCCAATCGGGGCGGGAAAGGGCGCGCCGCTGGACGTCTCTAAGGCGCTTTGGAGAACGGAGACGCGCTTTTCTCCGGAAGAGTCTTTGAGGATAAAATAGGCGCGGGGCCATAAGATAAGCCCGCGGACAAGATTGTGTATCCGAGAAGCCGCATTTTCAAAATTAATGAGTCCATCGGTTTTTTTCAACAAGGGAGCGTAGGTAGGAGTTCCTTCTTGAGGGGTTTTGGGATAATATCCATGGGCGATTTTTTGAAGCGCGTTTCCAAGTAAATGGAGCCCGAGAGGTTGGAGTTTTTCCATGACTTGGGCGGCGTTTTCATGCGGAAGTATTTCCACTTCTGTTTGGCTAAAGAGAGACCCTGTGTCCATTCCTTCATCCAGCCAAAAAAGAGAAACTCCGGTTTTTTTTTCTCCATTGACGAGCGCCCAGGGAACGGGCGCGGAGCCTCGGTAGCGAGGCAAAAGAGAAAAATGGACGTTAATATGCCCAAGTCGGGTGGCTTTGAGGATGTCGGTCTTAAGGATATTTCCATAGGCGATGACGATTCCCAAATCGACGTCGAGAGCGCGGATTTGTTCGGCGATCTCCGAGGGCCTTTCGGGTTGAAGAATTGGTAAATTGAGTTTTAAGGCCGCTTCCTTGACCGAGTTAGGTTGTATGGCGAGACCGCGCCCCATGGGGCGATCGGGGCGGGTAATGACGGCGACGACCTGGGACTCTTGGGCCGCTAATTCAAGGTAAGGAACGGCGATGCTGGGGGTTCCGTAAAATAGAGTCCGCATGAGACTCAGTTCCAATCTTTCTTCAAGTCTTTGATGAGAGACAAAACCTTGAGCTTATGGGCGAAATCAAGATGATCGATAAAGAGTTTGCCGTCTAGGTGATCGACCTCATGTTGAAAAGCCCTCGCCAAGAGACCTTCTCCGGACATTTCAAAGGGCTTTCCCTCGGCATTGAGGGCGCGCACTCTCGCGTGGGAAAATCTTTTGACTTTCGCGTAAACCCCTGGAACGGACAAACAACCCTCTTCTTCCTCAAGGCGACCGTCTTTATCGATAATTTCAGGGTTAATGAGAACGAGTCGTTGAGATTTTCCCTCGGGCTTTACATCGATGATGCAAAGCCGGATATTGAGCCCTATCTGAGGCGCGGCTAACCCCACTCCGTTAACGCCATACATGGTCTTCCACATATCTTTAAGCAGTTTGGGAAGCTTGGGTTTTATATCGGCGTAATCAACGGGAGAAGAAACGGTTTTGAGAACCTTCTCCCCGTGTTTGGTGATCCTCATAACGGTCATGATATTTTTTTGGAACGAATGAGCCGCAAAGCTTCTTCAGCCGAGGCGAGGTTGAGGGTGTCGATAAAATCAGGTTGGAAGAGTAAAGCGGCTTTTCGAAGTATTTGTAGGTGTCGGGAGTAAAATTCTTTTTTGTTGGGCGACAGAAAAATAAACATGAGGCGAATAATGGAAGAAGATGATTCTTTTTTTTCATTAAGCCCATAGGGGAGTAAAGCCAAGGCGGCGGCGAAATCATTAAGACCGTCGATGCGGGCATGGGGGAGGCTTAAGCCCGTGTCCAAGGTGGTGCTGATTCCTTTTTCGCGTTCACGAATTTTTGATTGAAGGAATTCCAAATCCTCAATGTGATGGGCTTCGCATATCCTGGTGATAAGAGCATCCATGAGAACTTCTTTATTTGTAAACGGTTCGGAGCGGACAATCGTTTTTTCGGTTAACAGAAAACCGATATTTGTTTCTTCGGTAAAATCCATTGTTTTACTCAAGCGACTTTTATTCATTTTATCACAAAAGGCCGGAGGCTTGCTCAATTTTGTCTGCATTGGCTTGGATCAAAATTAGGCGGCGAGGCTTCAGGTTTGGTAGAAGATAGAGGTATGGTTGAGAACTCTGACGAACTCATTGTGACGGAAAGCTACCTTCGCATTCGGGATGCGCTTAAGGAAAAAGCCCCCGTTGTTTTTGTCAGCGGGCATGCGGGAAGCGGGAAAACGACTTTGATTCGCTGGATTATTGAGCAAAAAAAATGGCGTTCGGCCATTGTGGCCCCGACTGGAATTGCCGCTTTAAACGTGGGTGGAGCGACGATTCATTCATTTTTTAAGTTTCCGTCGCGTCTTCTTCAGGATTCGGATGTCCGCCGGGTATCTAAGCGCGGTCTTTATGAGAACCTGGAGCTTTTGATTATCGATGAAATCTCGATGGTTCGGGCGGATGTGATGGATGCGATTGGTCACTTTCTCGCGAAAAATGGCCCTCATCCCGGAGAGCCTTTCGGCGGCGTCCAGATTCTTTTGGTGGGAGATCTGTTTCAACTGCCGCCGGTGGTTTCCGGAAACGACTTAAATTCATTTTTTAGCGAGGTTTATCCAAACCCTTATTTTTTTAGTTCCCGGATTCTTCGGGAAATGCCGATCAAATTTTTCGAGCTTGGAGAAACCTTTAGGCAAAAAGACCGCTTCTTTTCCGGGCTTTTAAATCAGATTCGCACCGGAGAAAATATTTCCGAGGTGGCGGCTGAAATTAATCGCCATTGTCTTAAGAAAAAGAACGCTTCCGAAATTCCCAGCGTTCTTTTAACGACCACTAACCGCGCTGCGGATTTGCGTAATGAACAGGCGTTAGCCTCTTTGCCCGGGGTCAGCAAGGTTTATTCCGGAGTGTTCAAGGGGGCTTTTGATTCTCTCAGAGATCGCCTGCCGTCTCCTGAATTTCTCAAGCTTAAAGTGGGCGCGCAGGTGATGTTGACCAAAAATGGGCGTGAGTGGGTGAATGGGACCCTCGGCGTGGTCAAGAATTTAAAGGAAGACAGCGTGATTGTTGAAATCATGGATGAAACGCCTAGGATAGCCTTGGTTGAAGCGACCGCTTGGGAATCGGTTCGCTATCAATGGGATCCCGAACAAAAAATTATTCATAAAGAGAGCGCCGGACAATTTCGCCAAATTCCCTTAACCTTGGCCTGGGCGACGACCATTCACAAGGCTCAGGGAAAAACGCTGGGGTCTGTTGAAATTGATTTGGGTTACGGCGCTTTCGCCTCGGGTCAAGCCTATGTCGCTCTCAGCCGTTGCCGGGATTTGTCCCATATTTCACTTACGCGGCCTCTTCAGGCAAAAGATGTGATTTGTGATCCCGAGATTTCAAAGTTTTATTCCAGGCTTAGATTAGGCTATTTTGCTTCTTCGGGAATGTAGGGCGTGAAACGAGAAATAAACCAGTGAAGAAATTTTTTATGTTTGGGTTTGGTCTCGGTTGGGATAAGAAAAAAATCCCGGTTTTCATCCAGCGTCCCGTATTCGGTCACGATTAAATCTCTAATCTGGCCTCTGGTCTCGGTATTGAGATTTGAATAAAAATTGAAGGCTTCATGCGGGTTTTGATGAAAGAGACTCTCAAGGCTTTTTTCTAGGACGTTGGGGCTTGGGAGTTCTCCCGGGCGTAATTTTTTTGGGTTTTCGATTTTGGGGAGCGGATGATAAGGTTTGATGAGCGAATTAGCCAGAAGCGTTCCCCTAAATTTCGTTCGGGTGTATTCAATGACCGGCCAGCTGCAGATTGGAAAGCAGTAAACGGTTTTTTCGACTTGGGCTTGAGCGATCGCGTCCGCGTTGACATTTTGTTTTCGTTCGGCGTTTTTAAGCGCCTGTGCGGCGGCGGCGTCTCCAATAGGTTTAAACCATAAAAAATTCCAAGAGGACGCTTCTCCGCTGATGAAGGATTCTGGTGAGTCGTAGGTGGCGCCTAGCTGCGGAGACGGAAGAGAATAAGGTTGGCGGTAGACGCATCCAGAGGTTGAGAAGAAAAATAGGTTGAGGGTCAGATAAAGATACGGAGTAACGCGCGCTCTCACAAAAGAGAAATTAAAGTGTGGGTTATTTTGTCCCAATCTGTCGAAGCGATTCCGCCCTGGGCGAAATCGGGCCTTCCACCGGCCGACCCTGACAAACTCGAGACAAGATTTTTTGCGATTTTTGAGGCGTCAAGCCCGCGCGCGATTATGTCTGGGTTTAAAGACAAGACGAAAGAAATTTTTCCATTGGAGGGACAAGCGATGAAGATGATGCCGGCTTTCGCTTGGGCCTTTGCTCTGTCGACGATTTCACGCAACATCTTGGGTTCCGCGTCATCAAGTTTTTGAAGATGGAGCGAGATGTCTTTGACGGATATGACCTGAATATTTGAATCAATACCCGCAGCTAGTTTTTTAGTTTTTAAATGGTCTAAAATCCTGTGGAGTTCTTTTCCCTGGATACGCAATGACGAGATGTCTTGGCTTAGGCCTTTGCCATTGGGCGCTTTTCCACCCAAGGCGATAATTTCCTCCAGAAGTTTTTCCTGGCGGGATTTTAAATCTTCGATCAGAGTTTTTTCTTCTTCTTTTTTCTCTTTTTCCCAGGTCTCGGCGGCTAGGCCGGCGACCGCCTCGATGCGGCGAACGCCCGAAGCGGCGGAAGATTCCTTGATAATTTTAAAAGTCTTAATTTCGGAAGTGTTGGAAACGTGCGTGCCGCCGCAGAGTTCAAGGCTAAAGCGATCGCGCGGGTTTTGCCAGCCTTTGGGGCCAATGAGTAAAAAGCGGGGTTTGTCTCCGTAGTTTTCTCCAATGAGAATTGTCGCGCCCAACTCTTGAACCTTATCAATAGAATCTTCTTTTGGGCTGACCGGGTCGGATTTCTTTATTTCGGCATTGACGATAGATTCAATTTTCTCTATTTGTTCCCTGGTCAGAGCCGAGGGATGAGTGAAATCAAAGCGCAGTTTATCGGGGCCGACATAAGAACCGGCTTGACGGACATGGGTTCCCAAAATTGTTCTCAAGGCAGCATTGAGAAGATGCGTGGCGGTGTGATGCGGAGCGATGAGGGCTCTTCGCTTTTGGTTGACGCGGGCAATCAGCGAGCGGCCCTTTTGAAAAGAAGTGGCGTCTGCCGAATCTAAAATATGAACAATTGTAGAACCTTGCTTTTGTGTGTCGATGACGTGCGCCAGGATATCTCCTTTGTCGTCTAAAAATTCTCCTTGATCGCCCGCTTGGCCTCCGCCTTCCGGATAAAAAGGAGTTTGATTAAGAACGACAAAACCGCGGTTTTCTCTAAAATCAACGTTGACGATTTTCGCCTCGCAGGTTAGTTCTTCATAACCTAAAAATTGAGTGGGATGGTCAAAGTGAGGAATTTCGATATGATTTTCTCCGGAACCTTTCCAGGAAGAGCGCGCGACTTCAACCGATTTCTCAAAGGCGTTTTGAAAGCCCGCTTCGTCTACTTGAAAACCTTTTTCGGCGCAAATTTCCCTTGTGAGTTCTAACGGAAACCCGAAGGTTTCATAAAGCCTAAAGGCGTCTTCCCCGCGCAGAGTTTTTCCGCTTTGTTTGGAAAGAATTCCCACTAGCGTACTTTCGCCCACGGCCAAGGTCTCCAAGAATTTTTCTTCCTCGGATTTGAGCGTCATCTGAATCAAATCCCTGGATTTTTCTACTTCGGGATATACTCCGTTAAAGATGCTTAAAGCGGCTTCGACCAGTTCATGGAGAAAAGGCTTTTGGGCTCCTAAGAGTTTTCCGTATCTGGAAGCGCGGCGAATGAGGCGTCTGAGTACATATCCGCGTTCGATATTAGAGGGAATAATTCCTTCACTGAGTAAAAACACCGAACCCCGCAAATGATCGGCGATGACGCGAAAGGATGTCTCGGTTCGGGGCGTTTCGCGAAAATCCCGGTTTAAGAGAGACGATGCTTTCTCAATAATGGGGAGGAATAAATCGGTATCAAAAGGAGAAAGTTTGCCTTGGGAGGCAAACAATAGACGTTCAAGCCCCATTCCGGTATCAATGTTCTTTCGCGGAAGAGGGCTTAGACTTCCGTCTTCTTTGCGGTCAAATTGGGTGAAGACCAAGTTCCAAACCTCGAGATATCGGTCGCAGTCACATCCCACCGAACAACTGGGTTTTCCACAGGAAAATTCTGGACCCCGATCGAAATAAATTTCAGAGCAAGGGCCGCAAGGACCGGTCGGTCCCATAGTCCAGAAGTTGGTCTCTTCGCCAAGGCGGACCGGTTTGTTGGGAACATTGAGGGATTTCCAAATTTTTTCGGCCTCGGCATCATCTTTGAAAATGGTGGGATACAAACGCCGAGGGTCAAAGCTCGCTTTTTGGGTCAGAAATTCCCAGGCCCATTTAATCGCGTCTTCTTTAAAGTAATCTCCAAAAGAAAAATTTCCCAGCATTTCAAAAAAGGTTAAGTGTCTGACGGTGAGCCCGACGTTTCCAATATCGGTTGTGCGAAAACACTTTTGACAACTGGCCGCTCTGGCAAGCCCCGAGGCAAGTCCTAAAAAGTAGGGCTTAAACGGCACCATTCCGGCCGAGGTAAACATCAGGCTTTGATCGCCTTGCGGGACAAGCGGAGACGAGGGGGTTATGCGGTGTTTTCGCTTTTCAAAAAAAGACAAAAATTCTTGACGGAGAATAGAGCTTTGATTCATTGATGATGGTAAAAAATTTGCCGGCGGAGGGAGTCGAACCCACACGGTGCGAGGCACCGAGCGATTTTGAGTCGCTTGCGTCTGCCAGTTCCGCCACGCCGGCGTGTAAGCTATTTTACTCATTTACGACGAACCTGTCCAAGATTATATTTTAGACCGAGGTTCGGGGAGAGAACGAAGTAAGGCTTGGGCGGCTTTATAGACAAAAGAATGTTTTTGAGAATCGCGAATACGGCCAAGTTCTTTCTTTGCTTTTGATATTTGTCCGCGGCTTAAAGCGGCTTGAGCTAATACCCAAAAAGCAATGGGGTCCTCGGGAGAAATTTTTTGGACATTTTTTGCCGTTAAAATCGCTTTTTCGATCTGTTTGTCTTCTAATAACCAAAGGCCTTTAAGGCGCTTCGCCTTGACCCCATATTGACTGTTGAGGCTAGGTGAATCAAGAAGCGAAAGAGCTTGGTCTAAATGGCCTTCATCGCGCTCAATGAAAACGGTATCCATTTCTGTTTTTGGATCTGGGTTGAGAGATAGAGATTTTTTAGCTGCAACTTCCGCTTCCGAGAATTTCCTTAACTGCATCAAAACTTCCGCATAGTGGCGCCAGATGTCGGCGTTTTCAGGAACGGATTTAAGGGTTTCTTGGTAATGATGGGCGCTTCGTTTTAAAAATCCAAGATGAGCGTCAATTTCCGCGAGGCCTAAATGAGCTTCGGCGTTGTTCGGGTGAGTGCGAAGTATTTTCTCAAATAATGGTTCGGCGTTAGTCTCAAGTCCGGCCCGGTGAAGGAGAAGCGCCAAGGACGCGGCTAGACGCAAGTCCTTGGGGAAAAGCTTGACCCCTAATTCGTAAAACCCAAGCGCTCTTCCAAGGTGGTCGGTATATTCGTAGCTTTGACCGAGGTAGAAATAGGCCCTAGAGAGGTTTTTCCCGCGGTAATACTGAAACTGGTCATGGCCCAAATCGTTGATGACTTCTTTATATCTGCCCTCCTTGAATAATTCTTTTTCTTTTGCCAGAGGGTCCTTTCGGGCCGAGAAAAAATTCCAAGAGGCCTCTAAAGAGCAGGAGGGACTTAGGAGAAGAAGGGCTAAAAATATTTTTTTCATGGATAACCCTTGGCGATGGCGGGCATGGAAAAAAGAATGTAGGATTCTTCCGCTTGATGCAAAAGGCGATTGGCCATGATCTCTCCTTGGTCTATAATCCAGGGAGTCGGGGTCATGTAGAGAGTTGTTCCACCTGCCGAGGGAACATTTCCCACGGTCGGTTCAATTAAGAAATTCGCGGCTTTTTTTTGGGTGTCTAAAATGACCGCTCCCCTAATGTCAATCACTTGTTGCATACTGGAAATTACGTTGTCGGGTCTTGCGCGCGTAAAGTCATCCTCGGTGACGCTGGCGAGTATCCATTGGGCGCCCAAAAGTTTGGCGGCGTCAACGGGCACATAATCGACGATGGCTCCATCTACAAGATAGCGGTGCCGATATTCCACGGGTTTAAAAATGCCGGGAAGATTCATGGAAGCCCTGACCGCCGGGGCGACGCGGCCTTCGCGGAAAATAATAGCTTCTCCTGAATTGATATCCATCGCGACGCAGGCAAAGGGCTTTTGAAGTTGTTCGAAGCGTTTATCTTTGAGCTCTTTTTTAATAAAACGCTCGAGGTTTTTTGAGGAGAATAGTTTTTGCGCGAAGAGATACTCTATCAATGTCCAAGGACTAATGTTCGATCCGGTCGAGGCGCCCATTTTAAGGGACAATTTTCTCAGTTCATTCGGGGATTTCCCATCGGCATAAAGGGAGCCGATGATGGCGCCCATGGAGGTTCCGGCGACGACGTCAATGGGAAACCCTGATTCCTTTAAGATTGAGATGACTCCGATATGGGCTGAAGCTCTGGTTCCGCCGGCGGAAAGAACCAGGCCGACGGTGGGGCGCGCGTTCTTGGGCTTAGCGGATAAATCCTTCCATAGATGATCGCGCAAAACAGCGTTGGCTGATAAATCCATTTCCGCATGAACGCGGAGCGGCAAAAAAAGCGCGAAAAAGAGCCAAAGTTTCACTGCGCAATCTCTCGGCCGACCGCCCGCTCGAGTCTGGCTTTAGCCAAGAGATGCTGCGTGACGGCTTTTAAATAGGCGGTTTGAATTCCTAACAAAGAAGAAAGAGCTCGAATTTTAAGAAGAGTTTTCCCTGCGTTTTTTGAAGCTTGATTATACAGAGCCTCCATCTTTTCGTATTCGCTGTTGAGAATAGGATATTGCTTTTGCCAGAACATGAGGTCTGAAAAGGCTTCCCGAACTTCAAGACGCACCTGATCCTGGAGTTCCGCGCGGCTGATGTCTCCTTGTCTTTGTTGTGCGCGCTTTTTTGTCAGTTCGCTCCAGTAGTCATAAGCAAAAGGGAGTTTAAGTCCCAAGGTCGCGTCCCAGTTGTTTTTATTAACTGGAAAATCTTGCGTCATCAGATCATAGTCCCCAGAAATAAAAACCGTCGGAGTGCGGCGCGATTGGGCCAGGTTGACGGAAATAGCGTCCATTTGAGCTTTATAAGTTTCGGATTGAAGTTCGGGGCGCAGTTCCAAAGACCATAAGACGGCTTTTTCAATATCGATGGTCACGGGACGCGTTTTAATTTTTCCCACGATTTTAAAGGGTGTGTCCAGTTCGAGATTAAGGCTCTTAAGGAATTGAAGACGTTCCAGTCTCAGTTTGTGGGATATTTTGGCGTATTGCGTTTCCGCTTGCGCTAATTGCGTTTGGGCTTCAAGTTTTCCCCATAAATCCAAATTTCCGTTTTGAAGAAGATTTTTGACTTGAGAGAGATATTCTTGATCTAACTTTTTTTCTTTTTGCGTCAGTAAAAGATGATAAAAAGAACGCTTAACCGCGAGAATGGCGTTCATCCGCGCCGCTTTATAGCGGCTGTCGGCTTGTTTTTGCGCGGCTTGAGCCAACTTATAAGTGTTGACGCCTCTTCCGCCTTCATAAAGATTCATGTTCATGTAGGCTCCGCCGAACATGATGGTGTTTAAATTGTTTCCAAACCCCGGATAATTTTTGGGGAATAAAAGCGCGTTTCCGGCCGCGGGAAGCGCGAAAGGATAGAGAGCGTTATATTTGCTCGCGCTCGCCTGGACCCCGACTTCCGGTAAAAACAGATAGCCCGCTTCCCGAACCCTTTCGGCCGCGACGATTTTATCTTGTTCGGCGGACAAGACCGTCGCATCGTTGAGAAGAGCGAGCCTTTCCGCGTCTTTAAGTGTGAGAGTTCTTTCAAGAACTCCGCCGCCGGAGTTTGAAGAATCCGACTCTCCCGCCCCATTATCTGAAAATGTTCCCGGTTGGGTTAGAAAAACCGAGGACCGTTGAACCGCAGTGGTGGCCGTCTCATCTTCAGCCGGAAGAAATCTTGAAATTAAGAGAATAGCCAAAATAAACAAAAGAGTTTTGACTAAGTTCCTAAAACTGAGAGCGGTGCGCATTTAAATTTTAAAAGATTGAGTCAGATGATTTAATTCGATTCTGAGGGCGTCGATATCCTCTTTAATTTCAAGTGGGGGGTTTAGGCTCTCGACTTTTTTCCCAAGAGTCTCAAGCTTCTCAGATAATCTTTGCGCGAGATTGCGGTCTTTTTGAATGAGGCTCTGGATACTCGACATCATCGCATTAAACTCTTCTTGAAGTTCATGAAGCTCATCTCCTGTTCTGAGCGCCACTCGGTGGGTCAAGTCTCCGGAAGCCGCTATTTGAGCGCTTTTTTCAAAACGGTGCACCGGGCCGGCGAACCGGTGGGAAATGTAGACCCCGGTCAAGATAATAAGGAACAGATAGAGAAACATTTTGATTCCGAAAATGAGGTAGAGATGTGAAATAGAAGTCACGAGTGCCGGGTTTTCTCTGAGGGCCAACTTGGCTACGGTGTAATAGACGTCAAAATCGGCCAAAAGAGCCGCCACTAGAGAAGTAAGAAAGACGAGAGCGACATATTTAAATTGAAGCGAACGCTTAACGACGATGGTTCGCCGTTGGTATTTAGGGCTAGTTTCTTCCGTCATCGAGTGACAGTCTCTCTTTTAGCGGATAAGGTTTGCGCAAGTTCAATCCAATCGGTGGAAACTTTCTTGAGGGTTCCGGCGGCCTCTTTAAGAGAGACATCAATGATTTCTGATCCTCTCATCGCGGCCATGCGGCCAAATTGCCCGGCATGGGTCATTTGCGCGGCTTTGAGCCCAACGCGGGTCGCCAACATGCGGTCAAAGAGGGTTGGCTTTCCGCCTCGCTGAATGTGCCCAATAACCGAAGCGCGAGTTTCGATTCCCGTTCCTTTTTCAATCATTTTGGCGACTGCGTCGCCGGTGCCCTGTTCCTTGAGAAGTTCATGGCCGAAGTCATCTTTTTCCGGAGCGCCGATTCCATTGGAGACGGATTTTGGAAATTTGAGAGCTTCGGAGACGACGATGAGAGCGTGTTTTTTGCGCGCGTAAGCGGTTTTGACTTGTTCGAGCATTTCTTTTTCGTCAAAGGGCTTTTCGGGAATGGCGATATAGTCGGCGCCGGAGGCGATTCCCGTAAATAAAGCGACCCAACCCGCTTCTCGTCCCATGACTTCAAGGACCATGGCACGGCGATGGCTTTTTCCAGTATCAATCAGCCTTTCGGCGGCGTCTACGGCGATAGAGGTCGCGGTGTCAAAAGATCGGA
>JAJYOT010000071.1 GCA_021796015.1 bacterium
GGGCGGTCAAGACCGCCGGATGAAAAACGCACCTTTGGATATGAGCGCCTCGAAGTATTAGCGGCCTTGGCCAACGGAATTTTGCTGTGGGTCGCGGTGGGAATTATTTTAAGGGAGGCTTATCAAAGATTTTCATTTCCCAAGCAGGTGTCCGGCGGTCCCATGGCCGCGATCGCGTTTTTAGGACTTTTATGCAACCTTTCTTCCGGCTGGATTCTTTATTCTTCCAGCCGAAAAAATATCAATCTCCGGGGAGCTTTTTTCCATGTGATGACCGACGCCTTCGGTTCGGCCTTGGTGATCATCGCGGGAATTGTCATCCTCAAAACCGGTTGGTATCAGGCGGACGCGGTCGCCAGCGTTTTGGTTTGTTTTGGCATCATTTTAAGCTCGGTGTGGCTGCTCAGGGATTCCATCCATATCTTGCTGGAGGGCGTTCCGGCCCATATCCATGTCGATGAAGTCCAAAAGGCTTTGTCGGAAATCCCCGGCGTTAAAGACGTCCATGACATCCATCTGTGGTCGTTGACCCAAGGTTCCGAATCGATGAGCGGGCATATCATCGTCAATTCCGGATTTGATTCTGACCAAGCTCTTAAGGCCGCGACGACGGTTTTAAAAGAGCGCTTTGGTCTCTCGCATGTGACGCTTCAAATAGAAAAATGAACGGTTCTGCGTCTCTTTTTCCGCGGCCTTGTCTCATTTTTCTCAATGGCGAGATTGAGGACCCAAAACGAGTTCTTGAAGCGGCACAATTTTGCCGCTGCCAACACGGGGCCGTTCTTTGCGCCGATGGAGGACTTAAGCAGGCGTTGAAATTAAAAATCATTCCCGACATCGTCATCGGGGATATGGATTCTCTCCCAAAGCCCTTGCCGGCTCTCGGTTTTAAAAAACCGGTGTTTGTCTGTGACTTTGACGAGGACTCTTCCGATTTTGAAAAAACCCTTCTTTGGGCGCTTGAGCGCGGGTTTAAGACCGCCTTTGTCTGCGGGCTTCTCGGCGGAGGACTGGACCATGCCCTGGTCAATATTGCTATGATGGAGCGCTTCGGCCTTAAGATGCGGGTTGTGGCCTTGGGCCGAGGCCAGGGAATTTTTTTGTCGAAAGGGCTTTATCAATTCGCGCTTAATAAAGGAGAGCGCTTTAGCCTTTTGGCTTTGAGAGAATCGGAAATCAGTCTTTTGGGCGCGCGTTACGAGTTGAAAGAAGAGACCTTGTCTTCTTCCAGTCGGGGCTTGGGAAACACGGCCGAAGGCCCGATTTCCGTTGAGTTGCATCGGGGAAATGCCTGGTTTTTGTTAGGACGCGGTCTGGGCCTAAAATAGGTCTTGACAGGAGATAAATGTCTGTTATACTAACTCTTGTAGTGCGGTCAGTGAGACCGAAAAGGCAAACCTTTCGAAAGAAAGGGGCGCAAAGCGCGGGGTCCCTTGTGGATTGCCCGGCTGCCGAAGGGATCTGATTGATGGATTATTTTAAATTGTCTTTGACGCGGAGGCGGATCGCGGGCGTTTTGGCGGTCGCTTCCGCTTTTTTATTTCTTTCTGCGAGAGCTTTTGCCGAAGTTCCCATCGGTCTTGGGGCGCAAGGGGTGAGCGTTAGTTACGCCGTTGCTAACGCCCTTCATCTGGACGTTCGCGACGCCTTGGGACGGCCGGTTTCTCGCTCCCTTATCCAAAAAGAGCTGAAAATTTCAGAGGCAAGAGCGCGCAGCCGGACTTCTTTTTTCTCTTCTCTTCCCAAGGCGCGGGCGATTAGTTTTTTTATTGAATGTGTTTGGAAACTCCCCATTTTCTCTTGGGGCGCCTCTCTGTTTGAGGCCAGAGCGCGCGTTTGGGCTCTTCCCGTTTCCAGAAAGAGGCCCTTGTTGGCGCGGGGGCTCTTGAGATGGATTTCGATTTTTTCAGGCGTATTTTTTGTCTCTTGTCTGATTTCCTTCCATCGGGAAGTATCCTACCTTAACTTTTCTGTTCTCCGCTGTTGATTCTTCTTTTCTCCCCCCTCATAAATCAAGAAACGAACAAGCTTGTTGAGAAGTCGTTAAGTGTTTGCGCGTCGGGTCTTATAGCTTTGAGTTCTCGCGCGCGCGAAGTCAAAGGAGAAGATGAACAAGAAAGCGGCCAAATTGATGATCCTGGTTTTGGGCGCGCTTGGGTGTCTGGGTTTTTCCAGGGCCTGGGCTCAAAACACAGCCCCTCAGGGCCAAGCCGAGATTGCGCGCCCTTGGGCAGAGGGTTTTAGCGTCAGTCAATCCTCGATGTCCCGGCTTTTAGCGGTCAAATCGGTTTTTCAAGGTCCCAATAGAAGGGCGGCGAGCGCTTTAGAGGCGGCCTTTTTCCAAGAACCCCGGGCTTCTATCCGGGCCTGGATGGTGCGGGCGGAAAACCATTCCGCGCCGGGCAATATATCGTTTTTAGAAACCGCGCTTAAAGACCCCAATGTTTTTGTCCGCGAAGCCGCTATTGTCGCCTTGGGAGAGTCCAAAAAGCCTCAGGCAGTTAAGGATTTGGCTCCGCTTTTGGCCACCGAGCCCGAGCCCGGCGCGCGGATAACCATCGCTTTTTGGCTGGGTCAATTGGGGGGAAGTTCTTCGGTTGTGGCGCTTTCCCAGGCCTTGGCTCAAGATAAAGATGCCAATGTTCGCCTTCAGGCGGCGCAGTCGCTTAAGGAGATTGGGAGTAGCTCGGCTTTGAGCGCTTTAAAGCAGGCGGCCAATGACCCTAATCCCCGGGTAAGGGGGCTAGCGCAAGGAAAGTAACAGAAAGAAAATGAAAGCAACGGAAAGAAACGGAAAGTTACAGAAAGTAACGGAAGGTAACGGAAAGTTTGGATTGCTTTCCTTGGCTTTCCATTTCTTGCCGTTGCCTTCCGTTTCTGTCCGTGACTTGCCGTGTCTTTCCGCTGCTTGCCGTGTCTTTCCGTTGCCTTCCGTTACTGGCTCTACGCCGGGCTTAGCGGTAAATTTCATGAGTTCCAAGATCGTAGTAAATGACTTCGTCTTTTTGGATGAAGCGAAAAAGAATGCGCAGATGATAATTGACCGAATAAGACCAATAACCGTTCAACTCGCCTTTCAGGGGATGGGCCCTAAGGCGAGAGTCCATGGCATTAGCCCTAAACCATTGGTCCCTTTTTGCAACGAGTTTTCTCAGATTGACCGGAAGTTTGCCCAACCCTTTTTCGAAATCGGAAGTAATATGGATTTTACGGATGGGACGGAGCATCAAGCGGCGCGAAGTTCCGCAAGCGACTTGAACGTAACTTTTGTCTTTCCGTTTTTAAGTTCTTTTTCCCCATGGGCAATTTTGGCTAAGGCGTCGCGCGCTTCCTCCAGGCGTTTCTGGAGCTTTTCATATTCCTTCCGAGGAAGCACAACGAGCTCGTCTCCATGGGTCAAATTTCTAGGTATGGTTAATGTGGTGAGCATGAGCTTAGTGTAACATGAGACTCTTAAAAAGTCAAGGACGAACGGAGAGTCACGGAAAGTAACAGAAAGTAACAGAAAGAAAATGAAAGCAACGGAAAGTAACGGAAAGTTACAGAAAGTAACGGAAGGTAACGGAAAGTTTGGATTGCTTTCCTTGGCTTTCCGTTTCTTGCCGTTGTCTTCCGTTTCTGTCCGTGACTTGCCGTGTCTTTCCGCTGCTTGCCGTGTCTTTCCGTTGCCTTCCGTTACTGGCTCTACGCCGGGCTTAGCGGTAAATTTCTCTTCGGTGCCCTATGGAGAGAATGACCAGCAGTCGCTCAGAGTCATTGATCGCGTAGATGACGCGGTAATCTCCGATGCGGATCCGGTAGCGCTCGGTATGGCGAAGTTTTTGGGAGCCGTGGGGACGGGGCTCCATAGCCAAGGCCAAAAGGCGGGGTTCTATTCGGTTGCGAATGGAGAGGGGGAGACTCGCGAACTCGGACTGGGCGCTTCGGACAATCGAGACCCGATAACTCACGGGGCGCGTTTTGTTTTTAGAGAGGAAAGAAATTGTTTGAGCGGGCGCGTCGGCTCTTTTAAGCGGCTTTCCGTGATGGCCAGATCAATAAGGTCTTCGCGGAGGCTTTCATCTTGGACGATGTGGACGAAGACTTCATCTTGGACGCGCCGTGGCAATGCTCGAAAAGCCGTGAGGAACACATTGGCGGTCGCTTGTTCCGTGGTCATGAGCCTAGTGTAACATGAGACTCTTAAAAAGTCAAGGACGAACGGAGAGTCACGGAAAGCAGCAGAAAGAAGATGAAAGTAACAGAAAGTAACAGAAAGTTACGGAAAGTAACGGAAGGTAACGGAAAGTTTGGATTGCTTTCCTTGGCTTTCCGTTACTTGCCGTTGCCTTCCGTTTCTGTCCGTGACTTGCCGTGTCTTTCCGCTGCTTGCCGTGTCTTTCCGTTGCCTTCCGTTGCCTTCTGTTTCCTTCTTTTCTCCGTCCTCGCCTTTTTCCCCGGCAGAGCGGAGGCGCAGCAGCTCATTTCTAATTTTACTACAGGAGACGTTTCATGGCCCGGCAGCCGGCACGTTTTTTATGATCACGGAATCGGGCAAGTTTTTGTCTTTTATTCCCAGCCCTACGGCATCGCCTACCGCTCTTATAATTTCAGTTCCTGGTCGAATGAATCTGTTGTTATCTCAACAGGCCAAGCCCTGGCTCTTGACCCCACCACCACTGGTCCTGGCGGTAGCGCGCCCACGGACACAAACACGATGTATTCCAGCGTCTATTATGACCAAGCCTCAAGCTCGGTCTACGTTATCGCCTCGGATCCCAACGCTCTCCTTGAGAATAAATCAGGCCCAGGATGCACCAATGGATATGCGAACAGCGTCTTTCTCATTCACGGAACTATTAATTCGAACGGGTCTATTTCCTGGGGGAGCCTTGTTCAAAAAGCTCCCTCGGCTCAGGTGGCCAACTCCAATTCAGGAGGAGGTGAATGCGCCCCCGGGAGAAGCGTCGGAATTACCTACATGAAGGGCGCTCCGTCAGGCCTTATTTCCTTTGTCTGCGATGCCCAGGCGGTCAATGGCTGCGGAGCCGGAAACCCGACGTATAAAACTTCGATTATTGGCATGTATGGATTAAGCACCGCGTTTTCCGGCGGAACCGCTTGGTCTGCCGACCACAATGATGGCAATAGAGCCAGCAACACGTCTCCCGCCGAACTTAATTACGGAGAAATCGTTCCAGTCAATGACGTCTCCGGAGGCGGAAGTTATGACTTCATGGTGTCTCAGGAATTTCAATATGGATCAGCTGTTATCAACTCTTATCAATACACGGGCACTTATAACTCTAATGAGTTGACCACGGGTGGAATAGCTTCTTTTAACGCTTTAGTGACCGACTCCATGGCGCCCCAGCCGGATAATGTTTCTTCCCTGGCCGCTCTTGGCTATATAGATAGTTTGGGTGAGCTAAGCTATTACGAGCGCACGGGCTTTCAAACATGGGGGACTAAAGCCGTGATAGATGGATGCGCGGCTTCAATTACCACTCCCTGCGGAAACCCCAGCACGGTTTACGTTGTCAATTCGCCCGTGGTTGGAGGCGATGCGGCGTACACGATTTATCTTTCTAGTTTTGGCGCGGTCAATTATGCCTACGGCGCTATCGCCAACGGACCATTCACTATTTCTTCTAACTGGCAGCCGGCGGCTGCGGAAACGGTGCCTCAAGCTCCGGCATATATCGTCGCGCCAGACCCAATTCCAGTGGTCATGGACAATACCTCGGGCGGGCTTGATTTTGAGTTTATTCCCACGGATGCGCTTGGACCGCCGACGATCACTTCTATTTCTTCATCGCC